>JBDRBC010000248.1:0-2274 GCA_043823125.1 bacterium | reverse complement strand
GGGTGCCTTATTTGGTTGATCACAAATAGGTTATCCTAGCAGGTGGAGTTTTTCAATCGTTGGAATCGCTCAATTTAGGTAAACATAATCATCGACCGTATCGAACCTGTCCCCAGTGGCGAATGCGGCCCAGTGCCGATTACTATCAGGAGTTGGGGAGCACTCAAACAGGTATATCGATGATCAAACTAGCCCTTTTTTGGCGAAGACGATCTTCTAGCGGAATACTCAAACAGCCATATATGGCCGTGTAGTTTCAAAACAAGGTGGCCCAATGATTCCGCTAGTAGTGGAGAGACGGTGGCACGCGCCGCGGCGATTTTCATCCTCCTACCAGGACTTGCCTGCGTTCATTTCACGAGCACCTTCCTCCTCGTCTCGGTGTTGGGGGCGGCGGGGGGCGGTTGGGCGAGTCATGCCGAGGATATCACTGCCCTATACGACTCTCACGATCCAGGCGGGGAGTCCGGTAGGGGAAAAGTGCCAGCTCACGACGCGGCGAATTCCACCCCCTATCGGACCCGCGCAGCGTTCGTAGAGTAGGGTGCAGGCGCGGTGGCTCGCAGGTCATCCCATTGGCTGTATCCACCGTTTCCAGCTTCGTGCCCGTTTAGAGGTGACCGTAGCTCCGTTTCCAGCACCCCCTCATCAAACCGTGCATGAGGTTTTCCCTCACACGGCTTTCCTGTGGGAAATCAGGGCAACCTGCGCCCCTAGCCTCCTCAGAAAGCCCCGAAGCTTGAACGTGCTTGTTAGCTTGCGCAATACACTACTCCTGGCCTTCATCGGAAAAACACCCACAGCAGGAGTCCTTCCCTCACCCAGAGTTATGTTGTCTCTGAGGTCAGCAGTACTATGACTCCATCCGACTCCCTCACCGGTTCCCCGGGACTTCGGCACAGCCTTATACCAAGGGTCTTGTCGCTGCCATCGAGGCAGAAACCAGTGAGGGCCTCCCCAGTTGACACATCCCCTATCCCGGCATTCCGCCCCTGATACCCCGGAGGAGCCTCGGGCGGCTCGCTTGTCCTACATCCCGAGATGCTGCCTTCCCCGCTGAAATACCGGGTCGGCCTCCCCAAGTATGGTCTTTACGAGGCTACATGTAGGTTCACTCGCGTTACGGCCTGCCGGTTCGCGTTGCCTCCTGAAAGAGACGTTGTCGGGCCGCTTAGACGGCAGTGTTACCACGTACCGCCCGACCCCTCGCTACGGGGCTGACAAGCAGTTACCCCGGCTGGCACCTTGCAGCCAGCTAGAAGGATGTGCCCTTAGCTGGGCACTCACTTCATCAGGACCATCTTCTGGGTCTTGACCGCATCCCCGACCTGCAGCCGGTACAGGTACACCCCGCTCGCCACGCGTCGGTCCGAACGATCGGTGCCGTCCCAAACTTCCGCATGTCGACCAGCCGGAATAAGCTTGTTGTCCAGCAGCTTCGTCACCAGCCGACCCCGGACATCGTAGATGTTCAGGCGCACCCTCGCCTCGCGTGGCAGCCCGAACTTGATCGTGGTCACCGGGTTGAACGGGTTGGGGAAATTCTGCGACAGCTCCACCCGCTGCGGCATCAGCTCTCCGGCAGGCATCTCGGTCCGGATGAAATCCGCATTCCCGATCACCAGTTTCAGGCGACGCGAGTACTGCTCGCTGGTGCCGACGAAGCTGTACCTGGTCGTCTCGCGCAGGTTGATGTTCATCTCCAGCAGCTCGTCATGGAGCCAGACCTGGTATTCCTCCGGAACACTCTCGAGACCGCTGAAGCTCAGATGGACCATGTCCTGGACATTGGTCCGGACTTCGAGGTCCCAGATGTCGCCGTCTTCGGGAACAGGACGCGCGTCCACCGCGAAGTTCCGCGCCGGCTCATCCCATTCGGGATGCGGGAAGCTGAGAGAGACGTACTTGCCAATGACTGGCGGTTCCGGGCCATCGAAGTTGTCCCAGGTCAGACTGGCCTCGGGCATCACCCGGGCAGCGTTGTAGGCATCCACGGCCTGTCCAACTCGTGCGTCAATATTCACGGCCCAGAGCGGAGCCGGGCTCTTGACCGGAGCGCTCTTCACCGCCGGCAAGCCGGGGTCGATGAGCAGCTGGGCGTTGCCATCGTTCGTGTAAACAAGGAAGCCGCCCCAGGGGTCAATGTTACCGGCATCCCACACTGACCAGGCGCTCAGGTACTTGTACATGTCTCCACTGCCGAGAACGTCGGTATCGGAATCGAGACTGAGGTTCGCATGCTCGACGGAGATGTTGAACGGGTTGGCCACCATG
>JBDRBC010000247.1:0-5032 GCA_043823125.1 bacterium | reverse complement strand
GGGTGGCGCCGGGGGCGACCTTGACCAGCCCGTCGTTGTCGAGATCGCTGCTGAACTCGACGACTCCCGACTGGATGTCCATGCCGAGGGGATGGGACGGGTCCTCGCTGTTGCCGATGTTCTCCATGGTCACGCCGAAGGTGGAGGTGTCCGAGCCGGTGCAGATGAATTGACCTGCGTTGCTGATGGTCCCGCCTCCATCATAGGTGGCGCCATCAACGATGGTCTCCGCCTCTTCGGTGAACTCAACCACGAGGCTGGTAGGAATACAGTTCTCTCCCCCCGTCGTCGTCGTGGTGCCGGAGACCACAGTGATTCCGCCCTTGCCTCCAGGATCCTCGCAGCCGCCCTGAAAGGACAGAACTCCGGGGTCGACGATCTTGAAGGTGTCCGACTCGGCGGCCTTGGGGCACTGGGTCAGGACGTCGATGTTGGTGTAGATGTCGAGCACGACCTCGCCCTGGGTGATCTGGACGTGGTGGTTCTCGTTCGGGAGGTACCCCACGCTCCAGTTGTCCGGATCGTTCCAGCTGGTGCTCACCGTGCCCAGCCAGACATTCACCGTATCGCAGCCCTGGCTGTGGGCGCCCATCCGGAAGCCACAGGTGTTGTTGTCGGCCAGGCAGGGAGAATTGAGGGCCAGGGAGTAATCGCCGTAGGTCCACGGCAAGGACCGGCAGTACGCCGGCCGGCAGAAATGCGGTTCGATGCAGATGGTGTTGCCGGTGTAGGTCACCGGCCCGCTCACTTCGAAGGTGTCCAGGTCGCAGCAGCCGAAGACCGCCGAGGAGTTGGTCGAGACGAAGACCTCGTCCTGGTTGTTGGCCCGGTTGCCCCAGATGATGGTCCGGACGACGGTGACGCTGGAATTGGTGACCACATTGAGGCCGCCGCCCTCGCCCCCGCCCAGCGCTTCGTTGGCCCGGTTGCCGCTGATGGTGCAGCCCGTGATGCTCGGCGTGGCGGCGGTCACTATCCGGAAACCGCCGCCTTGCGCGCCGGTGAAGTTGCCGATGACCGTGCAGCGGGTGAAGGTCGGCGAGCCGCCGGAGACGAAGAAGCCGCCGCCGTTGTCGGCGCACGTGTTCTCGGCGACGGTGCAGGTGATGAACTCGGGCGACGAATCCGCGATGTACGCCCCGCCGCCGTTACTCGAGGTCACGTGGTTGCCCATGATGATGCAGGCACGAAAGACGGGATTGGAGCCGTTGGTGATACGAATGGGACTGTCGAGGGGCAGGTTGGTGAAGGTGAACCCCTCCACCACGGACGAGTCGTTCTCGCCGGAATGGAAGCTGATGCCCTGTCCCGAGCCCTCGCCGTCGATGACGGTGACCGCGGAGCCGTCCCGGGACAGCAGCACCAGGTTGGTGCCCCCGAAATCGAGATTCTTGTTGCCGTTGCCGGTATAGGTGCCGGCCACCACCAGCACGGTATCGCCCGCCACGGCGTTCAGGATGGCGGTCTTGATATCGGAGTAGCCACCACCGCCGGGATCGACGAGCAAGGTCGTGGCGTGGAGTTTTCCGGTGAGGAGGCAAATCAGCAGGAGTGAAAACGTCAAGGTGTGCCGAGTTTTCATGGGACGACTCCTAGCGCAGAAATACGAGGCAGGAATACGGACACGGTGTCGTGGAGGAATGGAAAGCCGGTCTCAGACGAAACCGACGGGGGCTGGGCCACGAACCGGCCTGGCTGCAGTATACCCGATCCGTAAGCCCTTTCACAATACCCCCGCCGTTCGTCTGTTCGGTCATCGGTCCACGAACGGGTTACTGGCCCGTTCCGCGGCTTGATTCACGCTGTTCACGATCCCTCCTCCCGGGCCTGGTCGACCTCGAAGATCCGGGACGACGGCAGCATGGGGGTGCGCGAGATCCGGCGTTCGCTGAGGGGGCCGATGTACGTGGCCTGGCCCGCCTCTGCTCCGGTGCCACGATTGCGAGTGCTCCGCTTGCTCGTCTTCATGACCTTTCCTCCTGCTGACGGTTGGTAACTTCCGGCTTCATCTCTACATGCGTGAACCAACCGCGGGATTTGCAATCGTCGGGCGAAATAACGGCCCCGGGTGGTCACCCGGGGCCGCCGATAGCTCGTTGCTACCTAGTGGTCTTACTTCAATAACATCAACTTCTTGGCCTCCACGATACCGGCCGCCTCGATCCGGGCGAAGTAGATGCCCGAGGCCTGCAGGCGCCCGGCCGTGTTCCGGCCATCCCAGACCACGCTGTGAGTGCCGGCCTCGCACCGCTCGTCCATCAGGGTGGCGATCCGTTCACCGGCCACGTTATAGATGCTCAGCCGCACCGGCATGGCGCTGGGCAGGCTGAAGCTCAGCGTCGTGGCCGGATTGAGCGGGTTGGGGAACGGGTCGTCGAGTAGACGCTTGGGATTCCGCAGTGGAACCTCCGCCAGCGTGCCATCCACCAGGATGACGCAGATGTTGTCGATCAGAAGCTGCTGGCCGCCCACCCGCAACTGGGGAATATTGCCGGTCATGGTGACCCTGCCGGCCGACTCGCCGGTCGGCAGCGGCCACGAGTCCACCTCGATGGTGACGCCGGGAATGAGGTCGGGCGCGAAGTCGGCCATCTGGCCGTAGTACACGCTGGGGCCACCCACGCCCAGGTTCTCGATGCCGGCGTAATCCACGTACTCGAAGATCACGGTGTCCACGGCTGCGCTCAGGCCGCTGAAGTCGAACACGTTGCTGATGCCGTACAGGCCCATGGCCTGACCGTCGGTGGCGCCCGCGCCGGGATCGGCGTTGCTGATGGTGCAGTTGTCGAAGGTGAATGACGAGCCGTCGGTGTACCGGTCGACGGAGACCGGGATGGCATCCTCGGTGAAGATGTGATCGCCGGGATTGTCGCCGTGCAGCACGCCGTAGCCGGTGCCGAGCGGTTCGTCCTCGAACTGTATGAAGTGGTCGCACTGCTCACCGCTGCCGATTTCGTCCGTGTAGACACAGACCTCGTCGACGTAGAACAACTCGCCACCCAGGACCAGCCGTTGCACGTTGCCCAGCAGCAGGCCGATACCGGTGACTCCGCCGCCCACTATGGGCACGACATCCAGCGTCAGGTAGGTGATGCCCGGCGCGATGTTGGTAGGGAACGACTCGATGTCGCCGATGTGCATGGGCCCGCCGTTGACCTGCATGTTGTCGACGCTGTCGTACATGTCGGCGAACAGGAAGAGCACCGCCTGCACCGGCAAACCGAGGGCATGGATTTCATAGGACACGTCGATACGGTCGAAGTGCATGAAGTTGTCCACGCCGAAGCCGCTGGCGGTCCATTCGATGATGCACTCGTTGAAGTCGCCGCCGCCGCCGTCGTGGAAACGCTGAAGCCTGACCGGGATGCCGTCCTCCACGAAGGCGAGATCGCCGGGCATATCGCCGTGGGGGGCGCCCCAGGCGTCACCCACGGTCAGGGTCTCGTGGGTGACCTCGTAATCGCAGTCGGCACAGCCGTGACCGCTGCCGGTGGACCGGTAGTGCAGGTTGTCGATCTGCAGTTCACGGCCGCCGACCTGCACGGTCTCGATGTCGCCGATCAGGGTGACGGTGCCGGTTTCGCTGTAAGGAAAGGGGACCGACGAGGTGACCTGGCACGAGACGCCGGGCGCCACGTTCATCCCGTTCAAGGCGCTGAACCAGACGACCTCGATCTGGATGCCGTTCACGTCCAGGTTCTCGACCGCCATGTTCGTGGTGAGGTAGTCGAAACTGACCGTATCAGGGGGATTGCCGGGCAGATCGGCGAAGTGGAACCTGGCAGCGAGGGCGATCAGCTCGAGCACCCGTATCTGGCCGAAGCCCATGGAGGCGGCATCGTCGATGAGGCCGGTGCCGAAGCTGGTGGAGCCGCCTTCGTGGTAGTTCTCGATGGTCATTATGATGCCGTTTTCGGTGAGTACCGTGTCGCCGGGGGCGTGGCCGACGTGGGGGCCGTACTCGGTGAAGAGGGGTTCCAGGTCGAAGGTTACGTGGGCGTCGTAGATGGCCCAGGCCTGGAGGGTTGTGAGGGAGAGGGTGAGGATCAGGAATAGAGTTGCGAGGGACAGGAGCCGCCGCCGGCTGCTGGCAGTTTGCGGGGTGGCTCGGATGGTTCTGCCGGTTGGGGTTTGCATGGATTCTTCCTTTCGTTTGGCCGCTTTGGGTTGGCGGCTGGATTTGTTGGTGGGGGATTGGCCCCCGGGCTCGGTTGCTGGCTGACGGTTGCCAGGCTGCTGGCGGGGAGCGGGGCTCCCTTGTTGACACATGCGTTATTGGGGAGTGAGATTTGCAAAGGAGGGCGCGATGTAATTGTACCGGGGCGAATGGTGGAGGCTGGTTCGAGATCTTCGCTATGATTATTGCGTTATCCTTGAAGTTGCAGGGATATCTTGATACGCTGTCCGATGGGGGAATGGTGGTATGACGTTGACTTCGTGCCACTTACTCGTCATGGATAACCGACAGGCGGGATGATAGCCTGCAGAGGCTTGCAGGGTATCCGGATACCATAGACCTGTAGAATTTAAGACGCTCGTGGGGGAGCGCTCCGATGGACGTGATAGAGTCTCAGGCTGAGTACCTGTTCAAGGTGAACTTGAAGGGGAATAAGTGTGTCTGGCGCACGATAGCGTTGCGTGGTGATCAGACTCTGGATGATCTCCACGAAGCGATCTTCGCAGCGTTCGACCGCTTCGATCCACACTTGTATTCATTCTACTTCCCGAAGGCTCCCAGCCGCCGAAGGGTGTCTGGACCGAAGGCCAAGGAATACACTGCGCCCCAAATTTTGGAGGGGCCCGAGCTTCTCGATAGCGGCCGACGATTCGACGCCACCAAAGCCAGGCTGGACGGTCTGCGGCTGAAGGCCGGGCAGCGGTTTGAGTATCTGTTTGACTTCGGCGACTCATGGTGGCACGAGCTATCGGTAGAGGCGATCGGGTCGACGGTTCCGCGGACACGATACCCGCAAATTGTCGAGAGCCGGGAAAAGTCGCCTGCTCAATACGAGGACGTCGATGACTAGCCGGG
>JBDRBC010000246.1:0-11549 GCA_043823125.1 bacterium | reverse complement strand
AGACGGTATCACCCCGAGGACCGCCATGACCGAAAACCAGACCTGCCCCACCTGCCACACCCCGCGTCCTGGCGAGTACTGCCCCCACTACGGCGAACGCCGCACTCACCGCAGCGACTACTCCCTCGCCGCCTGGCTCCGCCGGGCCGCCCGCGCCACGTTCAACTTTCAATCACAGCAGGCGCAACGTCGCAGAGATCGTGGTGTGCCCGGGTACGCCGGCTCGTCTCCCGCACCCAATCCGACCGGAACATGGTGCCGTCGATAGGGTCACATTGACCGCCCGGCGCGGTCTGCTTGCCCATGCTCCAATGATCAAATGATCCCACGATCGGTGGGCGTGGAGGCGTCGTGTGGGGGAGCAATCGATCAACTCCAGCCTGAACCACCTCAGGGCTTTTCCCCGGCGGCGACGGGAGAACGACCCGACCTTGTTTTTTCAAGTAACCACAATACCTTGTGCCAACTGTGAGCGGTGTCCGGAAGCGACCAGGAACGCTTATCCCCGCCTTGACTCTCCCCTGGCAGGGGCATAGATTTTGCCTCGAATCATGGTAGTGGGAGGAAGTCACCGGCAATGAACATCCGCTGCCGGGTGGCACTGCACCAGAGAGGTACAACCACAATCACCCATCCGCCCTCGAACCGATAATCCCGGTGACAAGATCAGCTCTGGCCACGCTGACCCGTGGAACCCTTCGATCGGCTCGAACAGGAGATTCCCGTGAGCAAAATAACCGAGCAGGACGCCCCTCCTCAGATAGAGATCAACGCGGGATGGTGCAAGGGCTGCACTATCTGCGTCGAGCTCTGTCCCAAGGATGTTCTGGCAATGGAGGGTGGTGTCGCAGTGGTGGTCAACCTCCTGGCCTGCAACCGCTGTCAACTGTGCGATTATCGCTGCCCCGACTTTGCCATCACCGTGAAGTGATCGCGGAAAGGATCTGGTCTCATGTCAGCAAAAACCAGAGATGACAGAATCCGCGTCATGACCGGGAACGAGGCGTGCGCCGAAGCCGCGCTCGCCGCCGGGCTCAAGTTCTTCGCGGGTTATCCCATCACGCCGTCCTCCGAGATTGCCGAGGAGCTGTCCAGCAGGCTCCCGCGGAGTGGCGGCCGGTTCATCCAGATGGAGGACGAGATCAGCGCCATGGGCGCTGTGATCGGCGCTTCCCTGGCCGGAGCCAAGTCCATGACCGCCACCAGCGGCCCGGGCTTCTCCCTGAAGCAGGAGAACATCGGGTACGCCTGCATCACCGAGGTGCCGTGCGTCATCGTCAACGTCATGCGCGGCGGGCCGAGCACCGGCCTGCCCACCATGCCCCAGCAGTCGGACGTCATGCAGGCGCGCTGGGGGACTCACGGCGATCACCCGATCATCACCCTCGTGCCGCAGAGCGTGGCCGAGACCATCGACCTGACGGTACGCGCCTTCAGCCTCACCGAGAAGTACCGCATCCCGGTGATCCTGCTGATGGACGAGACCGTCGGGCACATCAGCGAGAAGATCCGCATTCCCGCCTACGAGGAGCTGGAGATCTACGAGCGGGTCAAACCGTCGGTGCCGCCCGCGGAGTATCTCCCGTATCTGTGCACCGAGAATGATATTCCCGAGATGGCCACCTTCGGTACCGGCTATCGCTTCCACGTCACCGGGCTGTGCCACGACGAGACCGGCTTTCCCACCAACGACCCGGTGGAGATCGAGAAGCAGATGCTGCGGATCAACCGCAAGCTGGAACGGTACCGCGACGACATCATCGAGGTGGTAGAGGATGGCGACGATGACGCGGAAATCGGTATCATCGCCTACGGCTCCACCGCGCGCTCGGCCAAGCGGGCCATGCTGATGGCCCAGGAGAATGGCATCAAGGCGTGTTTCCTGCGGCCACGCACCATGTGGCCGTTCCCCGATCGGGAAATACGAGCCATGGGTGAGAAGGTCGACACCATCGTCGTGCCGGAAATGAACCTTGGCCAGGTTGCCCACGAGGTCGAATGGGCGGTGGCCGGTCGAGCCGACGTGGTCAAGGTGAACAAGATCAACGGGGAACCGATCAGCCCGCCCGAGATCCTGGCAGCCATCGAAAAGGCGGTGAAGTGATGGAACATTTCGATTACAGCCCCTATCTCCGCCAGGCGAAGTTGCCCCTGATCTGGTGTGCGGGTTGTGGCCACGGCATCGTCATGAAGTCGATCCTGCGGGCCGTCGAGCGCGTGGGCTGGGGGCGGGACGACATGGTGATGGTATCCGGAATCGGTTGTTCGAGCCGGATGCCGGGGTACGTTGACTTCAACACACTCCATACCACCCACGGTCGCGCCATCGCCTTCGCTACGGGCGTCAAGATGGCCAACCCGAAGTTGCATGTGGTGGTCATCACCGGTGACGGTGACGCCACCGCCATCGGCGGCAACCACTACATCCACGCGGCGCGACGGAACATCGATCTCACCGTGGTCCTGATGAACAACAACATCTACGGCATGACCGGTGGTCAGGTCAGCCCGACCACGCCGATCGGCAAGTTCGCCAGCACCGCCCCGTTCGGCAACGTCGAGGCGTCGTTCAACATCAGTGGCCTCGCCGAGGCGGCGGGCGCCTCCTTCGTGGCGCGCGGCACCGCTTACAATGCGGTGCAGCTCTCGAAGTTCATCGAGAAGGCGTTGCTCAAGAAGGGATTCTCGGTGGTCGAGGCCATGTCGCCCTGCCCCACCGTCTATGGACGGCGCAACAAGATGCGCGGCGCGGTCATGATGCTCGAGGATCTGAAGGAACGAACGGTGCCGGTGAAGAAGGCGGCTGACATGTCTGCCGAGGAGCTGGAGGACAAGATCGTCACCGGAATCCTCACCGACATCGAAAAGCCAGAATATACCGCTGAGTACGAAAAGCTCATGGCCAAGCTGGGAGGGACGGAATGAGTTTCCGCTACGAGGTCCGGTTGAGCGGCGAAGGTGGCCAGGGGCTGGTACTCGCCGGCAAGGTGCTCGCCGAGGCGGCGGCCATCTACGACGACAAGAACGCCACCCAGAGCCAGTCCTACGGTCCCGAGGCGCGTGGCGGCGCCAGCCGTTCCGAGGTCATCATCTCGGACGAGGACATCGATTATCCCAAGGCGGTGAACATCGACCTGCTCCTGGCCCTGACCCAGGAATCGGTGAACAAGTACCACTCGGATCTCAAGTCCGGCGGCATTCTGCTGGTGGATTCCGATGCGTGTACTGATCTTCCCGAAGGCGACTTCACGGTGTACAGGGTACCCATCATCGATATCGCCCGCGAAAAGGTGGGCAAGGTGCTGGTGGCCAATATCGTGGCGTTGGGTGTGCTTACGGAGCTGGCTGGTGTTGTTACCCGTGAGGCTGTGGAGTCGGCTATTCTGGCTCGGGTGCCCAAGGGGACCGAGGAGCTCAACCTGAATGCTTTCAAGGCTGGGGTGGAGGCTGCTCAGGCGTTGAGGTCCTAGCTCTGTTACCTGGGCCGCCACTGTACTTATCATGCCCCTTCGGGGGACCGCAAGCCTGTCACGTCGTGTGACAGGTTTGCTTGTACTTGCGGCTGCTTCGCCGTCCATGGCTCTCGCAGCCTTCAGACGTCCCCCGCAGGGGCATGATAAGTACAGTGGCGGCGCAGTGCTGATGCCAGTGAATTTCGTCCGATCACCTCGGCGACTCTAGAACTCATTTCAAAACACAGTTCTACTGCGGACGGCTGCAAAGCCTGCTGGAGGACGATTGATGGTGAAAAGGTTCTCAACGGCCCTACTGGGCCGCTTCCGGGCCTTTCCACCATCAATCGTCCTCCAGCAGGCTTTTCGCTCGCCCTCGCTACGAACTGGGTTTTGAAATGAGTTCTAGCTTTCACGACCTGCAGACCTCTCTAACCGGCTCCCTGTACGAACAATTGTTCAAGTGGTTGGTGTATCGCCCGATCAGGATGATGGCATCCAGGGCCCGACAGGCTGGCCACCTCCGGGCGGAGTCGACCTTCTCCGGCCAGTCATGGTGTTGACATGATAGAAACGCTGGGGAACAGATTCCGCTTAGCCCTTGACGACGGTCTCTACGCTGCCGGTTTTGCATTTGTTCTGTTGCGAGAATCCTTCAATCTGTTGCGAAAACGCAAGATAGCCCTGCCGATTCTGCGAATGCAGGTTTACTTCACCGGTGTCGAGGCGTTGCCGATCCTGGCCCTGATCTCACTGGGGATCGGGGCTGCGGTCATGATCCAGGGGGTTTCGCTGCTGCCTCAGTTTGGCAGGGGAGAACTGGCGTACAAGATCCTCATCCTCGTCATCACCCGTGAACTCGGACCGTTGCTGACGGCGCTGATCATCGCCGCCCGGTCGGGCAGCGCCATCACCACCGAACTGGGAAACATGGTGGTCGATCACGAGATCGAGGCGTACATGGCCGCCGGTATCGATCCGATCTATTTCATCGCTGCGCCGCGCCTGCTCGGGGTCGCGGTGGCGATGGTCTTTCTGAACCTCTACTTCAACCTCTGTGGGCTGTTCGGCGGCTGCTGGATCGCCTCGTTGATTCACGGCATTCCGGTCACCGAGCACCTCGGCAACCTGGTGCTGGTCATGACCGCTGACGACATCATTTCTTCCCTTTTAAAGAGCTTCGTCTTCGGACTCATCCTGGCCACGGTGTCGACCTACTACGGTTTCAAGGTGTTGCGGGCGGTGACCGAAGTACCACAGAAGACGATCCAGTCATTAGGCGCGAGCATGGCGCTATGCATCATGGCCAGCACCGTGATCACACTGCTTTTTCACCTGAGGTGAGCCATGCAGATCGAACTGCAAAACGTAACGGTGGAACTGGGCGGTGATCCGGTCCTACGCGAGATCGATCTGGTTCTGCCCGCAGGGCAGGCCACGGTGATCCGCGGCGGCTCGGGATGCGGCAAGACCGTCCTGCTCAAGACCGCCGCCGGTTTGATCCCGCCCACACGTGGCCGGGTGCTGTACGACGGTCAAGATCTCGCTGCTCTGACAGACCGTGAAAATCGTCGGCTCCAGACCCGGACCGGCTTTGGGTTCCAGGACGCCGCCCTCTGGGCCAACATGAATCTCGCTGCGAATCTCGACCTGCCGTTGCAGGCGAAATATCCGGACCTCGATGCGGTCGCGCGACGTCGACGGATCGACGATATCCTGGAATCGTTCGGCCTCAGCGAGGACCTGATGATCCGTCCAGTCGCGCTCTCCGAAGGTCAGCAAAAGGTCTTCTCGTTTCTGAGGGCTTTGATTCCCGGGCCGGAAGCGCTGTTTCTGGACAAGCCGACCACCGGGCTCGACGGTCGCTGGATCAACCTCGTGCTACACAAGCTCCATGAGCTGCGCGACCGAGGCGTCACGCTTGTCACCGTCTCCAACAACCCGGAGGTCACCGCCGATCTGGCCGATCAGCTGGTGATCGTCCGTCGGGGCCGGGTGCTGGCCGCCGGGCCGCGCGAGGAGATCCTCGCCTCATCTCGACCGGAAATCCAGGAGATCTTGCACGACCGAACCGGACGCCGTTTCGAGCCGGACTGCGGTGAGGGGGAGGTGGCGATACCATGACCTTTTCGTTACGCCATTCCGACAAGATGGTCGGCCTCTTCGTCCTGGTCGGGCTGCTCTTTCTGCTCGGAACCCTGGTCTTCGTCGGCCTCAATCACCGCTGGCTGCGGCAGGATCCCGAGTTCCTCAGCCGCTTCGATACCGCCGAGGGACTGAGCACCGGCCTGGAACTCCAGTTCCGCGGTTTCGCCATCGGCCGGGTCAAGAGCCTCGCCCTGAGCGAGGGCGACCAGGTCGAGGTCGTCTTTTCAGTCTTCAGCGAGTATGCGGATCGTATCGTGGCGGGATCGGTGGTGGAACTGGCCGTGCAGCCGCTCGGCTTCGGCTCCAGCCTGGTCCTGTATCCCGGCCGGGGAGGTGGCCCGCCATTGCCGCCGGGGACACTGATTCCTTCCACCGACACACCCCAGGGTCGCGCGCGCCTGAACCGGGGCGAGGTGGATCGACCGACCAGGCGGGACGACGTGGCAGGCCTGCTCGACACCTTGCCGCCGCTGGTCAGCCACGTCGATTCGCTCATCGGCACCCTTGATCGTTTCTTGACCCGGCTCGACATCACCTTGATGGGTTCCGGTGCGATTCCTGATGGTGGCCTGCTGGCCGCGACCACGGGCACGCTCCACACAGTCGATCTCGCCACCCGGCAGGTAACCGAGTTGACCGCCCAGGTCACGCGGACCGCCGAACAGCTCGACCCGCTGATGCAGAGCCTGACCACCTTTGCCGGACGCCTGGAGAATCCCGAGGGGCTGGTCGCGACCCTGATCGGCACCGATGGCAGTGCGGCCCAGTTCTTTCACGACGATGCCCTGCTGTACACCAGCCTGGCGGAGTCGATGCGCGAGCTACGCGAGCTGATGACCTTCTTGAACCAATCAGCGCCTGAGATCGGTATCCTGATGCAAGAAGCCACTACGGCTCTCGATGAGAGCGAGAAGGTGATGCAAGGCCTGCAGAACAATCCTTTGCTCCGTGGCGGCATCCCCCCCGAGGCCGCGGTTACCGGCACATTCGAGGGATATCGTGAAGGGAGGCGGTGACATGAAACGCCGCGACCGGATCAGATGGTTCACCGGCATCCTGGCCGCCCTCCTGAGTTTCCTCGTGGGTTGCTCTTCCCTACCGAAGCGGCCAGTGGAAGAGGTCGGGATAGGCCGGCAGGCCAGCGCGTTTCACCATGCCGGACTGAAACACTACCACGACGGAGGGTATGACAAGGCCTCCAGGTATTTCCAGCGGGCGGTGGGGCTCTACGGGTCCGTTGACAATCGTCCTGGGGTGGCGACCACCATGGCGTCTCTCGGGCGGGCGCGATTGGCGCAGGGAGAGCTGGGGGCGGCCGAATCGTGTTTCCAGTACGCGAACGATGTGTCCCGGGGTATCGATCGAGCCGATCTGCAAGCGCAGGCCCTCGGGGGTCTGGGCGCCGTGGCGCTGGCGCGCGAGCAACCCGATGAGGCCCTGAATTGGCTCGAAGCCGCCCTGGCTCTGCCTCTGGCCAACCCGAGCAGCGAACGGGCCGTCCTGCTCCACGATCTGGGTTCTGCTTTCTGGAAACTCGGCGAGATCTCCGCCGCCGAGGCCAATCTGCGGCGCGCCCTGGCCATGCACGAGTCGCTACGGGACTGGCGGGGCCTGGCCGGCGACTGCTTCATGCTGGCGAAGTTGCTGGCCGCGACCGGGGATCATGATCAGGCCTCACGACTGGCCCTACGTGCTCTGGGGAACGACAAGAAAGCGGAAAATCCTCTCGGTGTGGCCCACGATCTGACCCTGCTCGGCGAGCTGGCGGCGGACAGCCAGTCGCTGGATGAGGCGACTGGCTATTTCCGGCGGGCGGAACTGGCCTGGCGCGCGGTGGGGCGAACCTCCGAAGCCGATCAGCTCGCGTCGCGTCGGCAGGCGTGGCAAAAGTCAACTCCCTGAAACGAGCACTGCGCAGCCACTGTAACTGTCATCCCCCTTCCAGGGACGTCAGGAGGCTGCGAGAGCCAAGGATGGCGAAGCCAGCCGGATGGACAAGCGCGCCTGTCACAGGAGGTGACAGGCGTGCGGTCCCTTGAAGGGGGATGACAGGTACAGTGGCGGCCCGGTGAGACTTCGAGTCAGAGCCCGAGCTCTTGCAGGAAACTGTAAACGATGCGGACCACTTGCTGGGTTCTCTGGAGCAGTTCGTTGACCAGGGCCTGGCGGCCTTCCTCGCAGTTGGGATCTTCGCAGTAGCCGAGGACGTGGGCCAGGTAGCCCATTTCTTCGGGGAGCAGGTCGTCCTCGGCGGCCACCGTCAGGCGGTAGATGTCGCGGACGTGCTTGAGCTGGCGGAACGAGGCGAAGATCTGGTCCAGGTCGTCGGCGCGATGCGGCATGTGGGTGGCGAGGGGATTGCGCAGGTCGTGGGTCACCGGAAGCCAGAGGTTCGATCGCGCCATGAGGATGAGCAGCAGCAGCTCGATGTCGCGCAAGCCGCCCTTGGTCTCCTTGATGTCCAGCTCCGAGATGATGCCTTTATCGACGGCCTCGTGGCGTGAACGGATCTCGCCGGCGATCTGGCGGATGAACTGTTCCTTGCGGTCGAGGATGTACGGGCGGACGATGCGTCCGTAGAGCTCCGCCTCGAACTTCTTGCTGCCGACGATCTTCCGCGCACCCATGAGCTGCGCCATGTCGATGAAGGCCACCTCGTCCGGTTTCTTGAACAGGTCCGTCAGCTCGGTGAAGGTGGTGACGTATTCGCCGAACCGTTCAGCGAAGCGGTACTGGGGCATGGTGCCGCGCTTGATGATCTCGCTGTTCATGCGGGTGATGATCTTGCTGCAATAGCTGCGGATTTCGGGATCGTCCGAGTCGAGCAGGATGATCAGGTCGTAGTCGTCGTCGAAGGCGAGCTTGCGGCCGTGGCCGCCGGCGGCGTAGATGGCCAGCAGATCCCGGGTGCGCACCCGTTCTTCCGCGTTCCAGCTCACCTCCTGCTTGCAGACATCGAACAGCGACTGCAGGTAGTTGTCGACGAATTCCGTGAACTCGGCGTTGGTCTGCTCGCTCGGGGCGCCTTCGCGACACTCGAGGCCGATGCGGAGGAACTCCAGGTCGTAGTAACTGCCGAGTTCCTCCTTCTTCTGGGCGAAGGTGGGAAAGGTCTCGATGCGGGCGAAGATGCCCTTGGCGATGATCCGGAGCCGCTTGGGTTGATACATGTAGCCGGCATACTCGGCGTACTTGTCCACGGTCCGCTGGAGGAAACGTTTGAAGTAGTGGCTGGACGAGCAGTGGAGCTTGCAGAAGTAGAGCAGATTCTTGCGCAGCGCTTCCACCTCTTCGTTCCAGACCTCGTCCTCGAAGATGCGGGTGAACCGCTCAAGATCCTCATCGCGCAGGCCCACCAGGAAGTCGTTCATCAGCTTGGGGTAGTGCTCGAAGACGGCGGTCATGCGGGAGATCACGTCCGGGACCTGGGCCATGCGGGTGACGAAGGCCTTGCTCAGTTCCTGATGGAGTTCGCTCGCATTGACGCGGCTGCGACGCTGGTACAGCAACACCACCAGGCGCAGGATGACCAGGCTCGTCACCTCGCCCCACTTGGCGTAACGCTGGACCCACTTCTGGCGGACGTCGTACTCGAGGGTCATGAAGTCGTCGACGAACTCCTTCAACAGGTTGTCGTTCTGCTCGATGGGGCTCATGACGTCGTCCCAGAACCGGGTGCCCCGGAAAAATCGCAACGCCATGACGAACTCGGTGGCGATGTTCTTCTCTTTTCTCCAGGTCGCCGAGGGGGTGCCCCGGTCGCGCAGGAAACCGGAGAAGACGCTGACCTCTTCCAGGTGGCTCAGCAAATCGTCCTGCAAGGTGTTGGCGGCGGTGCGTACCGCCTGGACGTGTTCGTGGTAGTGGATCAGCAGGTGATCGTAACCCCGGACCACGCCGGTGTCCTGGTACCCCATCAGGTTGGCCACCGATTCGAGCTGGGCGCGGGAGCCGGCCTCCTTGAGCAGGATCGCTTCCTCCTGCACCTCCAGGAGCTGGTAGAGGAAGCGGAACACCTCGATGAAGGAGAGGGCGTCTTCCAGCTTGTTGTAGGTGAACATGTTGCCGTGATCCTTGGCCTTCAGCTCGTCGAGGATGCGCCAGGCGTTGACCTCCTTGATGCCGAGCACGGTCTTCTGGGCGGCGATGGCGCCCTTGATGATGCGCAGGGCGTCGCGTTTCGGGTTCACGCTGTCGTTGGCCAGCTTGCGCAGGAGCAAGGCGCGGATCTCGCCCATCATGCCGCGCAGGTATCCCTCGTGGAAACGGTTGTTGCCCAGCAGGTTGTAGTAGTAGCGATCGGTTACCCGGCTCGTGAATTCACCGAACAAGTCCTTGCTGCCGAGGATGGGACTGGCGCCGAGCATCTCGGTGATGATGATGAAGTCCTGGATCTCTCCGTCGAGCAACTTGACGTATTCGGCGATGGAGGCGGAGAAGCTCTGCTCGCCCACGTGTTCGGACAGATGCAAGTGCAACGGGATGGCGCGGCGTAGCATTTCCCGCTGCAGCTTGCCGATGGCGTGGTTGAAGGCGGCGCGATTTTCGGTGCCGTCGTCGATGATGCCGAGGTCGAAGTCGTCCTGATCGGCGCGGGTGCCCACCCCGCAGATGACGAAGTTCAGTTTGTCCGCCTCGGGCAGGAAGAGGGTGAGCAGCTTGGCCATGTACGTCCCGGTCAACCGGCGCAAATCGCCGCCCATCTGCAGCATGAAGTCGCGGTAGACCCGGAACCGGTTGGACTGGGAGGAGAGGCCGAGCCGCAGCACGTCCACGGCTCGGATGTTCAGGTTCAGTAGCTGGAAAGCGAAGTAGCAGCCGAGGAAGTCGAGCTGCTCCTTCTCGTTGCGGCCCATCTCGCAGATGAGGTCCATCTCCGAGGGGATGTCCGGGGACGCCGACCAGAAGTGCACCTCGTCGATGAAGCCGGAATCCTCCAGCCGCTCGATCAGCAGGTCCTTGTGCAAGCTGATGAAGTGGATGTACTTGCGATGGTGATTGCCCAGTTCGTCTATACGTTCTTTGAGGCGATTGAAATCGTTGAGCATGGTCTACCTCTGGGCAGGGTGATTGCCTGCCCCGATGATCGGCTCGATCGGGTCCGCACGGTCCAGTTCGTGCGGATTATAGAGGGGATCGGCGGGGATTGCCACGAGTGTTCGGGGGGAAGATCCCGGAATGGATTGCGAGAGCTACCGGGGTAAACCTGGCGCCGATTCTAGATGACACCGATTCAGGCTGGCTCCGAAACGGCGATGAAGCTGCGTACATGAAGTAGGAGGCCGACCCCGAGGGGCCGGCCTCCGCATCGGTCAGGGACAGATGCACTCCGTCACGGTGTCCGGGCAACCAATCGTGGGCGCTGGACAGACACACCCGGATATGATGGCACCGACCGCCCAGCTGATGGGCGCCCCGCCTTGCACCTGGGTGGCTTCCAAATCCGTGAGCACGCGCACGGTTTCCGAGTTCAGCGTCAGCTTCTTGAAGTTCTTCATGTCCACACTCCTGTTCTGATAGTTGGACCGGGTGTCCTGGACGTTACCGGTGTGACGTATCCCAGGCCAACCCTCTGGTGATAGTTCCGGGCCGGTATCGCGGGATGCTCGGATCGTGGTGAAATCGGATACCCCCGTTGCTGCATGAACAAACCTGCAGAAGTCTTGTGCGGATAATCTTGGTGGTTGGCAGCGCGGATTGGCCGGCCCGGTGAGAGCAAGAGCAATCCTGGATCAGTTCCACCACCGGACGCGCTGGCGGTCCCCCGACACCAGTCGACACGTCCCGCGCGTTACCATCGTACGGTTAGCCAGGTATCGATGGTCTCGGCGGACCGCCCGCTCGGGGAGAGGAATACACTGCCCCGTTCAATACGGCGTGATCTCCTGGAGTCTCGCTTACTCTCCAGACTCGGCAGTCTCTGCGTACTCCGTTGAATCAGGCCGGGTG
>JBDRBC010000245.1:0-2926 GCA_043823125.1 bacterium | reverse complement strand
GGGTCGCTGGCGATGGCGCCCACGGCAACCCCGCCGGTCAACGTGCCGGCGACTTCGATGAACTCCCAGACATCGAGACCCTCGCCGACGACGAAGTTGTCGAGCGGCACCGAGCGACCGGTGATCTCGCACGCCGAGAAGGTGAGGCTGCCGGCCGTGCCGAATCCCGTGTAATCGCCGGCGGCGCCACCGGCGCCCAGCTGGAAGCCGCCATCGGCCGGGATGGTGTACGTGCGCCCCAGCTCGAAGGTCTGATCGATGCCGATATTCAGGATCTCGTCGCCGTGGGCCAGGTTCACGACGAAACTGCCCTCCTGGATGATGCCGAAGTTGTAACCGGCAATCGTGTACTGCAGATCGAGTCCCGACAGCGAATGACTGCGCTCATAACTCGGGCCGGCGACAGTGAAATCGATGGCGCCGACGAGGCGGTTGATGACGTGCCCCGGCGGATCGCAGAGATCGTCGTTGAAGCCGTAGAGACAGTCCAGCACGTCGTTCGCCAGATTCGAGGGGGGCCCCAGTTGGAGCCGCGCCGTCCCCACGGTCTTGAGCAGCGCCGGCCGCCGGCCGCCGACCTCCTCGGGGGCGGGATAGGTATGGTCCGGATCGACCAGGAAGTCCTTCAGCTCGGCGCCGCTGAGCCTGGAATCGATGGACAGGACGATGGCGGCGATGGCGCTAACGATCGGCGCGGCGAAGGAGTTGCCCGACAGGTGCCGCCGTCCCCAGCCGTACCCGACGTTTCCGCCGCAACAGATCCCGACTTCGGTGGCCGGCGCCGCGATGTCGATGCCCGGTCCCCGGGCCGTTTCCGGATAGATGGCGTCCCAGACGCTGCTGAGCAGCCCCCCCACGGTGATCACGTTGGGCGCCGGCAGGCCGGCGGGAGCATCGTTGCCGTCGAGTTCCAGCCGGTCGTTCGAGGCGGCGCAGACGAAGAGGATATCCTGTGAGCCTGGCGCCGTGAAGATACGCATGAACTGATCTTGCAGGTTGCGCAGCCACCGCGGCGTGCGGCCGCCCGAGTTACGGCCCTGGCTGATGTTGACGATGCGCGCGCCGTGGGCGACGGCCTCCTCCACCGCCGCGACCATCCGCGCCTGATGGATGAGGCCACCGCCATAGTTGTTGACCACGAAGAGCGACAGGTTGTCGCCGAGCACGCGCAGGGCGATTCCGTTCACGATGCCGTCACCGTTATCGGCGGCGATGATGCTGGCGACAGCCGTGCCGTGCTTGTCCAGATGGATGTCCATCGGCGCGGCCTCCGGCGCGACGATATCGAGGTACTCGAAACCACCCTCGAACGACTGGATCTCATCGAACTGACCGGTTTCGAGATCGATGCCCGAATCGAGGATCGCCACCTTGACCGGGTTGAGGTTCGTGTGGCTGAGAATGGCGTCGAAAACAGGAATGGCCTGGTAGTAGTCGATCATCCCGTGCGCCGCGCGATCGTACTCGTTGATGTCGGTGTTATCGTCTTCATTCTCGGCGAAACGCGCCTCGAGCAGCTCGTTATAGCTCACCTGCTCGACATCGGGGTAGGCGCTCAGCGCCGTGATGACCGCCTCGAGCACGGCGACCGCGGCGGCTGGATCGGACTCCGCATTGTTGATCTCGAACTGGTACATGCCGACCCGCGGCATCTGGCCGACCAGGGCCAGACCATGCGCTGCCTGGTCGGCGACCATGGCGGCCACGGTGGTCCGAGCGGTCCGGGCGCTCACGTCGGCGGCGAACATCAGCAGGATCTGATTGACCACGACCTCACGAGTATACGGCGTGCCATCGTCATGGAGGCAAGCAGCGGTCATCACGAATTCGGGTTGCGGATCCGCGCAGTGGATCGTCTGGTCCACGGTGTCAGCCGGGTTTGTCGGCCCCTCATCGGAACCGCAGCCCAGCAATCTCAGCGCCAGAAGCGCGGCGCCCACGCACACCGGAATACTCCGCGCTTCTCGTCGGGCTCTCATAGCCAATTTCCTCCATCAGCCGGACAGCCGGTTACCGTGCGCGACGGTTACAGGTCGAGTTCGACGATGTTCAGCTTCTCCAGATCCGTCCGCCCCAGTCCGAGCTGCCGCCCCCGGTCGATCATCTCCACGTCACCAGGCTCCAGGCCGAGGAACCGCGCGCTGTAGGCATCGATGGCCACGGGATCCACACCGGCCAGTACCGTGTCACCACGCCCGAGATCACCGGGGCCGAAGGGACCGTTGGTGGTCAGGAACTCGAAGCAGTCCATCACCGTCAGGTCGGGCACGCGAACCAGGTTCATGTCCGCGATGCACTGGGCCAGGTGCCCGAGATCCTCGTAGAATCCAGCGGCCTCCGGCGTGGCACCCATGTGACAGAAACGATTGGTCGGGTCGTGCGAGCAGACTCCCATGAAGTTCTTCAGGGCGCCGGTGAAATTCGTGCCCGTGTGGTCCTTGACGAGCGGCACGTTGATGAAGACATCGGCCGCGAGCAGTTCCTTGTCCACGTGGGCTTCTTTCAAGGCGACGCCCTCGGGGATCGGAACCACCTCGAACTCACGTTCGGAGACTCGGATGCCGGCCAGTAGTTCGGTCTTCTCTTCACTTTCCGGCACCGGTTCCCAGTATCGATCCGGCCCGCCCTTGGCCAGGCAGATATCGCCGGCGCCCGCCTCGCGGCACAGCTTGACGATGGCCAGAACCACAACCGGATCCACGTTGGAGCCGCGGTGCTTGGTGGCGTTGTTGACGTTGATCAGGACACGGGCGCCCTCGCCGACGAACTTGCCCATGCCGCCGAGTTGCTCCACCGCCGCCACTGTGCAGGCCGCCGGGTCCGTCCCCTTGATGGCCGCCAGATGGCAGGCTTCATCCGTGGCCGCCATGGCCAGGCCGCCACGCATTTCCGGCGCCAGCTTGCCGCCCAGGAACAGGGCCGCCCC
>JBDRBC010000244.1:0-2864 GCA_043823125.1 bacterium | reverse complement strand
CCAGCGCACGCAGGGATCGACGAGACCACAACTATTTGGTTGTTAGTCGTTCCTGCCTGATCCCGGGTTGCCGTACCCAGGGCCTGGAGGTCGCACCATGCCATTTCGTACGATCCGTGTCCTCGCACTGTCTGCCCTGCTGCTGATCCTGCTCGCCCACATTGCCAGCGCCAACTACCTCGGCGACATCACCGTCTCGCGCGAGTCGCCGGCTTCCCTGAAACTGGGCACCAAAGTGGAGGTGGCCTGCGACTGGAAGTGGACCGGTGGCGACTATGGCGAGGAGATGTATGTCCACGCCTGGCCCATGACCAACGGCGAGCTGTCCCCGGGGGCCATGATAGTCGACAGTGGTCCCTACGATGTCGGTGAAGGACGAGCTTGGCCCGCGTTCACCATCACGAGCGGCGAGACGGTCGTGGATGAGATCCTGCTCTACATGGAGGGGGCGCCGGACAAGAACACACGGTATCTCGAGGTGAGCATCCCGGTGAACCTGCACTTCGGGTCGCACGCCTTCCGGAACATCTCCATGAATTTCGAGAGCCCCGACAACATGGCCTTCGGGCAGTACGTCTACATCGATTTCATCTGGGAGTCGACCTATACCGCGGGTAAACGGATCGTGGCGCGGCCGCTGGCCAACGGGGTCTACCCGCCGAACATGGCCGTCAGCGGGACGGGTATCATCACGGGCAGCTCCGCCTGGGCCACCCGGTACTTCACCGTCACGGCCGGTCAGGTGGAGATCGACGAGATACAGTTCCTCATGTACAACGATGACTGGTCCACTTTGCTGTACGAGTTCCGTCTCCCCGTCAGCTACGTGTATGACTCGACCGCGATCCAGAACATCGTGCTCAGTCCCGGCACACCCGGTTCGCTGAAATACATCGAAGACGTCACTATCGATTTCGACTACGTCACCGACTATCCCATAGACCTGCGGGTGACCGCCAAACCTCAGAGCGGCGGCTACGAATCGCCCGGAGCCGAATACGGCCCCACGTACCCGCTCGCACCCATGTCCGGACACGGGACGAACACCTTCACCATCGAAGATCCCTCCAGTCTGGTGGACGTGGACGCCATCCGGTTCCGGATGTACGACTACTTCGACGACACCTTCGTCTACGAATGTTTCCTGCCCGTGAATTACCACTACGCCATCAGCGCCATCGATGAGGTCACGCTGACGCCGCCTTCGCCGGCGATTCTCAGTCACGACGAGAATGTCTACCTGGAGATCCGGTACGACAACGGCAGGATGGATAATGGTTGGCTGTATACCCATCCCTTCACCAGAGGCGCCGAGACGCCCAACTGGTACGGCGCCAATCGCTCGCTGGCCTATCCGGGGACGAATCCGCCGGTGTCCCAGTTCTTCCGGATCATCTCGGGCGACGTGCTCGTCGATCAGCTCCGCTTCACCATGTACGACCTCGACGATGTCGAGCTGTGGATGAACTACTTCGTGGATACCTGGCTGTACTTCGGTACGTCGGCAATTACCACTCCGGTTATCGAAACCGAGGTGCCCGCGATACCACAGTTACTCGGTAACCACCCGAATCCGTTCAACCCGTTGACGACCATCGATTTCGCGGTGGATCGGCCGCAACGGGTGTCCATCTCCGTGTTCGACGTGCTCGGTCGGCGAGTGGCCGTTATCGCGGACCGGCAGTTCGCTGCCGGAACCCACTCCGTGCAGTGGGATGGCCGGGATGGTGCGGGGCAGGCGGTCTGCTCGGGGACATACCTGATGTTGATGGAGACCGAAGGGGGAGCCCAGTCAAAGAAGATGATGCTGGTGCGATAAGGCGAAGCGATCACCGCAAGGTCGTCGGCATCGTCTCCTGGGAAGCGATTCTGTGGTTGTGATGGGGCGCGGGAACCCCTCCTGCCGCCAAGGATATACTCCGGCCGTGACCACGAAAGGAGTACTCATGCGGATCGTTCTGTTTGCTTGCCTGCTGGCGGCCTTCGTTGCCGACGTGACCAACGCCTACGGCATCTACGATCTCATCGGCAACGTTCGCGAGTGGACAGCCGACTGTTACGGCGCCGCGATACCGCCGACCAGCCTGGTGCCGGAAGACGGCGATCTCGACGAGGTGACGCCCGTGGTCGATCCCAGAGGCCCGGAGGAAGGAGGCCTCGGTGTGATCAAGGGCGGCGGCTGGTTTTCGGGATCGAGTTGTAATGCGGCTCACGTGCGGAATGGCTATCCCCGGGGCTGGGGCGACATCAACGTCGGTTTCCGCTGTGCGCGGGATGCTGATTAGCCAGTACGATTATCGCGGATCCGACTCGCCGGCGGCTCACTCCACCGCCCGGCAGCAGATGATCTCCATGTTGCTCGATTCCGCTTCCTCACCCAGCGCCACGTTCCCCAGATCGGTCTGCGCCAGTTGAGCGAGCACCAGTCCCTTGATGAGCAGCACCCGGCCGTCGTTCAACCAGACCAGACCGTCGAGGGAGCTGTCGCCTTCGCAGGCGATGTGTACCTCACGCAGGTAGCTGCCGTTGGCGTCGAACAGGTCGTAACTCATCATGATCCCGGCGGGCCGGTCCTCGTCGCTGCGGCTGTGTTGCACCCAGAGACGGCCGGTGGCGTCCACGTGCAGGTCGCTGATTACCTGGGGGCACGGCTCGATCTCGCGCTCCTGCTGCACCCCGGAGGCGCGGGCCGAGGCGTCGAAGATGGCGTTCACCCGGCGTAATTCCGTCTCGGTGCGCTGGCGATTCTGGAACTCGCGCTCGATGGTACAGACGTGCTCGCCGTCGGGGGTGAGCACGTCGATGGCGTAGCGATCCCAGGCCGGCGGCACGTACACCTTGCCGTCGGGGCCGAGGGCCACCGC
>JBDRBC010000243.1:0-12999 GCA_043823125.1 bacterium | reverse complement strand
GATCGCAAGATCAAGGATCTCTCCAAGGGGCTGGCGCGGCAGGTGGCGCTGCTGTGCGCCGTCAGCCACCGGCCCGAACTGCTGATCCTCGACGAGCCGGCCGGCGGCCTCGACCCGGCCGCCCGGCGCGAGTTCCTGGAGACCAGCATCGAGCTGCTGAGCGAGACCGGCACGGCGATCCTGTTCTCGTCTCATCACCTGACCGACGTGGAGCGCATGGCCAGCCGCCTGGTGATGATCCACGACCGGCAGAAGTGGATCGACAGCTCCCTGGACGATCTGCACGAGGGGTACTGTCTGGCGCTGGTGCCCCACGGCCCGGACATCAGCAGCGAGAAGTTGCTCGGCATCGACGGCTGCCTCTGTGTGCGCACGCGCGACGACGCCGTCCACGCCATCTTCGAGCACGGCGCCGACACCTGCACCGGACTGCTGAATCGAGAGCTGGGGATTACCGGCGCCCGCTGCCGTCCCATCGAGCTGGAAGCGATGTTCATCGAACTGGTCGGAGGGAGCTCGTGATGTGGGCGATCATCAGACGCCACGAGATCTGGTCCAACACGGTGAAGAGCATTCTGATCAGCATCGGTTTTGCTTTCCAGATCCTCGGATTCGCCATGTACAGTCTGGCCAGAGGCGGGCAGGTACTCGAGTCGCTGCTCGTGCCGGCCGTCGTGATCGGCTCGGGATTCGCCCTCGTCTTGCCCAAGGCGGCCCGGCGCTGCCGGGAGTTCGATCTCGGCCTGCCGGTGTCAGCGTCCGAGCTGTGGAAGGGGCATCTCGGCGCGCTTTTGCTGGTCTGCCTCATCCAGCAAGCCATCTGCCTGCTGATCCTCGGTGGCGGCAACCTGCTGGCCATCTCGTCCAGTTCGGATGCTTCGACCGCCTGGTTCGATCCAGTGCGCCTGCTGGTCATCCCGTCAGGGTGCCTCGCCTTGGCCATCGTGTTGCTTTTCGGTTTCGGCGCCCGGACGCACCGTCTGGACCTCGGTCCGTCATATGTGGCGCGCCGGCTCGCTGCGCTGGCGCTGGCGGTTTTTCTGGCCTGGTTGCTGACCTGGCTGCCCCCGCTGTTCGGCCTGATTCCCTGGATCATCGCCGCCTTCCTGGCGAGCCTGGCTCGACGTTCGCTGCCCGCGGCCTTCTCCATCGCCCAGGATCCTCCGCACGTCGTCGAGCGGAGGCTAGCGGGAGAGACAGTCCTGGCGGGAGAAGGCCAGGCAGCGGCGACCTGGATCGTGGGCCCGGTGCGGTCGTCCTGGTCGGCGCGCCGGCTGGAGTTCTGGACCATCCACCGCGGACTGTCCAAGGGGTGGACGACAATACTGGTGGGATTCCCGCTGATCTTCGTCTTCGGTCTGCTGATCTCCGGTCTGCTGGAGGCGCTCTGGACCGAGTCGCCCATTCGTTTCACTTTCGTCATGCTCACGGCCTATCTGCTCATGTCGACCATGGGGACACCGCTCGGCAAGCTGACCGTGCTGGAATCCCTGCCCATCTCGCGGGACCGGATCTTCGCCGTCATCGTCTTGCCGACCATCGTGAGCTTCCTGGCCGGTTATGGGGTGGGACGACTGGCGGTGAATCACCTGATCGAGCCGGAAGAGGTCATCCGGTACGAAGACTGCTGTGATGGCTGGCATGTTCTGGTCCCCGAGCGGTACTGGGTGCTGGCCAGCGGCGGCGAGGTTCCGGTCGTGACCTCGCCCCACGGCGAGAGCATCGAATCGTACTCGTTGCCCCTCGTCCGGAACCGGACGGCGGTGATGTACAACCCGTTCACTACCGGCCCGGATTGTTCCGTGGAGTTCGTCGCCTGGCAGCTCAGCCGCGCGGTGGAGGCCGTCTACGGGGAGCGGATCTCGCCCGAAGAGGTCCGCATGAGTTACCTGGATCAGGACGAGGACGGCCGCGTGAAACTCCGCGACCACGGCCTGTCTCTCCGGGCGGACCATCCGGACTGGCGGGAGCGGCCCGGCGGTCCGGTGATGCCGTTGCTGATCGGCCCCTCCTGCGTGCTCTGGATGATCGTCCTCGGCCTCTACCTCGGGTCGCTGCGGGCCGGACTGTCCCCAGGCGCCATCAAGGGACGGTACTGGGGATTGATGGTCGGCTTGCTCGCCCTGCACCTCGGGCAGTTTCTGCTGGCCATCTTCAATATCGTCGAGCTGGACCTGGTTCTCGGCCTCATCGAACAGACCATTCGCCAGGTGGGCAGTACCGGCGGGATCGTCGCGGTGTTCGCCGGGAACGTGGCGATCACGACGGTCGCCTACCTGGTGGTGCGCCGCCGCTTCCGTTTCCTGGAGGCGGTGAGCGGGTTGGATGTCTGTTTCTGACGGTGTATCCGCCGACCTGCGGCTCCCGGTCACACGTTTTCCGCGACGTCGACCGGGAGCTGCTTGTCGAGCGTCTCCCAGCCTCACCTTGACTCGGCGCCCATCCCTCCCTAGCCTTGTGCCCACGACACAGCCCGCGCAAACAGCACCACCACCCCGACCTCAGGGGGACTCAGCATGACCCGAGGGCATCCGAAGGGCCTGTACGTCCTGTTCTATACCGAGATGTGGGAGCGCTTCAGCTACTACGGCATGCGCGCTATTCTCGTGCTCTACATGACCAAGGCGCTGCTGTTCGACGTGGCGCGTTCCTCGACCATCTACGGCAACTTCACCGGACTGGCCTACCTGATGCCGCTGGCCGGCGGCTACATCGCCGACCGCTGGTGGGGCAACCGGCGTTCAATTTTGGTGGGCGGCATCATCATGGCGGTGGGGCAGTTCCTCATGTTCCTCAGCGCCAGCTTCTACGATGACCCGGCCCTGGCGCATCCGCTGCTCTGGACCGGCCTCGGCGTGATCATAGCCGGCACAGGGCTGTTCAAGGCGAATATAGCTTCCATGGTTGGTTCGCTCTACGCTCCCGACGACAAGCGCAAGGATTCGGCCTTCACCATCTTCTACATGGGCATCAACATCGGCGCCTTCCTGGCGCCGCTGGTGGCCGGCGGGTTGGGCGACACCGACAATCCGGCCGACTTCCGCTGGGGATTCCTGTCGGCGGCCATCGGCATGGCCATCGGCACCGTCATCTTCCAACTCTACAAGGACAAGCACGTGGTGGACGCCAGCGGCCAGCCGCTGGGACTCCCGCCGGCCGAACGCAGGCGGACCGGCCAGGATCCCGCCAAGGCCGCGCCGCTGCAACGCGAAGACTACGAGCGGGTGGCCGTCATCTTCGTCCTCTCCTTCTTCGTGATCTTCTTCTGGGCGGCCTTCGAGCAGGCCGGCGCCTCGTTGACCGTCTTCGCCGATCGGCAGACCAACCGCGATCTGTTCGGCTGGACGGTGCCGGCGAGTTTCTTCCAGTCCATCAACGCGGTGGCCATCGTGCTGTTCGCACCGGTCTTCGCCTGGCTGTGGTCGAAGCTGGCCGCCCGCAACCTCGATCCGAGCACCCCGGTGAAGATGTCCTTCGGTTTCATTCTGATGGGACTCGGCTACCTGGTCATCGCCTTCGGGGTGAAGGACGTGGATCCCGCCGCCAAGGTGAGCATGATGTGGCTGGTGAGCCTGTACCTGCTGCACACCTTCGGGGAGCTCTGCCTGTCGCCAATCGGACTGTCGGCCGTGAGCAAGCTGTCACCGGTGAAGTTCGCCTCGCTGATGATGGGAGTGTGGTACCTGGCCTCGTCCATGGCCAACAAGCTGGCCGGTGTCCTGAGCAGCTTCTATCCGGAGGAGGGCAAGCCGGCGCCGGTGCTGCTGGGCTACGAGATCAACAACCTGCACGAATTCTTCGTGATCTTCATCGGCATGTCGGTGGTGGCGGGTGTGTTGCTGTTCCTGCTGGCGAAGCCGATCTCGAAGTGGAGCCACGGGCGGGCGTGACGGTTCCGACCGCTCGCGGCTGATCCCCAGACGTCGACAAACCTGCTGTCAAGAGCCCCTCCTGGATCGGTGGGGCTCTTTTCGTGGCGCCATGATGTGAAGGCCGAGGACGCCGACTTCCAGTACTTCAGGATCTAGCGGGGGAGTGACCCGGCTTTCGTGCCCGACGCCACCAGCCTGATCCACGCCACCGCCGGCACGAGCTGGACCGACATCGAAGGCGATTCGCGGGTTGAACGGATAAAGTCTAGATTCTGCCGCCCGATTGGTTGACGACACCAATAATGCCTCAGCCGCCGGTCAAGCAGGGGCGTTCTGGTGGATCCATTGTTGCGGCAAAGGATTGTGATGTTTGCAGTTCCCGCCGGGGCAGAAGGGTGGCAGCCAGTCTGGGGGTGTCGGTTTGAGGGAGCGCATACCGAGGAGAATGCAGAGGGCGGACCATCAACATTCTTCCCGGCACAACTGGACGCATCCGAGCCAATTATTGGAGGCGCTCTCCTCTCGTTCCCTGTATATTGGACCGTCATGGTGCCGATTTCGGTGTCATATTACCCGTGTTGCCCGATTTGATGTACTCCGGTCTGGTGATAAAAGGAGGCTCCAAGATCATGAGCCAGCTGGGCGGATACAGGGGATTTCAGCTACTCAGGGAGCTGTTGATCCTGTTGATGATGACCGGATCGATCACCGTTCCGGTGGCCGCTGCTGAAACCGCGCCGGGCGCTGGCGACTTGACCCGGTTCGCCACCCCCGACAGCGCCATGGCCGTGATCCTGACCCGGCTGGTAGGGGAGCCGCTTTCGTTACGGGACGCGATATCAGTGGCGCTGGAGCAAGCCACCGCTGCCCGCATCGCTGCGGCGGAGCTGGCTGCCGCCCAGGGTGTCGTGCGCAGCGAGAAGGGGGCCTTCGACCCGGAGCTGTTCGGGCAGACCATCTGGTCCGGCAGCGACCAGCCGACAGCATCCTTCTTCTCGGGCGCCGACGTGCTCGAGACCGAGCGGCGGGATCTCGAGGCCGGTATCCGGATGAACCTCAAGTACGGGACGGAGTTGACCGCCGCGTTGAACAGCTCGCGGTTGACCACCAACTCGGCCTTTGCGTCGTTGTCGCCGCAGTACGAGACGGCAGGGGTCCTGTCCGTCCGGCAGCCGCTGCTCAAGGGATTCGGGCCATCGGCCAGCGAGGAACTCACCTCCGCCGAGTTCGACGTCGAGGCAGCGCGTCAGCATCACGATTCGGTTTTACAGAATGTGCGGGCCGCGGTCGAGGCGCTCTACTGGGAACTCTACACCGCCGAGCGGGACTACGCCGTGGCGCTACTCATTCATGATCAGGCCTCGGCGTTCCTGGACGAGACCCGGTTGCGAGTCCAGACCGGACTGGTCGGCCCGAACCAGGTGGCCAACGCCAGGGTGTTCCTGGCCGAGCAGCAACAGGTGGTTATGGATCGCGAGGAGCAGCTCGATCGCATCTCCGACAGTCTGGTGACGTTGCTGGGCCGACGACCGGAGTCGGGTTTGGTGCGGTTCCGGCCTGCGGATGAGCCGCCAACCCGGTTCCCCGCCGTGGCCCAGGATTCCCTGGTGGCCGTCTCGATTCGCGCCAACCATGATCTGCAGGCGATGGCCAGCAGCGTGGAGGCGATACGAGCCCGGGAAAGAGGAGCCCGCTGGAACGCATTGCCGACCCTGGACCTGTTCGGTTCACTGGGCGGCAACGGCCTGTCGGGAACGCCGCAGGATGTCATTTTTCCCGGCTTCGACGAGCCGCTCCGAACCGAGGTGTCCGGCGGCTTCGGCGAGAGCTGGACCCAGGTCCGGCACCGTGATTATCCCACCTGGGACATCGGTTTCGTGTTTGCCCTGCCCCTTGGCAACCGGATTGAAGGCGGCGAGCGAGATCGCCTCCGGGCGGAAGTGGCGCGAGCGGAGCAGCAGCTGGAAACCGCCCGGCGGTCGCTGGCCGAACAGGTGCGGGCCCAGCATCGGGAACTGGTGCGTGGCCAGCACCGGCTCGAGATCGCCGCTGTCGGGGTGGATGCCTCCAACGAACAGGTTCGGATCGGTCTGCTGGAATTCCAGAACGGTCGCACGACCGCCTTCGAGGTGGTTCGACTGGCTGCCGATCTGGCCTCCGCCCAGCAACGGTATTCCCGGGCGATGGTGCGAACGGCCCGGGCCGCAGCCGAACTCAGGCGGCTCACCGCCGGCTGGTATCCGGATCGGTTCGCTCAGGCGAGCGAGTGACACCTTCTCCACCGAGGAGCGAAACAGTGAGATCACGAGACACGACGTTGCGGGAATATCATCGGATCGCCTGGTACGCCCCGGTCCAGACGGGATCCGGGGTCTGGCCACTGTTCCGCGGGCTGCTCCCGTGCGGACACCTGCTGGCCGGCCTGCTCCTGGTTGTGGGCTGTTCTGATCGGCAATCCTCCGGGGGCGGTTTCACTCCGCCACCCATGCCGGTGGAGGTGGCGTCGGTCGGGATCGGGACGGTGGTGGATCGCTTTACCGCCGTGGGAAACATCGAGGCCGGCGAGGCCATCACGGTCACCTCGGAGATCGATGGTATCGTCGTGGACCTGCCGTTCGACGAGGGCGGCGCCATCGCCCGGGGCGGCCTTTTAGCCCGGCTCGACGACAGGCAGGTCGAGGCCGAGGTCACTCGGGCCGAGGCGTTGCGCGATCAGCGCCAGAGCGCCTTCCTGCGCACGCAGTCCATCGTCCGGCAGAATGCCGGCGCGCCCCAGGACCTGGATGACGCCACGGCGGCCCTGAAGATCGCCGAGGCGGATCTGGCCCTGGCCCGGGTCCGACTGGCCAAGACCCGCATCACGGCACCGTTCGCCGGCGTCCTCGGCGCGCGCCGGGTCAGCTCCGGCACCTTCCTGCGCGCAGGAACCGGGATCACCGACCTGGCCCAGATCGACCGGCTGCGGGTGACCTTCTCGGCGCCCGAGCGGTTGTTCGGTCAGCTCGTCGTGGGTTCCGAGGTCACGGTCACGACCACCGCCTACGACGGCTACGAGCTGCGCGGTACCATCGATGTCATCGAGCCGCAGCTCGATCCCGGCACCCGGAGCGCCGGCATCGTCGCCCGTCTGGACAATCCCGAGGGGCGGTTCCGACCCGGTATGTCGGCGACCATCGAGGTCGTGCTGAGCGAGCGGCCGGATGCCATGACCGTGCCGAGCGAGGCGGTTTTTGTCGAGGGGGGACAGACCTTCGTCTACGCGATCAAGTCGGACAGCACGGTCTCGCGCACCGTCGTCGAGCTCGGTACCCGCACCGCCGAGGCCGTGGAAGTCCGGGCCGGCCTGCAGCCCGGTCAGCAAATCGTCCGCGCCGGCCACCAGAAGCTGTACGAGGGGGCCAAGGTGATGCCCGTATCCAGCCAGGACGAGGAGAGCTGATGCACATCAGCGAGTTTTCCATCAAACGCCCCGTGTTCGCCACCGTGATGAGCCTGGCCATCGTCCTGCTCGGTTACATCTCCTTCTCGCGACTGCCGGTGCGTGAATACCCCGAGACCGATCCGCCCATCGTGTCGGTGACCACTTTCTACCGGGGGGCGAGTCCCAGCGTGGTCGAGACCGAGATCACCGATGTCCTGGAGGAGCAGTTCACCACCATCGAGTCGGTCAAATCGATCACCTCTTCGAGCCGCGAACAGGGCTCCGGCATCACCATCGAGTTCGAGCTGAGTCGCGACGTGGACGAGGCGGCCAACGACGTGCGCGACCGGGTGGCCAGGGTGCGTGGTCAACTGCCACGCGAGGTCGAAGACCCCATCGTCGCCAAGGTTGACGTCAACGCCCAGCCCATCATCTGGCTGGCGGTATCCAGCGATCGTCATTCGACCCTGGAGATTTCGGATGTGGCCGACCGCTTGCTCAAGGAGCGGCTGCAACGTCTGGAAGGTGTCGGTTCCGTCTTCGTCGGCGGCGAACGGCGCTACGCCATGCGGGTCTGGCTCGATCCCTTGCGTATGGCGGCGCACGGCCTCACGGTGAGTGACGTGGAGAACGCCATCCGCGCCGAAAACGCCGAGATTCCCGGTGGCCGGGTCGAGGGCGCCGAGCGTGAGTTCGCCGTGCGGACACGGGGCGAGCTGGCCACGCCCGAGGAATTCGGCGCCATCATCGTCGCCCGGCGCGGTAACGATATCGTTCGCCTCGACGAGGTGGCCGAGGTGGAAGTCGGGCCCGAAGACGAGCGCACCAGGACTCGGTTCAACGGCCAGCCCGCCGTCGGCCTCGGGATCGTGAAGCAGAAGCAGGCCAGCACGCTCGAGGTGGCGGCGGCGATTCGCGAGGCGCTCCCCGGACTGATGCAAATGTTGCCCGAGGGCATGCGCATCGACACGGCCTACGACTCCTCGGTCTTCATCCAGGATTCGGTGGACGAGGTGGGCAAGACCATCCTCATCGCGCTGGGCCTCGTGGTGCTGGTGGTGTGGGTGTTCCTGAAGAGCCTGCGCGTCACGGTGATCCCGGTCATCGCCATCCCCATCTCCATCGTGGGTGGTTTCACGGTGGCTTTCGCCCTCGGTTTCACCATCAACATCCTGACCCTGCTGGCGCTGGTGCTGGCCATCGGGCTGGTGGTCGACGACGCCATCGTGGTGCTGGAGAACTCCTTCCGGCACTTGGAGATGGGCAAGTCGCGCAAGCGGGCGGCCCTCGACGGCGTGAATGAGATCGCCTTCGCCGTCATCGCCACGAGCGTGGCGCTGGTGGCCGTGTTCATCCCTGTGGCGTTCCTGACCGGCAGCGTGGGGCGACTGTTCAAGGAGTTCGGCGTCACCATGGCGGTGACCGTCGCCCTGTCGTCGTTCGTGGCCTTGACCATGACGCCGGTGCTGTGCTCGTTCATCCTGAAACGATCGCGAAGCGCCAGCGGGGAGGCGCCGCAGAGCTGGGCCGAACGCTCCTTCAACGCCTTCTTCCTCTGGCTGGGCGAGTTCTACGAGACGTCCTTGCGCCTCGCGCTGCGCTGGCGGGTGGCGATGCTCCTGGGCGCGACGCTGCTGGTCGCCTGCTCCGTCTGGATCTTCACCCGACTCCCCGAAGAGCTGGTCCCCATCGAGGATCGCGGGGTCGCCTTCGGCATCGTCATCGCTCCCGAGGGGGCCACCCTGAAGTACAGCGACCGCTACATGCGAGACATCGAGAAGAAACTGCTGGATCTGCCCGAACGGCGCGGCCTGTTCACCGCCACGGGCCTCGGCTTCGGTGGCCCGGGGCGGGTGACTAACGGCTTCCTTTTCCTGGATCTGTCGGACCGCGACGAGCGGGACCGGTCCCAGCAGGAAATCGTCCAGCAGCTATTCCCGCAGTTGCTGGGGATTCCCGGCGTGCTGGCGTTCGTGATCAACCCACCCAGTCTGGCGGCGCGATACTCCGGCGCCGACGTGCAGTTCGTGCTGCAGGCGGACAGTTACGACGAGCTGAGCCAGGCGGTGGGCACGGTGATGGCCCGGGCCGGGCAGCTCGGCACCCTGGTCAACCTGGACTCGGACCTGCGCCTGAACAAGCCGGAGCTGCAGATCACCATCGATCGCGAGCGGGCGTCGGGACTCGGTCTATCTGTCACTGACATCGGTACCACCCTGGAGACGTTCCTGGGTGGCCGGGTGGTCGGCAACTTCAAGCGGGGAACCAAGCAGTACGACGTCATCACCCAGATCCGTGCCCAGGGGCGCTCGACACCGGACATCATCAGGCAGATCTACCTGCGCGGCGCCGGTGGCCTGGTGCAGCTGGCCAATGTGGTGAACGTCACCGAGACAGTCGCTCCCAAGGAACTCAACCACTTCAACCGGATTCGATCAGCCACCATCACTGCCAACCTGGCGCCGGGCGCCAGTCTCGGTCAGGTCCTGGACGAGCTGGACGCCATCTGGCGCGACGAGCTGCCGCCGTCCATCAAGCGGGATCTGGCGGGTCCGTCCCGGGAGTATCGCGAGTCCAAGGGGACGCTCTACTTCATGTTCGTCCTGGCCATCGTCTTCATCTACCTGGTTCTGTCGGCCCAGTTCGAGAGCTTCATCGATCCGCTGACCATCCTGCTGTCGGTGCCGCTGGCTCTGTTCGGCGCGCTGCTTTCGTTGTGGCTACTCGATCAGAGCCTGAACATCTTTTCGCGCATCGGATTGATCATGCTCATCGGCCTGGTGACCAAGAACGCCATTCTCATCGTCGAGTTCAGCAACCAGCTCCGCAACCGGGGACGTTCCATCATCGAGGCAGTGATCGAGGCGTCGCGGATCCGTCTGCGTCCCATATTGATGACCTCGTTCACCACCATCTTCGGCATCCTGCCCATCGCCATCGGTTTCGGCGCGGGCGCCGAGTCTCGGCGGCCCCTGGGGATCGTCGTCGTGGGCGGTGTGCTGTTTTCCACCTTCCTGACCTTGATGCTGGTGCCGGTGGTCTACTCGTTGCTGGCGCGGTTCACCAGGGCGAAGCGGGTGGTGGAGCTGGCGGCGGCCGGCGACGACACGGACGAAACGGCCGGTTCCCCGGCCGTGATCGATACCCCATGATGCAGGCGCGCCCGGAGTAGGGCCGAAAGGACCACATGTTTTCCTGGGAAATCGGGTCCTGCTCCTGCCGGCCGGAGATAAAACCGCGTTGCGGTGACCACAGCGTGTATCGTGAGCTTGTGGAACAGGGCCTGGTGGCACTGGCCGTGGCGGACGGGGTCGGTGATCATCCGGGTCATCCCCTGGCCGCAGAGATCGCCTGCCGGACCACCCTGACCCGGTTCGCCGTTGGTGCGGGGGACATCCCCACCCGGCTGCGGGCCGCCATCGGGGCCGCCCACGACGAAATCCAGAATTTGCCGGGCGAAGCGGCCGGGGCCATGTCCACCCTGGTCTGCGCTGTCTGGGTGATCGGCAGCGACGACCTGTTTTGCTGCGGGATCGGTGATTCCCGGATCTACCTGGTGGGCGGCGCGGGCGCCCGCCAGATCACCCGGGACGATTCGCGGTCGGTCGTGGTGCATCGCGACGGCAAGCCGCTGCTCGCCGGCGGCAGCGCCCAGCAGATCAGGGGGATCACCAACGCCCTGGGACACCGTCAGCCGCCGGTCATCTCCATCCGGCAGCATCAGCTGACCGCAGGTGAGATGGTGGCTCTGGCCACGGACGGTTGCGTGGAACTGGGTGGTTTCGAGCGCAACCTGGTCACCGCGCTGCACCGGACCGATCTGCAGGAGTCCTTGACTCGGCTTGTTTTCGGCAACTACACCGGCCACGATCAGGACGATGCCACTCTGCTGCTGCTGCGCCGGCGGATCGGGCCGGTCGCCGAACCAGAACGGTACCGGCAACTGTTCCTCGACGGGGAAGATTTTCAGGCCGCAGGTCTGTTTGGGCAGGCCGTACTCGCCGCGGCCCTGGCGGAGTTGTCGAACGCGGTCGGCGCCGGCGATCTGGCGGCAGTGAGCCGTTATCTCGATTACCTCGGCCGGCACTCCCTCAAACCGCGGCGGGATGACCTCAAAGCGCTGCTGGACAGTTTTCCGGAGGACGGCCACCCCGGGCTGGTCCGGATCTACAACCGGATCGCCGGCCTTTTGCGAGAATAGGTTTCCACGCGCCGGCTTGCCACACAATTATGATATATTGAAATCTATTTGTGATATAATCATGAGCGACCCTCGATTCTGGTTCAGAGTACCTACTCCGAACTCGAGCCCCACAACCGTGAACCGGGTCGGTGTCGCATGGTCTGGAAGTGTTGCGGTTTCCTGGTCCTGTGCTGGTTGAGTCTCGTTGCGGCGGCCTCTGGCGCCGAGTACCACGTGGCCCCGACGGGGAGTCCCGAAGGTAATGGCAGCAAGTACCTTCCCTGGGATCTGCAGACGGCTCTGAACCAACCCCCGTCGGTGCAGCCGGGGGACACGATCACCTTGCGACAGGGGATCTACCAGAATCCGGACCAGGCCGTGTACACCTGTGCCCTGTATGGCGGCGCGACCGCGCCCATCATCGTGCGGGGCCACCCGGGAGAACGGGCCACCATCTGTCCCGGGTTGCGGGTGGACGAGGGCGAGTTCGTCTGGTTCATGGCGTTCGAGGTCTTCAATCCGGACACCACCCAGTACGCGCCCTACAACCACGCTCGCGTGCGGACCGTCGATCTGAACGGCGGCAGCAACCTCAAGTTCATCAACCTGGTCATCCATGGCGGCGGGCAGGGTATCGGTTGCTGGGAGGGCTGCACGGATTGCAAAATCTACGGCTGTCTCATCTATCACAACGGCTGGTCGGGCAGCAACCAGGGCCACGGGATCTATGTCCACAGCGACGAGGGCAGCAAGCGTATCCGGAACAACCTCATCTTCGATCAGCTCGGCACCGGGTACAACCTGCACGCATTCGGCACCAGCGGAGATCAGCTACGCAATATCCAGGTCGAGGAGAACGTGATCTTCGACGGCTGGAGCCTGATGGGCGCGCCGGCGACACGCCGGTGAGCGGCATCGAGTTCAGCCGGAACGCGCTGTACCGGGAATCGCTGACGCTGGGCCACCAGGGCGATACGGTCACCGAGGACCTGGTCATGCGGGACAACATCGTCGAGGGGCGGCTGATCCTCAGGCACTGGCAACGGTTCGAGATCACGGGCAACAGCTATGTCGAGTACGATCAGCTCTGGGACTGGGTGATGCTGGTGACGCCGCTCTTCGCGTCCTCGGCTCTGCACTGCTGTAATTACAATGCGTATTACTCCGGCGCGGATCCGACCCTGTTCAATCATTACGGGGGAACGACGTACGATCTCGCCGGGTGGCAGGCGGTGACGGGTCTGGACCTGGACAGCCGTACCAGGCGGGATCGCCGGCGGACCAGGTGATCGTCCGCCCGAATCTGTACGACCCGCAGCGCTATCATGTCACCGTGTACAATCGCTCCCAGGCGAGCGGTGCGGAGCCGGAGGCGACCCCGTGTCGAATCAAGGCCTCGCCCAACCCGGGGCATTGCGAGAGCCGTGATGTCGTCGCGCTGAAATTCGCGGCCAGGCTCGGCGAGACGGAGATCCGGATCTACTCTGTGGACGGGCGCTGGGTGCGAACGCTGCAAGCGACCG
>JBDRBC010000242.1:0-2628 GCA_043823125.1 bacterium | reverse complement strand
AAGATCCTCCACGTGCCGCGGGCACTGGTCCTGCACAAGGTGAGCGCCGCCCTGGGGCAGGAGAGCCCCCAGAAGACGTATCTTCGCAGTCGGAGTCATATCAAGTTGTTGCAGCGGCACTGGCCGCGGTCGCGGGTGGCTCAGCTGGCGATTTGCCAGATCGGCTACTTCGGCGGTCTGATGGCCTGGCACCTCTGGGGTGGGCGATGGCAGACGGCACTGGCGGCCATCGAGGGAGTCATCGACGAGTTACGTGGCGCTGGCAACGACAGCATCGGCAGTTGATTGCCGGTTCCGGCCTGGCATATGGACAGGGCTGCTGTCGCGATGATATCTTGCCCTATCCAGACCGACCCTCGCTGACCTCATGAATCGCGGAGAGGAGATGCCATTGCGCGGTGAGAAGAGCGGGTCGCCGACCGGCGACGGAAGCGGGATTACACTGTCTTTCCGTTGGCTGGGAATCATCCTTGTGAGCTTGCTGGTGGGACTGGTCGTGATCTACCCGGAGCCGCTGCTGCGGGGCGAGGTCTTTCTGAGCCCGGACGCCGCCAACAGTGACGCCTTCGATCTGGTGGGCCGTACCGCTCTGGCCGCAGGAGACTATCCGCTCTGGAATCCGTATCTCTTCGCGGGCATGCCGACCTTCGGATCCCTCGCTTTCACCCGGTTCCTGTATCCGCCGCCGGTGCTGTTCAATTTCCTGCAGGACCGTCTCGGTTTTCCGCCCATGACCTGGCTGTTCGCCCATCTGCTGTTCGGCGGTCTGGGCATGGCGTACCTGCTTTCTCGCTGGCGGTTGCCGGTGGGGGCCGTTTGGTTCGGGGCCATGATCTGGATCATGCTTCCCAAGGTGACCGCCTGGGCGGTGCACGGGCACGGCTCGAAACTCGGGGCGGTCATGTATCTGCCGTGGATCGTCGCCTGCGGTCTGGAGATCCTGGGCGGACGTGGTCGGCGGGGTGTAGCCTGGTTGGCGTTACTCCTGGGCTTGCAGATCCTGCGTGGCCACATCCAGATCACTTATTACACCCTGCTGTTACTCGGCGGACTGGCGCTGGCGCACGGCCTCTTCTCCATCGCCCCGGGCGGACGGCAACTGCTGGCCTGGGTGCGCTGGCGACGTGTCCTGCTGGTCTTCGTTGCCATCGGTATCGCCTTCTGTATCGGTGCGGCCTTGCTGGCGCCGGTGCATCACTACGCCGGTATCTCCATCCGCGGTGCCGGCAGTGGCGATGGGGGCGTGGGGTACGATTACGCCACCAACTGGAGTCTGGCGCCGGCGGAGACCGCCACCTTGCTGTTCCCGTCCGCCTTCGGTTTCGGCAGGGCGACCTACATGGGACAGATGCCCATCGTCGATTACCCGAACTACCTGAGTATCTTGCTCCTGGTCCTGGCCGGTTGCGCCTGGTGGACCGGACGTCGCCGGCTGGTGCTGACCCTGGGGGCCATCGGTCTGATGGCGGTCCTGGTGGCATTCGGTAAACACGGGGGCTGGTTCTACCAGCTGCTCTATGACCACCTGCCGTTCTTCAACAAGTTCCGCGTACCGTCCATGATCCTCATCCTGAACGCCTTCACCGCGGTTGTGCTGGCCGCCCACGGCGTGTCGTTTTTGCAGAGCCAGGCGGCCAATCATCGCCGCTGGTCGGTGATCCTGCCGCTGGTTCTCGGTGCGGTGGGGGGGATCTGCTTGCTGGCCGGGGGGGGCAATCTGGCCGAGAATGCCTATCTGGAGCAGCTCCGGAGTACGGCCACGGCCGCCGGCAAACCGGCTCCGCCCGCCCTGCTGCAGCTCGCCTGGGATCTGCATCGCGCCGATCTGATCCGGATCGGACTGGTGCTGGCGCTGGCTGGTTCGGCGCTGTTCTATGCCGGCCGCAAGCCGTCGTTTCGGGTGACGGGGCTCGTCTGCGTTCTCTTCGTTCCCCTCGCTCTGGAGCTGTTCATGGTGAACAGCCGCATCATCCACCCGGAAAAGAGCCTCTGGGATGTGGCCCAGACTGCGGATGGCCAGGCCCGAATCATTCGCGCCGGCAAGTTGCTGCGGCCGTACCAACCGGCTCGGGACTTCATAGGCAAGGGGACTTTTTATGACAACCTTGCTCGCCACGTGGCGCACGAGCGGGTACTGCCGTTCGGGCGGCTCTCCATGCAGAACGACATGATGGTGGCCGGAGTCCGGTCACTGGGGGGGTACCACCCGGCCAAGCTGGCGGCTTACGAACAGGTGCGCTCGCGGATCTACGACAGCCAGCGCCCCGGGGGGCATCTCGCCTCCTGGCTGGCCGGCAAGGTGGTCTGTTTCGATCAGGCCCTGCCGGCCGATTACTTCCCCTTTTTCCAGGAACTCGGTCTCGAGCTGGATCCCGAACCGCTGTTCAGGGGTGAGCGCTTCCTCTACCTGAACCACGCCGCTTTGCCGCGGGCGCGGCTGGTCGATCGGTATGTTCTCGCTGACAATTTACCCGGCGGGGGTGAACTCGCGCCGTTTCTGGTCGATATCCAGTCAGGCCGTCACGACTACCGCCGGCAGGTGGTGCTGGACCGGGCGCCCTCGCCGGCGCCCGAGGCGGTTTCCGGTTCACTGCCGTCGCCGGAATATGTACGCGACGGGATCAACGA
>JBDRBC010000241.1:0-5027 GCA_043823125.1 bacterium | reverse complement strand
GACGGCTGCACGCTGGCCGGCAACAGCGCCGGCAACGACGGCGGCGGCTTGTCGAGCCGCAACAGCTCCCAGATCACCGCGGACAACTGCATCATCGCCTTCAGCACCCACCGTCAAGCCGTACACTGCGACAACGGCTCTGCCACGTTCACTTGCTGCGACATCTACGGCAACGAGGGAGGCGATTGGATCGGCTGCATCGCCGGCCAGTACGGGACGGGCGGCAACTTCGCGGCCAATCCCCTCTTCTGTGACCTGGCGACCGGGGATCTCACCCTGCGCTCGGATTCCCCGTGCGCGCCGGACAACAACCCGTGCGCCGAGCTGATCGGGGCCTGGCCGGTGGGGTGCAGCTTCGACGTCCTGTTCGAGCAGCTGTCGTTCCACTGGGATGGATACGAGGATATCCCGTATTCGCCCATCGGTCGGTTCACCTACACCTTCGTGCCGACAGTACAGGCAATCCTGAACGTGGCCGCCACCCTGATCGAACCCGGGGCGCCCGTGGCCTGGATCGTCCGCAACCTCTACCTGCCGGGAGCGGAGACGGCGGCGGCGGTCGAGAGTCTCTCAGTGCGATTCCCCCTGACCGATCTCGGCATCGAGGCCGGAACGCCTATGGATTCCCTCCGTTACGCCTGGACTATATCCGACACCGGGCTCGTCGACGCCGACTCGACAGCCTGGCTCGAGAGCCTGGAATTCACGCCGGCGGCGCCCGTCCATCAGGCGACTGATTGGGCACAAGGCAAAATCCCCGAGTTCGACCTCAGCTCCATCGTGCCCGGCACGTACACCTTCCACCTGCCCATCCTCGGTCCGCTGGTCATCGAGCTCACCGAATATGTCGGGTGCGATATGCCCAATATTCCACTGAATAGCTCGACCAATCCCATCGACGATGGCGCGTGCGGGGTGGCGGGGGCGACCAACAGCCTGCTCTGGCTCGAGGACGAACATGAAGAGATCGAATTTCCCCCCGAGATGCGGCAGGCCTACGAGCAGCTCAGCAACCTGATGAACCGGGTCGTGAACGACGACGGTGTCTCCACCACGGAATTCGTGCGCGCAAAGCTCGACTTCATCGAAACCTACGGATTGCCGATCCGGATCAAGTTCCAGTGCAGTGGATACGAGCGCGCCATCACCAGCACGTCAGGCCAGTCCTCGGCCCTCAACCACAACGTCCCACCCGCCGACATCACGCTCGGCTGGCTGCAGGGAGAGGTGAGCTCCCGCGAGGATGTCGAGATCGGCTACGGATACTACGCCCGGGACAATAACGAGCGGCGGGGAGGTCACGTGGTGATCGTGACGGGCCAGGGGGAGGTGAACGGCGTCCCATTCGTCGTCTTCAAGCACGACGCGAACCAGTCCAACGATACCGGTTGCAAGCAGGAGGCCACCACCATCGACGTCCGCCCGAACGGAGACATCCGGCTGCCCGGCCTGACCCGCGTTCTCCAGAACCCCGGCCAGCCAGACCGGTACTTCGATGCCTATATCGAGGATGTGGTCTCAGAGAGCTACGATGCCTCCGTCGCACCCCCCGGCGACACGCACATCTTTCCCATGTATTGCTACTGGATGCGGCGGACGATACCGCCGGGGCACAAGCTGGTCATCACCTATCCCGAGGGGCCCGAACGTTGTTTCAATGCGGCGGTATGGAAACGCGACCGCACCGTCGAGCCGCCACGCTGGCGCAAGGAACTGGTCTGGAACTTCAATCGTGACGACCAACGCCAGTTCGTGAACAACGAGAGCTATCCGGTGACCGTGGCTGTCCACAACGACGACGACTACCGCCAGGGAGGCAATCCCATTCCTTACACGGTACAGCTCGCCATCGAAGCGGTCGGCGGCAAGGAGGAATCCTCCCCCAGCAACGAGGACGAGTACGGGGGGTTCTCCCTGGGCGGACGGGGCGACGGCGCGGACGAGTTCGGCGATCCGGCCGGCCCCCAGGTGACCTTCCACGACTCCCTGGGCTGCGAGCTGAACAATGTCCCGGGCCGGCTCGGTTCGACCGGGGTGGCATCGCTCACCCTGCTCCACGACATCGCGGTCTGGAACCAGTACTGGGAAGCGCTCCGTCTGATCGTCAATGTCGACTCGGTGTACGCACCCGGCTCGTTGACGGTCGACTGTCCGGCAGCGGGTCTGGTCACCGCCATTCCCATCGCCGAGAACGGCGAGTACGTGCTCGACCTGGGCAGTCTCACGCCGACGGCACAGTTCGTCATCACCCTCACCGTAGACGCGGGACTCGACCTGACCCTCGACGCGCTCGGCCTGGCTCCTGCCGACGACATCCTGTCGGGGGCGGATAATACCGGGGACATCCCACGGACGCTCGAGCTCCGCGCCAATCAACCCAATCCGTTCAACCCGCGCACAACGATTGCCTTCGGTCTGCCCCGGGCCGGTGACGTGGAGTTGACGATCTACGACCTCAGAGGGCGCCGTATCGATACCCTGGTCGACGGGAACCTGCCAGCCGGTCGTCACTCGGTTACCTGGCAGAGCCGGGACGAAGCGGGGAATCAGATGGCCGCCGGTGTTTACATCTACCGCCTGCGGCTGGGTCGGGAGGTGCTGACCCGGAAGATGGTGCTGGTCAAATAACGATTCCACCGCCGCGGGCGGTCCCCGTCGGCGCGGGCCGGGATTCTGGTGGACATCCGGGAGTTGCGTTGTATTTTGCAGCCGCTGTGACCTGAACCAGGCGTAGTCGTCAGTCCTCCCCCGGTCACTGTCGGGCCACTGACACACCCTGAAAGGTGTCCCGGATGAGCATTTATGCCTTTGCCGTCTTCGCATTCACCTCCCTGTTTGCGATGATCGATCCGCTGGGGTGCATCCCGTTCTTCAGCGGTTTGACCTCGCACATGGAACTCGCCCAGAAACGCAGGGTGCTGCTGAAGGCTTTGCTGGTAGCGCTGTTCGTGTTGCTGGTCTTCATCTGGTTCGGGCACCATCTGCTGGAGCTGTTCGGCATCACCATCGACGCCTTTCGCATCGCGGGCGGGGTGATCTTCTTCGGCATCGGTCTGGATATGCTCCAGTCGCGTCCCCGGCGCTGGCGTACCGGTATCCGCACGGCATTCGTCCGGGATCAGGCGGCAAGTGCCCCCGACGACGAGGACGATCCCTCCATCACCCCGTTGGCCATCCCGCTGCTGGCGGGTCCCGGCTCCATCACGACGGTGCTGGTGATGACTGCCGAGGCGCCGACCGGTGTGGGCCATCTGGTGGTGGCACTGGCCGTACTGGCCGTGCTGCTCCTCACCGGGGTGGTGCTGCTGGGTGCCGATCTGGTCCTGCGCCGCCTGGGCCAATCCGGCTTGCGTTTGATGGAAAAGCTGATGGGATTACTGGTGACGGTCATCGCCGTCCAGCTCATCATGAACGGCACGGCATCTTTTTTACGGAAGATCTTCAGCGGTTAAGATAGAAGCAGATCAGCGGTGGCGGGTCACCCACTCGCCGCGTATTTCCGCATCAGCGGCGAGCCACCGGTCAGGACCGCCTGATAAACCGCTTCGGTTCGCACCAGCATGTGTTCCAGCGAGAACGACTCCAGCACCCGCTGCCGGGCGGCGAGACCGATGCTGCGGCGCAGGTCCGGCTGGGCGAACAACGCTTCCAATCGTTCGGCCAGGGCGACGGGATCACTCGGCGGCACCAGGAAACCGTCCTCCCCATCCCGGATGATCTCCGGGCTGCCACCGGATCGGGTGGCCACCACGGGTCGCCGCATGGCCATGCCCTCCAGGGTGACCAGACCGAACGGTTCCGCCAGGGAGCAGACCACCTGCACATCGAAGTCGATGCAGGCCCGGGCGGCGTTTTCCACGTAGCCGAAGAAGTGGGTCACCTCTTGCAGGTCGAGATCCCGGGCGAGTTGCCGGAGTTTCGCCGCGTAGCTGCCGTCACCCGGATCGTCCCCCACGATGAACAGGTGCACACTGGGCCGGCCGCTCCGACGTAGCCGCTGAATAGCGGCCAGCAACGTCTCCAGTCCTTTTTCCGGACTCAGCCGGCCCACGTACCCGACCACTGGGATGTCGGCGGTGAGCTTTGCCGCCCGCCGCAGGCCGTACCCCTTGACCGGCGGTTCATCACCGGCAACACCGTTGTGCACCGTCACCACCTTGTCCGGATCGACCACCTCGGAAGCCAGCAAGCCACCACGGACTGCCTCGGAAACGGCGATCATCGCGGCGAAGCGGCGCAGGAACGGTCGTTTCGCCCACGGCACCGAGATGGGATGGAGCTGATGACGAGTGCCCACATTGAACACCCGGGTGCCGGCCGTGGCCACGGCCGCGATGAAGTAGTCGCGTGGTAGATGTGTGTGAAGGATCTCGATATGATGAAGCGCCAACCAGCTCCGCAGTCGATACACCGAGAGCGGCTCGAACCAGTCCACCAACCGGATCAACTCCAGGGGAATGGCTGCGGCGGCCAGGCGGCGGCGCAGACTGCTCGCCGGGCGCACGACACAGCGGACGTCGTGTCCCCGGTCGCGCATCCCCTGCGCCAGCTGCGACAGATGGACCTCACCACCGTAGAAGTTGGTCCGGGAACTCAGGTAGGCGAGTCGCATGCCGCTCCGGCTTCGGTTGAAAAATTCACCACCAGTGGCGGCTCAGGACATTGACAGGCTCGAAATTCTTATCTAGGGTAGGCTGATCGGTACGGTTCGCACAACCGGGAATCTGGATTTCTTTCATCGATTCCCTGCTGGAAACCCCACCCGACCTTGGCTTGTCACGAGGTGTCATGGTACTCAGGTACGTTTGTGCGCCCTTCGGCTCCGCTGCTTCAATCCGTTCGATTCTTTTCTTTCTATCCTGTATCGCCCTGGTTCTGGCGTGGGTTCCCGTCGCGCTGGCCCAGCACGATACCACGGACGGGCACTCGTCAGCGGCGGCGACGGATACCAGCGCGCACGGTGAAGCCACCGGTCACGATGGTTCAATCGCCCCTGGCGATCTGGCTGGATACGTGACCGATGATGC
>JBDRBC010000240.1:0-3153 GCA_043823125.1 bacterium | reverse complement strand
GTACCGAGATAGAACTCATGGATGGTCAACACCGGTGTCATCGTAACATCGACATAGGTGTTGACCACGTTGCGGCCGTACTCGCGATCGATGCTCACCGCGCCCGTCGTGTCCATGGTCTGGATGGCGAACAGGTAGTGGATCAACCGGTTCTCATCATCGTACTGCTGCTGATTCGGGAAGGTCACGGTCCGCTCCTCGGGATCCGCAGGATACGGCATCCATTCGGACCAAGCGGAGTCGGCGAAGCTCACCAGCTCGTCCTTGACCTGCTCGAATTCGTATCGGGTGCGGACATAGTGATCGTCAACCCAGGCATACTTGAAAATGTACCGGAACTTGGTGGGTATGCTGGGCTCGAAATCCGGATCGACGCCGGTGAATCCGAACAGCTGGGACGGCGGCAGCGCCTGCGAATCGTTCTGCCCCCACAACGACGCCGGCCGATCCACGAAGATGGACGGCAGCAGGGTCGAGGCAGTGAAGCTGAGCCGGGCCGGGGTCGGATCGACTTCGCCCTCGCTGTCGACGGCTCGCACGAAGACGGTGAAGTTCAGTTCGGGCCCGGTGATCTCGTCGGGATGCGGCGCGCTTATCACCAGGGTGGTGCACGGCTCGGCGGTGAAGTGCCACTCGTCCGAATCGTCGCCCGTGGCCGGATCGAAGGTCTTCAGGTTGCCGGGCGAGTGTCCCTCCGGTCCGCACTTGGCCAGGCGCCATTCATACCCGGCCACTTCGCCGTCAAGGTCACTTCCAGACCAGGACAGCTTGATGAGAAAACCGGCTTCCAGCAGGAACGGGGCTTCTCCCGACACCTGGGTATCGGGCGCTTCGTTGGGTATCACCGGGACGACGCCGAGCTGGTCCGTGCCACACCCGATCATCATGGCCAGCGGTATCGTGAGCAGTAGAATCGGGGTGAACAGCAACCAGCGAACCTGTATTGCTCCGTATCGCATGATCATCTCCTCGTCTCTAGCGTAACTGATTGTCTCGTTGTCATTTATTCTTTGCGAACTTGCACTGGACAATCAACGATACATGGTTTTCAGGTGACCCCAGGTGGCTGGTTCGATGTCGGTGATGATGCAGTCGGCACCCCAGGCGCCGATTTGTGTGCACGGGGTTTGTGGCGCCAGGCACGGTGAGTTGCTCGATAACGACCAGTCCCGCGCCAAAACAGGATCCTGTGAGCAGAACAGTGGCGCGGCCGAGAAATTCGTCTCCAGGCCTTCCTGACCGGCGATATGCCCTGACCAGTCGCTTCCGTTGCCGAAGAGATCGCAGCACTCGAGTGCCGGAACGCTGGACACCTCACATTCGCACGCCGCGCCCGGGTTGAACGCGATCAGGCAGTATTCCAGGTCGATGCCGGAATTGTTGTATAACATGACCCCATCGCCGTCGTTGCCGTGAATGGTACACTTGTAAAAACGTGCGGCCGAGTTGTTGGTGCAGTACACGCCATCCCCACCCGAATCAGCCCGGTTGTCGCTGATGGTGCACCACTCGATGGTCGGTGAGCCACCAAAGCAAAAGATCCCACCGCCCATGGTCAGGGAACTGTTCGCGTAGATCAGGCACGCTCCCACCGTTAACTGAGATGCCTCTTTGCAGTAGAGACCGCCGCCGTAATCTGCGGTATTGTCGGTAACCAAACAGGATCGGATTTCCAGGTCGACAACACCCTCACAATAGATCCCGCCCCCGAGATAGTCGGGATAGGATCCAGCAGCCAACCCGCCGGTGAAGGTGAAGCCCGTGATGGACGCGTGCGTATCGATACCGGCACAGATCATCACCCGCCCCAGTCCCTGGGCGTTGATGGTGACACAGTCCGGCTGTCCAGTCGCGCTGGACAGGATAATCCCGGCTTTCATCTCGATGTCGTGTTCGAAATAGGTGCCACAGGCGACTATGACCTCGTCACCGATCGTGGCCGAATCGATGCCGGCCTGGATGGTAGGCGCATCACCCGGCACCTCCCAGACTCGCGCCTGGACCGTTGAAATAGGCAAAAAACAGATCAGAACACCTATTGCGCTGGAGATAGTGATCCAATGTCGCACAATCGCCCTCCTCCGAAGCAGATGTGGGGACAGTTCAAGAACGAGACAATTCAGGGGTAGGTAAGATTATAATGAGTATATGGGTTTTTAACAGTAGAGTGAAGGCCGATTCTGGATACCTACGGATAAAAACGCCCGGGCGTGTGAACAGCGGCAAGCCGAAGTCACGCGCCCCCTGCGGGCCGGTCAGGCAAAGACATCGACCAGTTCACCGCGGGCCGAGGCGGTGACGTCCTGGCACCGGCCACCACAGGATGATTGACCATTTCCCAAGCAGCCCAAATGTGATACAATTCCCGCGACAGCACAGGAGGAGCATAATCTACCCGTTTATAGCCGGACTTCGCCAGTGAACAGAGACAGGATGCAGTTTTGAGGCCCAATCTCGTGGGAGGATGCTATGCTGTGGCTAAGGACCAGAAACTCTGCCCATTTGACTCTTTCGTCGGTCGTCTTGTTGCTGACCATGCTGGTGGCGACACCGCTTCTGGCGGCCAATCACCAGTATGCCGATCCCTGGGGTGACCACGGGATCACGGTCACCCGCGAGGACGCCGGCAGTGTGGAGTTATCGTTCTCCCTGGAAAATTGGTATCTCGGTGAGATCGAGATCGACGGCATCTCCCGTCAAACCATCCAGGTACCCGGAATCTGGCTGCCCAACGAAGCCGGGGCCCCCAACGTGCCCGGGGTGGGCTACCATATCGCCGTGCCCAACGGCGCCAAGGCCAGCGTACGCATCCTGGATTCCCGGAGCGAGCGGTTCACCAACATCGACCTGGGACCGGCGCCCGAGATTCCGCTGGAAACGGACGATGGTCTGGTGTACCCGAAAAACGACGCCATCTACTCCCGCGACGCTTTCTATCCCGGGAACACCTTCGAGCAGTCGGCGCCACTGAAGGTTCGCGGTGTCGACGCGATAGTCCTGGGCCTCTCGCCCTTCCAGTACAATCCGGTGACCCAGGAGCTGATCGTCTATCACGATCTGCGGCTGGAAGTGACCTTCAGCGGCGGCGGCCAGACCTTTGGCGACGATCGGCTGCGCAGTCGCTGGTGGGATCCGATTCTGGAAAGCCTGCTC
>JBDRBC010000239.1:0-2880 GCA_043823125.1 bacterium | reverse complement strand
GGCCAGCAATCGCGTGCACTACATCACCAATGCCACCGGCGCCAACGACACCCTCGACTTCTGGTGGAACAACGAGGACCCGTCCCAGTTCACCGTCCACGACATCGACGGGGAGTTCTTCGTGGACATGAACGTGTACGGCTATCTGCCGGCGGATACGGTGGCCATCAACGGTTCCGAGCTGCCGCTGACCCATGACGTACCGTCCCTCAACGAACTGGTGGACGACGGCACGGGCAACGACGACACCGCCGGCGACGGCATCTACTCCACCGTGCTGCGCTTCCCCACGGGCACCAAGAAGAGCGTCTTCTACAAGTTCCTGCTCAACGGCAATTACGAGTGCTTCGCTCAAGGCGATCGGCACGTCTTCCTGAACGACGAGCTGTACGACATCGTGGGCGGCGCCCTTGGTCCCTTGACCTTGCCGGTGGTGCACTACGACCGCTGCTCCGCCATCTGGCGTGACGTGGAAGTGATCTTCACCGTCAACCTGAACAACAGCGCCTGGGAGAACCTGCAGCCGGGCGACGTGATCTCGGTGAACGGTACGCCCAACAACAACGATCCCCAGACCTTCAACTGGGATATCCCGTCCATCAGTCCCCTGGCCGACGACGGCCTGTACCCGGACGATACGGCGGGTGACAAGATCTTCTCGACCTCGGTGGTGTTCGAGGACTCGAGCCAGATCGGCATCGAGTACAAGTACCTGCACAACGACACTTACGAGTGTCCGACCCAGAATAACCGCTGGTTCCCCATCGACGCCGACAATTACGACGCCGTGGGCAATCCGCAGATCCTGCCGCTGGATCAGTTCCAGCACTGCCAGGTGGTGGGTGTGGTGCAGTTGCCGGCCAAGACGGTCTACCTCGGCCAGAACACGCCGAACCCGTTCAACCCCATGACGGAGATCTTCTACTCCGTGCCGCAGGCGGGTCGCGGCTCCCTCGCCGTGTACAATGTACGTGGCGAGCTGGTGCGCACCCTGCTCAGCGGTCGTTTCGCGGCTGGTGAGAACAGTGTGGTGTGGGACGGTCGCGGCGACGACGGTATCGCGGTCAGCAGCGGGGTCTATCTGTATCGCCTGCAGATCGGCGATCAGATGGACACGAAGCAGATGCTATTGTTGAAGTGATTCAACCAGCTGACGAGATCTCGTCGGAAGGCCCCGGGCGCTGTCCGGGGCCTTTTCCTGTCCCGGCCTTTGGCCTCCGGTTGCAGCCGGCGTCGTGATATGCGACCATCCCGCCAGCCGCTGACGAGGAGAAACGAGTATGAACGAGCAGACCGACCTCTCGCTGGACGAACTCCGCCCCGGCATGGTGGCCGTACTCGGCGTGCCGTTCGATGCCAACTCCTCGTACCTGCCCGGGGCCGTTGAGGCGCCGCTGCGGATTCGCGAGGCGTTGCACTGCAGCGCCGCCAACCTGGCCACCGAGGACGGTCGTGATCTGGGCGCCGTCGCCGAGTGGCGTGATATGGGCGATCTGGACCTCACTGATCTGGAAACGGCTCGCCAGCAAATCGAGGCCAGTGCGGCGGCAATACTTGCCAGCGGCGCGTCACTGGTTTCTCTGGGCGGGGATCACTCCATCACCTACCCGCTCGTGCGGGCGTTCGCGGCTGCTTATCCCGGCCTGAACATCCTGCAGCTGGACGCCCACCCGGATCTGTACGACGAACTGGACGGGAACCGGTATTCCCACGCCTGTCCGTTCGCACGGATCATGGAAGAGAATCTGGCCGGTCGTCTGGTCCAGATGGGGGTGCGCGCCATGACTCCACTCCAGCGGCGGCAGGCCGACCGTTTCGGGGTGGAGGTCATCCCGATGTCCGTGAGCGATCGCCTGATGCCAATCGAATTCCAGGGACCACTGTATCTCTCCCTGGATCTGGACTGTCTCGATCCGGGCTGCGCCCCCGGCGTCTCGCACCACGAACCGGGTGGCTTCATGACCCGGGAGGTTCTCGACATCATTCACAACTTGCGGGGCAATCTGGTGGGCGCCGATATCGTCGAGTTGAATCCACGGCGTGACCTGAACAACATGACCGCCACGCTGGCGGCCAAGCTGCTCAAGGAGATCGTGGCGAGGTTGCTGGGCGGAGGCGATTCCTCAACACCCGAGGTGTGACATGGCGGCGAACCGGCAACCGGGCAACGGGAAAAACCATAAACGCAGCGACATCCAGATCGTCGAGGCGAGTGGCGCCGCCCAGGTGCAACAGATTCACGAACTGTTCGGCGAGTACGCAGATTCCCTCGGTTTCGATCTCGATTTCCAGCAGTTCGCGGCCGAGCTGGATGGTCTGCCGGGCGAGTACGAACCGCCCCGCGGCGTCTTGTTGCTGGCGCGGGTTTCCGGAGACCCGGGACAGACCCTGGGCTGCGTGGCCCTCCGTCCGCTGGCCGGGACCGTCTGCGAGATGAAACGACTCTATGTCCGCCCTGCCGGTCGCGGGCGAGGGATCGGCCGGCTGCTGGCGGAAGCGGTCATCGCGGCCGCGCGTCAGCGCGGCTACGGCACCATGCGGCTGGATACGGTGGCGGCCATGACGGCCGCCAACACCCTGTATGCATCTTTGGGATTCCGACGGATCGGATCGTACCGCTATAATCCGTTGCCCGACGCCGTCTACTTCGAACTCGTGTTGTAAACCGCCGTCGTGGCGGCCGAATCAACCGGGAGGTCAGCATGTACCGTCAACTCGACGACTTCTTGAATGTCTACGGCCACATGGCCGAGAGCACGGCCAAGGTGCTGGGCGCGCTCACCGACGAGAATCTCGCGCAGCCGGTGGCCGACGGGCACCGCACTCTCGGTCAGCTGGCCTGGCACATCGTGGTCACCGTCCCGGAGATGATGAGCCGGA
>JBDRBC010000238.1:0-22356 GCA_043823125.1 bacterium | reverse complement strand
AAACGGTAATAAGCATGAGTAGCTGGCTTGTCCTTCGCATCTCTGTCTCCCTTCGTTTCTCCAAATTACCAACGATGATCCCGGGTCCGGCACAGCGGTCGCCCGACGGGATCGCCGTTTACGATCTCGTTGATTATCGGATTCGAAAATTACGCGGGAATTACGCGGACCCGAAACGGGTCCGATGTGCTAGCGGAAGCGATCAGCGAATGGCGACGGCGTGAAATCAATCGACTTCCTCGAACTCACCCGCCGTCTTGTTCTTGCGCACGTTGTCCCAGGTGAAATAGCGGCCGTTCATGGCGATGTACACGCCGGGCGCCAAGCTCTGGGCGAAGGCCAGGGCGCTACCGATGTTGAACAGCCCGTCAGAGCTGCCAAAGGCGTAGGGAATCATGGCCCCGGTCAAGACGATGGTCTTGTCGGGTATGGCCGCCTCACCGAGCAGGCGGGCCGTCATCTCCATGGTGTCCGTCCCGTGGGTGATGACGATCCGTTCCGTGGGACATTTCAGACACTGTTTCAGGATGACCTCACGGTCGTCGGCATCCATCTCGAGACTATCGATCATCATGAGCGTTCGCACTTCGATCTCGAGGCGACTCCGCCCCAGCGCGAGGATATCCCGCATATGGGTATCCTTGAAGTAGAGGGTACCCTGGCGCTCGTTGTATTCCTTGTCGAAGGTGCCGCCGGTTATATAGATCCGGACTGTCTGGGACATGGGTTCATCGCCTCCTTGCCGGGAATACTATCACCCCGGTCTTGCAGATGCCAGATGGAGGTTATCCGGCTCGACTCGATATCAGTAAGAAGAATCACTACCAGCTCCCCGCGCCGGAGAAAACCGTCGCTTCGACGGCACGAGAAAAACCATACCCATAGAGTCAATATATTTTAAAGTTCAATATTCTTTTGACTTATTTCCATAACGGAGTGATTTGTTTCTCTGCAGAAGGGGGATCGGAAGGCAACATCTGAAAGGAGCCCTACCTTGCGGAACATCAACATCTGGACGAGTTACTGCATCGCCCTCGTTTGTCTGCTGTCCATTCCCCTGGTCAGCCTGGCCCAGCAGCCACATGACCACGAAGGCGACACGGTGGATCCCCTCGTCGATCCCACGCTCATGACCATGCTGATTCCCATGGCCGGTGACTTCGCTCCGGTTCCGGACGATCCCGCCCTGGACGACGGAACCGTACCGGCTCCCGTGGGTGTCGCCAGCTATTTCGAGGTAACGGATGACCAGAAGGTCGGCGTGATTTCGCCGTCCTACCAGTTCAACGACTGGTTGCAGGCGAAAGTGCGCGTCCCCTACATCTTCAAGCGGACCTATCACTACTTCGGGACCGATGCCGAGGCGAGCGGTCTCGGCGACATCACGGTCGACGCCGTGTACTCCCGCGCCGTGGGTGCTGCCGGCGCACTACTGCGCTTGCAAGCCAGCGCCAAGCTGCCCACCGGTGACGACGAGAAGGTGGACGACGACGGGTACGCCACCCCCCTCGGCAGCGGTACGGTGGACATTCTCGCCAAGGGGCAATACGCTCGCTCCACGGCCAAGACGGGACTGCTGGCGTCGGTTTTCTACCGGAAGAACGGTAGCAACGAGTCCATCGTGGAATGGATCGATCCCCTCGATTCGGCACACATCCAGACCAGCACCACGACCATAACCGCCGCCAGTCAATTCGTCGCTTCGGTCTTCGCCCGCCGTCAGGTGAGCAAGAAACTGTGGGTGCACCTCGGCGCCAGCGGCAGTGTGCTGGGAGACGGGAAATCGGAATATTCCCTCGTGGACACCCAGGGACCGAACACGTCCTCCGAGAACTCCCTCGACCAGGGCGGAACCCTGCTGGATCTCTTTCCCGGGCTCTCCTATTCTCTGGGCAAGATCAGCCCCTACCTCGGTGTCCGCATCCCTTTGGCGACGAGCTGGGACAACGAGTTCCTCCCCGAAGAGCGGGAAACTGCCATCATCTTGCAATTCAGCTACCGGCCCGAGCGTCTGGCGCCAAATTCCTGATTCCGAATGTTGACCCCCACTGGTCGAGATCACGCGCCCGTCAAACGACGGGCCTTTCTTTTCGCGTCGGGAACGACGCGCTCAGTGGCCTGGATCAATCCGATCGATGCCCGCTTGATCCGCGGTGTGTCTTCAGCATATACTCCTGGTTAGGATCGAATCAGGTGAGTACCCAGGAAAATCGTATGATCGCCCACGGCGCCAGATCACCCACGATCCGCGCGGCCTTTCAGTCAGATTGGTGCCCATGAAAGCGTTGATGAAACGACTGGCCAGTCGACTACCGAACCGATATCAACAAGACCTCAAACGATCATATTTCGCTCTCCAGATCTGGGGCGGGCAATTCGTTAGCGAGGAACCGGAATTCTGTCAGGTTGGCCAATGGATCGCTGCGGGTGACTGGGTCATCGACATCGGCGCCAACATCGGTCACTACACGTTCTGCTTTGCGAATCTGGTGGGCGCCAGTGGACGTGTCATCGCGGTGGAGCCGGTTCCGGAGACATTCGAACTGCTGGCTAACAACGTGGCTTTCCTGCCGTTTCGTAATGTCACCCTGCTCAACATCGCGGCTTCCGATACCCCGCAGATCCGGGGCATGACCGTGCCGACTTACGAGACCGGTCTCGCCAATTATTACGAAGCGCACCTGACCCGGAAGGATCCCGCCTTCCGCGTGCTGTGCACTCCCCTCGATTCCTTGCATCTGGATCATCCCATCAAGCTGGTGAAGATAGATGCCGAGGGGCACGAGTTGTGTGTCTTACGGGGAATGCAGACCTTGCTCGAACGGGATCATCCGGTCCTGGTGGTGGAATGTGGCACACCCGAGGTGACGGCGTTTCTCCGCGACTACGGCTACCATTTTGAAAAAACCGCGGGCTCACCCAACCTCGTATGTCACTGCCAGTGAGCCAGGTCCGGATTACCGTCGACGCAAACGGCCAGTCACCGGGAAGTGACTGGCCGTTCACCGTTATATCTTTCCCACAAGCAGCTGAAACTACCCGCCTGGATCAGGCCTCCGCGTCGGGAGCTCCACCCGGTAATCCGTCCGACTTGTCATCCGGATTTGCAGCCACGGTGCCCGCCGTCGGTGACGCAACCGGCGTCGGCGGAGCCTTACCGGAAACGTCAGACCCGTACTCCCCCAGACTTCCGAGGTAGTTCGGCAGCTCGATGCCGACATTCTTGGTTATCTCGTGCAGCGGCGGCAAGGCTCCCACCATACCCGACAGAAAGTCGGCCGTGGAGGTCTTGCCGTTGGCTTTGCGCCCACTTTCCCACACGGTGATCTGGTCGATCTTCAGGTTGGAGATGGCCTTGACCTGCTCCTCCACCAGCTTGGGCATCTGCTCGGTGATGAGCAGGAGGGCGGCCAGTTCGGCTTTGTTCTCGGCAGCCTTGACGATTTCGCCGAATCCGTCGGCTTTCCGGGTGAGGATGGCCTTCAGACCATTGGCTTCGGCGGTCATCATGGACAGCACACCGTCAGCTTCACCACGTTTGGTGCGACGGATCCGCTCGGCTTCCGCCTCGGCGATGGTTTCCACCCGGCGCTTCTCGATCTCGGCCGGAATGATGATGTTGGCCACCTGAGTCGCTTCCTCACGACGGGCGCGCTCGCGTTCGGCCATCTCCTCCGCCGTGTACGCTTCCTGGAGTGCCTGGGCGGATTGAACCTTTTCGGCGGCCACCGCGAGCTTCTCGGCCTCGGCCTCCCGCTCGCGACGGGCGGCATCCGAGTTGGCGATGGTGATCTTGGCCGTGTTCTCGCCCTCGACGGCGGTGGCGTGGGCCGCGGCCACCTGGATCCGCTGGGTCCGCTCCGCCTCGGCCTTGCCGATTTCACCGTCACGCATCTTCTCGGCCACCTTTATCTTGGCCTCGTTGATGGCCCGCGCGGCGGCCTCCTTGCCCAGCGCCTCGATGTAACCGGACTCGTCGGTGATGTCCTGGATGTTCACGTTGATCAGCCGCAGACCGACCTTCTGCAACTCACCCTCGACGCCCTTGGTGATGTTGTCGATGAGCTGTTCCCGGTCGGCGTTGATGTCCTCGATGGACATGGTGGCAATGACCACACGCATCTGACCGAAGATGATGTCCCGCGCCAGTTCCTGGATGTTGGTCAGGGTCAGCCCCAGGAGACGCTCGGCGGCGTTCTGCATGATCCCCGGTTCGGTGGAGATACCGACGGTGAAGGTCGAGGGGGTGTTGACCCGGATATTCTGCAGCGACAGCGCCCCCTCGAGCTTGATCTCGATGGGGATCGGGGTCAGATCCAGGAAGGCGTGGTCCTGCATGATCGGCCAGATGAACGTCGCCCCGCCGTGGATGCAGCGGGCCGAATACGCCTCCTTGCCACTGCTGATCTTACCGTAAACCACCAGGATCTTGTCGGATGGGCACCGCTTGTACCGGGTTGCAAAACTGATGAGTGTCACGAAAAAGACCAGGATCACCGTCCCGATCAGGCCCAATGAATCAAATCCAATCACGTTATTTCCCCCCCGAGAGTGGCGCGGACGGCGCCGAGTCATCATTGACGACCTCGACGAGCAAGGTCCTCGCCGAGAGCAGTTTCTTCACGCGTACCTGACTGCCGCTCGGAATCTTCTCGCTTGATTCGCAGCGCGCCTCCACCACCGCCAGACGACCCTGCACCAGCACCTCCACCTGCCCCGAGCCGGCGCCCGCCGCCGGAATACCGATGTAGACTTTCCCGACCTGCCCGATGGCGTTGCGATAGTCGAGGCTGCCGCTCTGGCGCATGCCGTACAGCATTCTCATCAGCGAGAAAACCAGCCACATGAGAACCAGGCCCACCACCATGGCCAGCAACAAGGAGAGCGACATGCCGAGCCCGCCCCGTTGCGCCACCACGCCTGTCCAGCCGAAACCGGCCATGAAGGCGATCACGGTGCGAGTGGAGAGCACCTGGAGTCCACTGGCATGCGCAACGTCGGAACCGTCGTGGATATCGACGCCCATCCCGACATCCGCATTCATCCCGATATCACCGCCGTGGTCGAAGTCCAGGCCGCCGCCATCCACCCCGTCGGCCGCATCGCCGTGATCGCCTAAGCCGAACAGCGACAGCACGAGCTGGATGACGAGAATCCCGGTGGCGCACATTCCGATGCCGTAAAAGATCTGCAGTTCGAGGGTTAGCTGACTCCACCATTCAGTCACTGTGATCACCTCTTTTCTCGGTTTCTGGATTGGGGCTTAGCGTACTTGATTCTGACGAACGGCGGAAGGTAAACAATAGGTCTGGATTTTATTCGCGGGCACGACTCGGGGAGATAATCAGGCCGAGTCGGTTCTGCCCAAAGCGACCACCTTGTCGGCCAGCGCTTTCATACGCGCCGAGGGGAGGAGGTCCATCTCGCGGACCATCATCTCCTCGTACTGGTGGAAGTCGGCCAGGGCCTCACGACGATTGCCCAGCTCGAACTGGGCCTCCACGAGGTGGCGGTAGAAATCTTCATGATATGGATTCTGGCTCAAGGCGCGGCGGCAGAGCGGGATGAGATCCGACCACTGCTCGTTGTCCGCCAGGTAGCCGGTCAACCGCTTCACCCCCCGCAGCAGACGATCACGGAGCTGCTCCCGTTCGATGGTGACGAATTCTTCATACGGTGTCTCTTCCATGAAGGCGCCACGATAGAGCGCCTCGGCGGCGGTCAGGTGCTTTCCGGCCTCGTCGAGTTTGCCTCCGTTCCAGCACGTCTCCGCCAGACGCATGGATTCTTCGAAGTCTTCCACATCGTAGAAATGTTCCACGCCCGGCTCCAGTCGGATCGCCTCGTTGCGATAGCGGATGTACAACGAGTTGCGCGCCTCTTCCAGATCGGGTTCCAGGGTCTTGCGTAGCACGTGAATGGTCTGTCGCAGGTTGTTGACCCCCCGGCGCGGATCGGCGTCGGGCCAGAGTTCCTCCAGCACCACATCCCGCGGCACCCAGCGAAAGCGGTATACGAGCAGAAGCTGGAAGAGCCGGAGGGCGCGTGTCGATTTCCAGTCGGCAAAAGTGAGCTGGACGTCGCCGATGTCGATGGAGAGTCCGCCCAGCGCGCGGATACGCAGCGGGACACCCGGTACAGACGCCAGTTCCTCGGCGGCTTCACGGGCGACCCGCCCCGCCTCGCTGGAATCGTCCACCACCTGCCCCAGGATAACCTGGGCCTGGCTCCCGCCGATCTGTAACAGGATGTCCACGGCCTGACACCGCACGGCTTCCTCGCCATGACTCACCAGCTCGGCCAGGTGGGGAATGGCCCGCTCGCCGAGCTGCACTAGTTTCTTGGCGAGATACTCCGGTTCGAAACCCAGGCTCAAGGCGCGCGGCAACACCCGCGCAGCCCGTTCCGGTTCCATGACCAGCAGCAGGAAGTCGTGCTGCAAGGACAGAATGCCTGCCAGCAACTCCGCGAACACAGCCGGCAGTTCGTCGTCGGGAACCGCACCTTCGTCCAGGCGAATCAACAGCAGCCGGTGCAGATCGTAGTACGTCCCCACTCGCCGCATGATCTTTTCGGCCTGCCGCCAGAAACGGGACGCCTGGTCCGGATCGTCCGGATTGTCCAGAGCCGCCACCACGCCGAGCAGCAATCGGCTCTGCGCTTCCTGGTACGGATCTTTCACATCGAGGGAGTTGGCCAGACCGTCCTGAGCATGCCGCCGGGCCACCCGCAGCTCACCGGCCGCCAGGGCCCGCTCCGCCAGGCCGAGATGGGGAATGGTCAACAGACCCGGCTCCCCGAGTTGCTCCCCGAGATTCAGCGACACTTCGAAATGCCGCTGCGCCTGAGCGAGGTCACCGGTGATCAACGCACAGCGGCCGAGGGTGAATTGGCAGTACGCTTCCATGACGCGATACTCGATACTTTCGGCCAATCGCAACGCCTCGCTGGCCAGCTCCCGCGCTTCCCGCTCCTCGCCTGCCTCGCCGGTCACGTAAGCCAGCACGCCGAGGCTGTGACAGATCCGGCGGGGGTCGTTACTCCGCTTGAAGACCACCAGCGCCTTGCGCGCCGCTTCCTTGGCGCGCTGAAAATCGCCACGGCGGTAATAGAGATTCCCGGGCAGCAGATAGAGGGTCCGGCGCAGACTCTCCTCGTCCTTGCTCCGACGACACACCTTCAAGGCCTGATCCAGATAGTCCTCGGCTTCATCGAGCTTGCCCAGCTCACAGGCAGCGACGCCGAGCATGTTGAGAATCCGGCTGCGGATCCAGGCGCTCTTGCGTCCCGGCTCGGCCAGCGCCTCATGGCACAGGTTGCGGGAGGCGTTGTACATGCCGCGGCGTAGCTTGAGCTGCGCGATGAGACTCAGCAGTTCCACGCGCCGGGTCCCCCCCGGAACGAGCCGGAGGGCTTTCAGATAGAGCTTCTCCGCCTCCTCCCATTCACCCTTGATCTCGGCTACCCGTCCGAGAACGAACAGCGCCGAGCCGCTCTTGTTGAACAGTTGCTTCGGTACGCTGTCCAGAGCCCGGCGAATGATCTCGTAGCGTCCGGTGGCCAGCAGCTTCTCACCCTGCTTCTCCACCAGCTTCAAGGTGGCTCTGGGGTCGCCAGCCTCGGCATAGGCAACCGCCGCCTCGGCCCAGGCGCCCGCCCGCTTCAGCTCGGTGGCCGCGCGACGTTGCAGGGCGTGGATCTCGCCCTTGTTCAGGTGCCGCCGGAGCTGATCGCGCAGGAAGTCGTGGAACAGGTGATGATACCGGTAGGCAACGATGTCGTCTTCGACACTGAAGGTGAAGAGGTTCCGGCGACACAGCTCTTCCAGCACGAGTCGGCTGTTCTCCAGGCCGAGCACCCGGTCGCACAACTCTGGCTCGAGCCGCGGCAAAACCGAAGAACGGTAGAGGAAATCACGGGTGTCGCTGTCGAGGCTGCCCACCACTTCCTCGGCGAAATAGGCGAACCAGCCGCTGCCCATGGCGAGGATCCGGGCCAGTGCGTCCTCGATCCGGCGGGCCGACGTGCCGCCGAGCACCTGGAAGAAAATCTCGATGCCGGCAGCCCAACCCTCGGTCTGGGCGACGATCTTGCGCGCCAGCCGGGGGTCGAGATCGGTGTCGGGAAAATGAGAACCGTACAGCGGGATGACCTCTTCGCTCCGGAATTGAAGATCCTCGGCAGTGATCTGGACCACGCTACCGAGGGCCTGCAGTTTCATGGTCGCCACGGCCACCGGTTCCCGCGCGGCGAGAACCAGAGTCGTCGACTGGGGCAAGAACTTGATGAGTTGCTCCAGAAAATGGAGGATCTCGGCAGAGCCGGCGATGAGTTGCACGTCGTCCAGAACAATGACCCGGCCGCGTATTTCATTACGCAGAGTCCGCACCAGCACGGAAAGCTCCCGGTTCATGAAATCGGCCGCAGTGGTGGATTCATCCGCCACTCCATCCACTTCCGGGGCGGACACCGCCTGCCGCAGGTGGGCACAGAAGGTGGCCAGCTCCGCATCCATCTCGTCGAGGGAATACCAGCTACACGGCCGCTCCGACGTCCGGGCATTGGCGGCCAGGAAGGAGGTCTTGCCAAAACCGGCGCCGGCGGTGACCAGAACCAGTCGCTTGTTCTCCCATTCCTGCCAGAGCTCATCCAGTCGCGGACGCGCGAGATAGGCGGCGGAAACCGTGGGTATGGTCAATTTGGCGCTGAAAACTGGTACTTGCATGCTATCGATTTCGATAAGGCGGATCGTGCCTGTTGCGGTCCCCATTCCCAGCCGGATGACGTACGTTCACCTGTGCGGGCAAGTTTCGGGGGATATTTTGTAATATGGCACTGATCGACTTCTGTCCAGCGTTCTTTCGCCCGCAATATATAGCCGAGCCAGCGAGATACATCCGGATTAACTCTCAGGTGGAAAAAGCCGATTCTGTAGTATGAAATGGTTGAATCAAATTACCGATCGATTTCTGCCGTGGTTCGACCAGGCAAATACCTGTTACGACGACCTGCTGCGTCTGCGCTGGCGCCGTGATCTCTATACATTGGTGATGCTGGCCATCACGGCGTATCTGGTCTCGCTGGTTTTCGATATCGGGCTCCACTACCTGGTCAAACCGGTCCCGTTGCTGGAAAACGGTCTCTACAAGGTGGGCAGCGTGCCGCTGTTTCTCTTCTGCAGCCGGCTGGCCATGCGGCGGCGGGAGATCAGTCCTTACCCGCTGGTCTGGACCGTGTTTCTGAGCTTCGCCTTCTGTCACGGCGCCATCGCCGCCAACATCGACGGCGCCTGGGGCAATCCCATCTACGTCGCGTCAGGGTATCTCACCGTGGCGACCACCGGCTTCTTCCCGGCTCGCTGGCATCGCGCTCTGCTCCTGGCGAGCTGTACGGGGCTGATCTATTCCTTGACGTTCCTCTGGCACATCGGGCCGTCAAACTGGACCGCCTCCCTGCTGGCGCCGCTGGTCTTCGCCACCATCACCGGTCCCCTGGTGGCCACTTTTGGCGCTGCCAGTCTCGAGCGGGCGCAATGGGCCACCTTCCAGGCGCTCGACGCCAAGGACAAGGCCCTCGCCCACGCCGAAGCGGCAGCCAGAGCCAAGACCGAGTTCCTGGCCAACATGAGCCACGAACTGCGCACGCCGTTGAACGGCATGATCGGTTCCACCCATCTGCTGCGGGACACCGAACTCGAACCGTTGCAGCAGGAGTTGTGTGAGACCGCCATCGATTCCGGCGAAGCGCTGCTGCGCATCATCGACGATATCCTGAACATCTCCCAGGCCGAGATGAGTCACCTGGAGCTGAAACACGTCTCCTTCGATCTCTGCACCTTGATCGCCGAGGTGATCGACAGCGCCCAATCACAGCTCGACGACGAGAAGGTGATCTCGCTCATGCGTTACGCGCCCGAGGCGCCGACCCAGGTCATCGGCGATCTGACGCGCACCCGCCAGATCGTGGCGAAACTTTACAGCAATGCCTGCAAGTTCACCAGCCAGGGCCACATTCTGCTGGATGTGAGCTGCGCGCAAGAGGAGACCAACCGGGCAGTATTCACCATAGCCGTCATCGATACCGGCGTCGGTATTCCCGCCGAAAAAATCCATACAATCTTCACTAGTGCTCTGTCAAACCACAAATTGAGGATCAGCGGGTTTGCAAGTGGTCGGATGCAAGGCGCGCGAGTGCAGGACTAGCCATAGCTAATTCAAGCGAGTGCAACGCGGCAGATGGCTGCTTGCAAACCCGCTGATCCTAAATTTGTGGTTTGACAGAGCACTAGCTGCGCGGCATCCGAATCGACAAGGGCCGCACCTGTTCAGATGCGGCCCCGCTCCCTCTTCCCCCTAAACCTGGATCACTTCAGCAGCGTCATGCGACGCACCTGGTTATCGCGAGCGGTTTGCAATCGATACAGGTATGTGCCCGAGGCCTGCTGCTGGCCTGCATCGTTGCACCCGTCCCAGACGACTCCGTGCTCGCCGGCGGGCAGGATCTCGCTCACCAGCCTGGCCACGAGCCGGCCGTCCAGTCCGTAGACCACCAGCGACACGGCCTGGGAGGAGGGCAGCGAGAAGCTGATCGTCGTGTGCGGATTGAACGGATTGGGGTGGTTGCCGTGCAGGCACATGGTCGGCAGCTCGGTCGGCTCGACGCCCACGGTGGCCAGCGTCACCAGGGTCGTCGGATCGCTCTCGTTGCCGGCGGCATCCACGGCTGCTACGCGGTAGTAGAACTCTCCCCCTTCGGCATCTTCAAAGGCTGTCGTGGCGACCTCCGCCAGCAGTTCGCAAGTCGCGAAATCCTCGGTGTCGCTGCGGTAGATGCGATAATAGTCCAGGTCTTCGTCGTCGACGGTGGCCGCCCACTCGAGCTGATTCGGCGTGCCGCCGTAGAAGATATGCGACTGGCCGCTCGCCGGCGCGGCCGGCGCGATGTTGTCCAAGGACCAGCCCGTCGCCTCGACGCCGGCCCAGTTGCCCTCGTCCATGTGGGCGATGACCCGGAAGTTCGTCAGCCAGGACGAACACACCACCGAGTCGCACTGCGTCGGTGCCAGGACGTTGTAGATGTCCTCGCCGTAGGCGCCGGCCGAGGCGATCGTCACCCACTTGCCCGCATCGAGTCGCTGGATGGAGTACATCTCTGAACGCTGAAGTCCGTTGGTGTCGTACTGGCTACGCAGGAACTGCACGTAGACCCAGCCGCCCTGATCGGCCGGCACGTCGTCGACCGCCAGGATGACCGACGCCTCGCCGTAGACCGTGATGGTGATCGAGGCCGTGTCTGCAGCAACCGAGGAGGACACGACTAGGCTGGCTTCGTAGATGCCGCCCTCGGTGTAGAGGTATGTGAGTGACGGTACGCCGGCCGTGCCGCCGTCGCCGAAGCTCCAGTCCCAGGTGTCGATCATGCCGGTCGATTCGTCGGTGAAGACGACCTCGAGAGGCGCGTCGCCGCAGGTTGGTACGGCTGTGAAAGCGGCGACCGGTTTCACCTCGGCCAGGATGGCGATCTCGGCGGGCGTCAGCGGACGATCGTAGACGCGGGGATCGTCGATCTTGCCCCTGAAGAACTCCGCGCCGTCGGAAGTTGCGGCCAGAGTAAGGTCGACGGTGTCGTCGTGGTTGACGTAATCCGAGGAACCGGTTGCGACCTCGACGCCGTCGATGTAGAGAATCATCGTATCGGTTTCACCGTCGTAGGTGCCGGCCACGTGGCGCCACTGACCGAAGGTATAGCTGCCGGGGCTTGCGATCCAGTCGTCGTGATGGTTGACGTAGTACTGGAACTTGTCTCCGTAGACCGCGAGGTAGAAGCCGCGCGCCTCGCTGTTCTTGTGCTTGCCCATGATCAAATCGACGCCGGCTTCAGCCGTGACGTTGGCCCAGGCACAGACCGTCATGCCGTCGAAGAGGTGAAGCGTGCCGGTGCCGTTGAAGGTGACCCAGTCGGTCGTGCCGTTGAAGTCGACCGCGCCGCCCGGCTCGCCGTGACGATCGGCGACGAACTGGGGATCGCCGGCCGGAGTGCCGTGGCGGTCGAAGCCGCTTGTGTCGAGGAAGTCGCCGTCGAGCGGCCAGTGAGCGACGAGTCCTAGATCGATGTCCTGCGCTTGGACCAGGGGAGCCAGCCAGAGGCAGACAACGACCAGGGCGAGTGAGCGAGTCGTCTTGACGAGGGACATAGCGATTCCTTTCGAATCCGAGTGTAATGTCATGGGCGAACACCCGCTCAAGGCAAGCCGCATACCACGCCACTGGGTTTTTAATTATCTCGCCATATCGTTGTCATTGAATGAGATGACCGCCCGAGATCGAGATTGGGTTCGCCTTTGACCGGGGCCGGGTGCAACCTGCCGGCTGCACCCGCAATGGTGCAGGCTGCACCTAGTTGTCCGGATCGACCTCGCGGCGCAGGCGCTGGAAGCTCTGCCGCTTCATGCCGGCAAGTTCGGCGGCCCGGGAGACGTTGCCACCGGCCTCGCCCAGGCGGGTCCGGACATACGCTTGCCGGAAACGCCCAAGGACCTGCTGCTTCGCCTCTTCGTAGGGCAACGAGGGAATCGGTATCGGGGCGTGGGGGTCGTGGAGATCGGGTAGATCCAGATCGGGACCGTCGCTCAGAATGACGGCCCGCTCAATGGCGTTGCGTAGCTCGCGAATGTTGCCCGGCCAGTCTCGCGCCTGGATTTCGGCGGAGGCCGCCGGCGTGATGCCCTCGATGTGACGGCCGACCTCGGCTGCGAAATGCGCGCAGAAGTGGTGGGCCAGCAGCAGAACGTCACCAAGCCGTTCCCGTAATGGTGGCAGATGCAGCCGGAAGACATTCAAGCGGTAGAAGAGATCGGACCTCATCTTACCCGCAGCGACCTGTTCCTCGAGGTCGCGATTCGTGGCGGCGACGATCCGTACGTCCAACGGCAGTTCGCTCGCGCCGCCGACACGTACGAAAGTGCGCGCCTCGAGCACGCGTAACAGCTTCGCCTGCAGGGGCGGCGGGCTATCGCCCAGTTCATCCAGAAAAAGCGTACCGCTCTGGGTCCGCTCGAAGGCGCCGCGCTTTAACCGATCGGCCCCGGTGAAGGCGCCCTTCTCGTGACCGAACAGCTCGGACTCGATTAATCCGGGGGCCACGGCCGCACAGTTGAGGGCGACGAAGGGTCCGCCATGGCGACGGCTTTGCGCGTGCAGGCTGCGGGCGATCAGTTCCTTGCCCGTCCCCGATTCGCCGGTCACGAGCACCGTCGCCTCGGTGGGAGCGACCCGTTCCACTTGTTCGAGCACGCGCTGCAGCGCCGGGTCCCGCGTGATGGTTTCGCCGCGCAGCGCATCGACATCGCTCTCCAGGGAACGCACCCGGCGACGTAGCGTCTGTTCGGCCAGGGCGCGGGCGAGAACCTCGTGCAGCTCGTCCAGATCCGGCGGCTTGGTCAGATGATGGGTCGCACCCAGGCGCATGGCCTGCACGGCGGTCTGTACGCGACCGTCACCCGTGAGCATGATGATCGGCGGCGGTGTGTCGGTGCGGCGCAGATCCTGCAGCAGATCCAGCCCGTTGACACCGGCGCCGAGGTCGATGTCGAGCAGGACGGCATCGGGTCGACGGCCGGCAAAGAGCCGCAGAGCCTTGTCGGCCGAGCCGGCCGTCACGACCGTGTAGCGATCGCCGAGGAGCGCTGCCAGATCCTGGCGGAAATCCGCGTGGTCGTCGACGATCAACAGGCGCGGTCGCGTATCGCTCATGATGTCTCCTCTTCCCTCGTCGTTTGCGGCAATTGTGCCTCGAAGTGGCTGCCGCGGCCCGGCTCGCTCCAGGCCAGTTCAAGACTTCCCCGCCAGCGGGCGAGGATTTCCTTTGAACGATGCAGGCCAAGGCCGCCGTCCCGGCGCTCGCTGGCTCCGGGCGCGAAGATCCGTTCTTGCCGCTCAGGGTCGATGCCGATCCCATCGTCGCTGACGGTCAGCACGAGTTCACCGCCGTTATGACGCGTGGTGACCGTCAAGGCGCCGCGTCCCGCAGGCTCCATGGCGCGAATCGCATTGCCCACCAGGTTCTCCAGGACGAAGCGCAGATCCGCCGCGTCGATGCAGGCGAATGTCCCGTCCGCCACATCCAGATGTACATCGATGCCGTGTCGCCGCAGATCGTTCTCGCGCAGGCTCACCAAGCGGCGGGCCAGTTCGACGATATCGGTGGCGAAGAATTTGGCCAGCAGCCGGCGTAGGTGTTTGAAGCCCGCCTCCACTTTTTCAACATCGTCTTCGATCGACTTCAGTTCGGCCATCAGTTTCGCGTCGGTGCTGCCTTGGATTTGCTTGATCAAGGCCACGAAAATCGGCTTCATCGACTTTGCGGTCTCGACCAGGTCCTCGCAGGACATAGCCCGGATCAGAACCTCTTCCAGACGCGGTGCCACCGACTCCAGGAGATCAGCCCGGGCATTCACTAGCCGGCCCGCCATCATTGTGTTGACCGGGTCCTGTTTGCGGGCTTGATCGAGCAGCCAGGCCAGCCGCCGCAGGGCCCGAGTGGCGCGCAATTCGCCGTGATCAAGTTCCAGGAGCACTTGCAACAGGTCTCGCTTGATCAATCTTTCCGGCGGTGGCGGTGGTGGTGGCTTCGGCCTCCCAGGCCATCGACGCGCAGCAATGGCCGCGATCGGCAAGAGCCCCAACGACAGCCACCACCAACGGGAGGGCCTGCGCCTTCCCTGTGCCAGGAACGACAGCCCATCGCGACCGCCGGACATCTGGACCAGCAGATAGCGCTGGTCGTCGGCCGGCGTCCACTGCGCCATGTTGGCGGTACCTGAAACGACGACGGGTCCAGGATGCCGAGCGAGAGGGGTGAGCTGGGAATCCAGCAGGATGACCGACCCGTCGCCGCTGGTCGTGACGAACTCCAGCCCCGGCTCGGGCAGGATGTCGCCGGACCCGATGACAGCGATGGGATTCCGCCCGGCGATGGTCGGTCCGGTTTCAAGCTCGTTGCCTCGCCAGAAGTAGGTTCGCAACCGGCCGTCACCGCCGCCGATGGCGATCAGGCCATCCTCGCCCACGGCCAGGCCCAGTATGTCGAAATCCACCGCCTGCCGCGCGGCCAGCGTGCCGTCGGCGCCGCGCCAGATATCGATCCCGCATCGTCCGGCAACCGCTCCGTCGGCCTGTGCGGCCGTGACCACTTCCTGCCAACCATCGTCGTCGAGGTCGGCGACCCGGCAGAATGGCGTCGTGAATATACCGCCCAGAACCCGCGACCACCGCAGCTCACCATTCGCCGCGAGCACGAATACGCACGCCTCGTATCCTCCGGTACCGTTGATCAATCGCCCGCCCAGATTTCCCGGCGAATTGGCGACGAAGACGATCTCGGTCTTGCCGTCGCCCTCGAGATCGCCGATCCAACCCGACCACGCAATCGGATTGGGCCCCATGGCGTAACGCCAGAGGATGGCGCCGGTGTGCAGATCGATCGCCAAAACGCCCCGACCGAGGCCGTCCTTGCGCGCCACGGCGGCCACGACGGCCACGGGTTGATCCGGTAGCAAGCCGATCAGCGTGTAGTCGCCGTCCCAGCGCCCGTCCTGGGTCGCGTCCGGTCCTGCGGGCAGCCCCGCGTCCAGCCAAAGCCGACCGCTGTCGGGCGCGATGGCGCGCAGCCGCCACTGGCCGATCTCTCCCACCGGCACGGTGTAGAGTATCTCGCGGGCGCCGTCGCCGTTCACGTCGTAGACCGCACCCGGCCGCGGCACCGTGTCGTCGTCGAAATTCTGCTGGAAGAGCACTCGCGGCCGGCCATTGCGCGCCGTCAGACCGACCAGCGCCCCGGGTTGCCCCTTGATCAGCTCGGTCACACCATCGCCATCGAGATCGCCGACCAGGATGCGGAACCCATGATACTCGTCCGTTCGCAGTCCGAGATGGGGAACCGTCCGTGGCTGATAGGGGAGTTTGTCAGCCGGCGTCAAGAGGTCGGCGGCCGAGGCGAGGGAGGCCGCGACGACGATGGCGGCGGCAGAAAGGATGGGCGGCAGAGCTGCTCTCTCGATCATGTTGGTCCCAGGGTTGTACCGCCGAGATTACGTCCGCTCGGATAGAGCTTCCTGACGATAGTGATTCTATCACTATTGATCACACGACATCAACTCTCCGGCAATCCCGGAGCGTATGCGCCTGGTCTACAGCCTGCGCAAGCCGACCGTGGACGGCCGCAGCGAGCTGATCCTGACGCCGCTGGAGTTGCTGGACCGGGTGGCGCACCTGGTGACCCCGCCCCGGATCCATAAGCACCGTTACTGCGGCGTACCGGCGCCGAATGCGAAACTCCGCCGCGCGGTCACCGAATCGGCCGGGCCGGCGGGGGCGACGCTGCAACTGCTCCGGGAAGCCCGCCAGAAGATGGGGATGCCCGAGACCGAGGCCGCCGTCGCGCCGACCGGCTCGGCCAACGTCGCCGGTCCCAGGACCGGGATTCGGCGAGCCGCCGCCCGTTGCTGGGCCCTGCTGCTGGTGCGGATCTACGATTGCTTGCCTCTGGTGTGCCCCCGGTGCGGTGAGCCGCAACGAATCATCGCGTTCGTGCTGGAACCGCCGGTAATCGAGCGGATCTTGGATCACATAGGGGAACCGACTGCGCCTCCGGAGGTGTTGCCGGCGCGCGGGCCACCGCAGGCGGAACTGGGTTTCGACCAGGTGGACCAGAAGGTCGGACAGAACGCGTGGCCGGAGATGGATCAGACGGCCGGGCGAGATACTGGAGGATTCATGAGCAGGACTTTCTGGACTGTTCGTACGGCTTCCGTCCTGGCCTGAGTGCCCATGACGCGCTACGGGAACTGCATCGGGTGACGTGGAATGGCGAGGCGAACGTGATCAGGAGGCAGACGTAACGTCCTTCTTCGACACGGTCAATCGCCCGACCTTGTTGCGGATGCTCCGGGAGCGGATAGCCGACAAGTCGCTGCTGCGACTCATCGCGAAGAGCTTGCATGTAGACGTTCTGGAGGGGGGCTCATTCTCCCGGCCGGACGAGGGCACGGTGCAGGGTTCAATCATCTCGCCGTTGCTTGGGAACCTCTACCTTCATCATGCGCTGGATCTGTGGTTCGAAGAGTTGGTCAAACCGCGCCTGAGACGGAAAGCGGCCTTGATCCACTATGCCGATGATTTTCTCATCGGCTTCGAACACCCAGATGACGCAAGGCGGTTATTAACGGTTCTAGGCAAGAGGCTCGGAAGGTTCAACCTGAAACTGCATCCGGACAAGACCTCGATATCCCGACTCTTGACGGTCACGAAGCGATACGCCTGGTTTTCCGCGTGACCGGTATCCAGGCGCCACAACAGCACGGCGGCAGCCAGCAGGACAACGGAACCGAGGACCAGGATCGTCTTGCGTTTCAAGGGCCGCTCCTTTGACGAGCGCGGGATCCAGCGACGACAGTTTTCAGGGACAAAAGTTTGACCCTCCAGGTCTGATTGGCTTGATTAGCCAAACGCCCCGGCCTGCAAATCCCGGCGTTCGTTCTGATATCTGCTATACTTCTGGCCGGAGTCACTTCTTCATCAGGGCCTTTTTCAGGGAGCTATCATGTACGGGGAGTTTCAGCGCCGAAGCAGCATCGTCCTGCTGTTCACCACCAGCCTCGGTCTTTTTCTCGCCACGGCCGGGATCGCCGCCGGGCCGGGTTATTTCCGGGAAGATTTCAGCAACCGCCAGTATGCCGACCTGGCCCTGACCACGGCCTGGTGGGATACCATGTCCGGACAGGTCCGGCTGCATCCGCACGAGATCGAACTGCTCGCTATCGTCGACACCCCCGGTTCCGCGGTGGATGTCGCCGTTTTCGGCAATCTGGCTTTCGTCGGCGATGGCGAGGACGGACTGCAGGTTCTCGATATCACCGATCCGGAATCAGTCGGCGTGATCGGCACCCTCGACACGCCTGGGTATGCCTGGGGCGTGGCCGTGGACGGGGACTGGGCGTATGTCGGTGACGGCGGAGTCGGTGTGCAAGTGTGCGATATCAGCGATCCCACACTCCCGGTCATCACCGGCGTCTACAATACGCCCGGTATGGCCCGGGGCGTGGCCGTGGCGGGGGATCTGGTCCTGGTGGCCGATGGCGTCACCGGCCTGGCCCTGGTCGATGTGAGTGATCCGACCGCACCACAGCTGGTGGGAATCCACGATACGCCCGGCAGTGCCATCGCCGTGGCGGTGGCCGGCGATCTGGCCTACGTGGCCGACCGTGAGAGCGGCTTGCAGATCGTCGATATCTCCGATCCGACCAGTCCCACCAGCGTGGGCAGCTACGATACACCCGATGACACCTGGGCCGTGGCCGTCGATGGCGATCTCGTGTACCTGGGCGACTCCGGTAACGGAATCGTGATCGTAGACGCATCCGATCCCACCCTGCCGGTCCTGCTCGGTGCGCTGGATACGTCCGGATCGGTGCGGGGGATCCAGGTCGCTGGCGACGAACTGCTGGTGGCGGCCTATTACCAGGTGCTCGTGCTCGATGTCAGCAACCCGACGTCACCGTTCATCCGGCATGCCATCGACACCCCGGGGACTGTCACCCGGGTGGCCAGCGCCGGGATCCATGCCTTCGCGGTGGCCGGCAGCGGGGGTGGCTTCATATCGTTGCGTTACCGGGAACGAACCGATCCGTTGCTGCTCGGATCCATCAGCCTGCCCGGCCCACCGCTGGACCTGGTCGTGGCCGGTGATTACGCCTTCGTGGCCGATTACACCAACGGGCTCGCTGTGGTGGATATCAGCGATCCGTTCAACCCGATATTCATCGATACGCTCGTGTCGTTGCACCAGGCCAGAACCGTCTGTCTGGCCGGCGATGTCGCCTTCATTGCCATGGATAACCGGCATCTGGGCGTTGCGGACATTTCCGATCCCGAGAACCCGGTCCACCTGTCCACCTGGGTGGCGCCCGGTCTGGTGCGTCACGCACTGGCGGTGGGGGATCTGCTGTATGTGGCCTGCGATGCCGCCGGTCTGTTGCTGCTCGACATCACCGATCCGCTGATACCGGTACAGGTGGGTCAGCATCCGGTGGCGCCGCTGCATGCCGCCTGGCGAGTGACCGTGGCCGGCGATTTCGCGTATCTCGGTGTTGCCGGCTCGGTCGGCGGTGTCGAGGTGGTGGATGTGTCCGATCCAACCAACCCGGTGCACGCCGACGACTTCTTGGCCGGTACCAACAAGCAGTTCGTCGTGGTTTCCGGGGACGAGTGCTTCGCCATGTCCGTGAATCTCGGTTTCTCCTTTTTTGCCTCGTTCGATATCAGCGATCCCAGTTTCACGACCAGCCTGGACAGCTACGATGTTCTGGGCGCGGGGGGCCCCGTCGTACTTGGCGGCGACGACGCCTTCGTTCTGGACGGCAACGAGGGGTTGATGATCTTCGACATCGAGAACGCCGCGAACCTGACCCTGGAACAGTCGGTGGCCACCGGGGGTGGTGACGGTGGACTGGCGATTGCCGGTGATGTGGCCTACGTGGCCGAGACCAGCGGGTTCACCAGTTATCTGCTCTATCAGGACGATTACGATCTCCGGCGCAATGTCGCCCAATCAATCGCTGTACCAGCGGTGATCGCCCCGGTGGTTCTGGCGCGGATCACGCCGGTGCAGACCGACGGGGTGCTGTGGGAGATCACCGGTGATGGCGGCGTCACCTGGGCTGCCGCTGATCCCGGCATCTACACCCGGTTGGTTTCCCCCGGCAGCGATCTGCGCTGGCGCTTGACGAACCGGCTCACGCAACCGTTCCTCGAGCCGGTGTGTCGTGAGCTGGAGCTGGACTGGTACTACACCGGTGCGACCATCGATTCCGTGGCGGATGTGCCGGACGATCAGGGCGGCTGGGCCCGGCTGCACTTCACCCGTTCCGGCTACGATTTCAGCCAGGAGACCGAGTACCCGGTCACGGGATACAACGTGTTCCGTCGGGTCGATGACATCACACCGGGCGAACTGGCTGATTCGTCGCCGGATCCCCGGTGGACCCAGCAGTCCAGTCTGGGTAGATACGCCGCCCGACCCGGGATCGAACTGGCGCGTGTCGGGGACCGCGAGTTGATCGTCGGCTCCGGGAAACGTGGCGAGGACCTGCCGCCCGGTCTCTGGGAAGTGGTGGGGTACGTCGCCGCGCATCAGCAGGACGATTACCTCTGTCTGGTGCCGACCCTGGCCGACTCCGTGACACCGCCCATCTGGAGTGTCTACTGCGTGAGCGCCGAAACCACCACGCCGTCCGTGTTTTTCATCAGCCCGCCGGATAGCGGTTTTTCCAGCGATGATATCGCGCCCCAGGTGCCGAGCGAGCTGCTGGTGGCCTACGCTGCCGGCAGCGGCAACACCCTCACCTGGCAGCCGTGCCCGGACGACGACTTCGCCTACTTCAAGATCTACCGGGGGGACAGTCCCGATTTCGAGCCTGAACCGGCCGATCTGCTCCACGCCACCGTGGCCAGCGACTGGCTCCATGCGGCGGGATCGTTCAACGATTTCTACCGGGTTGCGGCCGTGGACGGCGCCGGCAACGAGAGTGAAACCGCGTCGCCAACGGCCATGACGGATGTGGTGGAAACGACGACTCCGCTCCGATATCGACTGCATGGGAATTCGCCGAATCCGTTCAATCCGACCACGGTCATCCGGTACGATCTGCCGGTGGCGTCCCGGGTCACCGTGCTGGTCTTCGACGTCTCGGGGCGACTGGTGCGGACCCTGCTGGCTGGCGACCTGGTGCCGGCCGGGCGTCAGGAGCTGGTCTGGAGCGGACGGGATGATCGCGGTCGGACCGTGGCGACCGGTGTGTACTTCTGCCGTCTGATCACACCGGATTTCCGTGCTACCGGACGTATGCTGCATGTGAAGTAGGGGACGGTCATCGCACCGTCCCCGGGCTCGGACACTCACGTCACTTGAAACGACAACAGATGATCTCCATGGGGCCGGTCTCGTCCTCCTCGCCGAAGGTCGCGTTCTGAGCGCCACGCTCCGGTCCGAATCTCGCCGGATACCCGGGGATTACATTGTTTGGCCGGGGCAAGTTGCGGGACGCGTTCTGGTCGGGATACCGTGTGGATCGGATGTCGATCCGGGATCGACCCGCTCGTGGTTTCTTTTCCGTGGCTATGGTATAATTGCGTTTCAATGAACGGATCGATGTATTTGTGTCTTCTCGAACCGTTTGCCGCGACTCTGTAAACTGAGGATTCAACCGGGGGGAAATCATGAAGCAACGGATACAGCTATTCCTCGTTCCGGCTCTACTGCTGATTCTGGCCTCGCCACTGCTGGCCTCGTGCCCGGATGAGGTCATCTACAACTATACCGGCGGCGGCCAGGTAGCCTGTCCCTGTTTTGTTGAGCGAGAGCAAGCCGGGGCCGTTTTCGAGGCACCCGAGTACGACTATCCCATCAAAATCACTGCGATCGGCATCGGTTGGGGTTCGGTGTATGGCGGTAACCCGGCGCAGCTCGAGCAAGCTATCCATATCTATGACGCCGGCTTGCCCAGCCCGGGAACTCCCATCTTTTCCCTGGAAGGCCCGCAGCTCTACGACGGCGCCATCAACGAGTTCGATCTGGATATCCTGCCCGAGGACATCATCATCGACGAAGGGGAATTCACCATCACCCTGGAGTTCCTGAACGATAACGCCGGCAACTACTTCGCGCCCACCATGGTCCACGACGGCAACGGTTGCCAGTCCGGACAGAACGTGGTGTACGCCATTCCGGGTGGCTGGAACGATGCCTGTGCTCTGGGGGTGACCGGCGACTGGGTGGTGTACGTCTGGTATCGCCAGGCGGAGTGCCTGGCGCCCGTGGGGGAAGATCGCGTCCTCACGTCCGTGCCCGCCGCGAATCGGCTGCACCCGTGTTACCCCAACCCGTTCAATCCGCTGACCAGCATCAAGTTCGACCTGCCGGCGGCGCAGACGGTGAACCTGTCGATCTACACGCTGACCGGCAGCCGAGTGGCCACGCTGGTGGCCGAACCGATGCCGGCCGGACGACACGAGGTCACCTGGTACGGCCGGGACGATCTGGGACGTCAGGTCGGTTCGGGAATGTACCTGTACCGACTGGAAACCGTGAATTTCTGCCAGACGCGGCAGATGGTGTTGCTGAAATGACAACCTGAGATTCCAGCGGCGACTCCGGATCGACTCCGGGGTCGTCGTTTTTTTCTGCCTACTCCCGCACCACACCATCGTCCGCCGCATCACGGTGCGCTGCGGTCAGGCGCCTGAACATGTCGCGGATATTGAACAGTCCGCCGATGGTGAACCAGACAATCACCAGCACGGC
>JBDRBC010000237.1:0-2664 GCA_043823125.1 bacterium | reverse complement strand
GGAGTCGACGGAAACCCCGACCACCTCGCAGTTCTTCGCCTTGAACTTCGAGTACGCCTTGTCGAAAGCGATGATCTCGGACGGGCAGACGAAGGTGAAGTCGAGCGGGTAGAAGAACAGCACCGTGTACTGGCCGCGCAGCTTGCTCAGGGTGTATTTCTCGTCGAAGCTGTTGTCCCCCAGAACGGCGACGGCGGTGAAATCGGGCGCTTCCTTGGTTACTAGAGTCTGCATGGTCTTGCTCCTTTTCGGGTACTTCAGGTAATGGTCAGGTGAGTTCTTTATCCCACTTACCGGCATTTTTGTGTTTCTCGCACTCTTCCTCGGCCAGGCTGCGCAGGCGATAGGCCATGTCCCGGAGAATCCCGTACAGGATGCCGCAGGAGTCGTCGGTGCGATCACGGTCCCCTTCGTCAGCCAGCGCCAGCATCTCTCTGGTGAGGCGAGTGACATTGATCAGGTTCTCGTTGAATCTCTCGGTCATCTGGTGATCGCTTTCGCCTGGGACTTTCATGAGACACATATATGGGAAGTAGGGCAAGGGGTGTGCCAGGAGTCAGGAAAAATTAACTCTGCTGCAATTAAACAATATAGCAGAAATACAGGGCGGGGTCTGTTTCGTGTAATTGTCTCGCAATACACTAAGAGTGTCTCGCGTTTCAAGACATGAAGGATCCTGTGAGACGCTATTGAGACACTATCGGATCTTGTCATCCGACCAATCAGTCATAGATCCGAATTGTCCAACAAACCGCAATAATCAAGTAAAGCCTCGAAGACACCCGCCGATCAAAAACCGAAAGGAGGCTACCAATGGCTCTGTTCGGAATCATAGCCGCGACTATTCTTTTTCTTTTCGGGTTCGTCTGCCTGATCCTGCTGGTCTACGGCGCCATCAGCCCCAGCCACACGCTCACCCTCGGCTTCATCAAGAAACGCAAGCACGTCCTTTGCGTGTACATTCCCGCCATCATCGTCTTTACCGTGGGTGGAGTGGTCGTGCAGAAGGTCACCCGACCACCCAAGATCGTGCCGGTCACCGTGGAGGTCGATCCGGGGGCCGAGTTGCGGCTGGCCGAGCGAATCGCCGAGCTCGAGGCGGAGGCCAAGGCCATACCGGGTCACGACAGCCAGAGGAACATCGACGCCTACCACAAGCTCCTGGCTCTCGATCCGGGGAATCTGCAGTACCAGGCCAAGGTGGTGCACTACGAGGCGCAGCTCGCGGGGCAGATGTCGCAGTGGGACACGGAGCAGAACCATCGGCAGCACTCCGGTTCACGATCGTCCTCGCAACAGAGACAGCGTGAGGCCAAACACGGTCCCAAGCCCAACGTGAACGCCCTCGACAACTCGGTGTACGAGGTCAAGTTCTATCTCCAGGGGTCAGGTCGAGAAGCCCAAGACCTTGAAGTACGACAAGTGGACCGCATTGGATTATTCCGAAACCGACGGCTGGCTCGTCACCTGCGACTGGGCATCCAAGGACCAGAACAACGAGTACATCATCACCCGGAACACCTTCGTCCTTCGTGACGGCAAGGTGGCCGAGGTGCGATAGGTTTTCGCTTTCTCCGGCCAGGGTGGTGACGCGCCGCCCTGGCCGGACATACTGCCTGCGTCCAGCCCGCTTCACACTCTGACCAACCGATACACCACCAGGTACGGGATGTCCGCTTCCCCCACCTCCGCATCGTCGTCCACCTTCCAGAGCAGCCGATCGCCGAAGATGAGGTACTCGCCCGCCACCTTGGGCAAGCCGGTCACCTCGGCCTGCCCCCGGTACTCGCCATCGGCGCCGATCCGGTCCAGGAGCACACTGCCCGGCGCGGCCTCCTGCTCCGTCCGCTCCACCCAGACGGTGCCGTCCGCGCCGGGCACGATACGGCGGATGACGTGCCGGTACTCGTGGGCCTCGACGTACGGTTCCCGCTCGGCCCGGCGCTGGGCAAACTCCTCGTCGCTCCATTTCGGCGTCGGTACGTCACGCTCGCAGGTCCAGCGCAGGGTCAGGTCGGCGTCGTAACACTCCACGGCGTAGCGATACAGATCGCGTTGCAGGTAGATGTTGCCGCCGCTGTCAACAGCCACCCGCGGGATGATCTCGAAATCCGTCTCGTGTGGTACCTGCTCGAGGCCCATGGGCGGTATTTCCGCCTGACGCACCGGGATCGACTGCATCACCGTGCCGTCCGATTGCAGGGTCAGCAGGTACGACTGGACCTTGACGCCGCTGATGGGCGTGCCGTCCATATCCGCCGCCACGGCCACCACCTGGTCGCCCGCCACCCAGACGCGGTTCACCTGATCGTACCCCCCGAACTTGATGGAACGGAGAAAGCCACCCGCCTCGTCGTACAAGATGACCTTGGGCGCCGCCGAGCAGTCCGACCGGGCGATACCCGATCCCGGCCAGAACAGCGGCTCCCCGGCGTCGGCATGATCCTCCGGCCCTTCGCCGCGACTGCCCACGGCGAACTGCTCCCGCCCGTCGGGACCGATCTTGATCAGCTTGTCGGTGATGTTGTCGCACAGGTAGATGCTGTTCTCCGCGTCGAGCTGCACCCCCATCAGACACGGCGGGATGGAAAGGGGATCGGGGTCGATGAGTGAATAGGGCGGGTCGTCACCGCGCTCGATGACGAACTGCTGTTCGAGGCGGTA
>JBDRBC010000236.1:0-3740 GCA_043823125.1 bacterium | reverse complement strand
TTCATCTTCAACACCACCGTCGACGATACCCATACGAGCTGGGGACAGATCAAGAATCTCTATCGCTGACCCTGATCCGGCGCCGGCCCTCCCGCCGGCGCCGTTGCTGTCTTGCAGACGGATTCGAATCGGTAATGGAGTCTCTCCAGGCGGAGTCCGAGTATTCAGGCGAGATCGTGGCGAGGATCGAATGCGTCCGACCAGCAACGTCCAGGAACTCGCACCAGAACGCGGACCAGGTGTGGATGCCGGCCTGCTCGATCTTGCCGCGATAGCCCAGCGCCGTGAGCAACGCCACGAAGGCCATCTCCCGCTCGCTGCACCAGCTGAAGGTGTGGAACGGGCGGTGGTTGACGGCGGCGTCGGCGTCGAGGTCGTGGGAGCGGCAGAAACGAGCGAAGGCGCTGGTGTGGATCTGCTCGAATGTCGGCAGGTATGTCACCAGGAGCTGGCGGAAGAAGTCGGGGAGCGGAACCGTGGTGGTGTCCGCAACCGCCGCGTTGGTGTCCGCCCGGGCGGGGAGAATAATGGGCGAGCCGTCGTTGCCTGGCTAGTGGTCGACGTGCCGCCCCGTCCCGAGCAGCAAGCCGAGCAGGGCCAGCAACAGAACCCCGGCCGCCCAGAGCATCAGCGGCCGGTGGCCGGGGGGAATATCTCGCACAGATGCATCCGACCGACACTCACGGCATCTTCCCCCGCTCGGGTGTCACGAAGGCGTAGAGAAACTGGTCGATGATCTGGCCCTCCTTCAACGCGCTGCACCGCAGACGAGCCTCGCGGACATACCCGGCCTTCTCCAGCACCCGGAACGAGGCGTCGTTCCAGGCGAACGGCAAGGCGTAGACTCGCGTCAGCCGGTGGGTCTCGATGGCGTACCGGGTCACCGCTGGTAGCGCCTCGGTCATGATGCCACGCCCCCAGAACGGCTCCCCGAGCCAGTAGCCGATCTCGGCCGACACACGCTCCACGTCCACGTGCAGTCCGAAGCCGATGCCGCCGACGATCTCGTCGTCCATCTCGATGGCGAACATGGTCTCGGTTCCGCTGCGCAGGGCATGCTCGATGAACGCCACGGCATCGTCGCGGGTGTACGGGTGGGGGAAGCCGTCGCGCAGGTTCCGCGCGATCTTGCGGTTGTTGGCGTAGCGGGGCAACGCATCGATATCCGAGTGCTGCCAGGAGCGGATTTCGCAGGTCGAGAGCTGGAGGTGCATGGAAGCTGCTCCTTCTCGAGGACAGTACCTATTGTCGGCAACGAAACGAGTCGAGAGAATATTCCGCCAACCGGTCCAGTGTGACGAAAAATGTATTTCATGTCCACTCCCAGGGAACGCTATACTTTTCCCCTCATGTTTCCACATCACAACCACCTCGCCATACTCGGGGGGATCCGACATGCGCCTCGCCACACTCCTCCTCCTCCTTTCACTCCTGTTTTCCCCCGCCCACGCCCAGATCAACGGCCAGCTCGACACCATCGACAACACCACCGTCCTCACCGTCTGGGGCAGTCACCACGAGCGCGGGTACGCCCAGGGCTACCTCCTGGGCGACGCCGGCAAGCAGGTGTTCGACGAGTACTTCATCGACTTCTTCTGCCTGGGATCCAGCTTCGTCTACAACAACTTGCGCACCATCTTCACGAGCAATTTCACCGTCGACGCCCGTTACCTGGACGAGGTCGACGGCATCATCCTCGGCATGCGGGATGCCGGGGTCGACCTGTTCAACCCGACCCTGGGTCGGGACATCACCGCCACCGACATCCTCGTGGCCAATTCCCTCGTGGACCTGAGCCAGTGGAGCGGAAAGGAGGGATTTGGCTGCTCCAGCCTGTCGAGCTGGGGAGCGAGCACCATCGCCGACCCGATCCTCGGCGGCCACCTGGTCATCACCCGGCATCTGGACTGGAGCAAGCACGCGGCGCTCACCAGCAACGCGGTGCTCACAGTCCACGTACCCAGCGAGCCCGATGAACAGCGGTGGCTTTCCCTGGGCTACGCGGGATTCCTCGGCGCCCTGTCGGCCGTCAACGTGAGCGGTCTGGGCGCGTTCCTGGATCTGGGGAATTACGCCCTGGGCATGGCAGGAGCACCCTACGAGCCGATCCTGTTCTCGGTCCGGACCGGCATGGAACGGGCCGATTTCGACGGCAACGGGACCAACTCGCCGGCCGATGTCACCGCCGCCATCGAGGCGGTATCGCGTTCGGCGGCGGTCCTGGTCCAGGTGACCCAGGACGATGGGATGTCGTCACGGCCCGTCATCGTCGAGGTGAACAACGCCCGCGGGGTGGCCGAGCGAGACGCTGACAACAACAGCGTCGTACCGGCCGACAACCTGGCGGTGACCAACCACTTCCGACTGCTGTACAACCCGGTCTACTGCAATCGCTACGCGGCCATCACCGACTCCCTGAACGTCAACCGACACATCTCCCCCACACGGAGCTGGGATCTGCTGGCCGGAGCCGCCGGGCAGTACGGCGGCAACATCATGGCCATCCAGTACATCGAATCCAGCGGCAGTCTCGCCTGGGCGGTGGACACGGCGCTGGAACCGGCCTACCTCCAGAAACCGTCGGTGGTGAACGTGGACGACCTGTTCGGTTTCGCCACCGCGGTGGCGACTCCGCAACCCGTCGTCTGCCTCGAGCAGAACCGGCCCAATCCATTCAACCCGGCCACCTGCATCCGTTTCTCCCTGCCCGAACCTACGAGTTGCTGGCTGACGGTATACGACCTCGCCGGGCACCAGGTCAGAACCTTGCTGGCGGAACCGTTGCCCTCCGGACTGCATCGGGTACAGTGGGCCGGTGACGACGATCTCGGCCGTCGGGTGAGCAGCGGGACCTATCTGTATGAGCTGCGAACCGACCGGGGGCGGTACAGCCGGAAGATGCTGCTGCTCGAGTGAAACGCAACCGCTCGCAGAACCTCAACAGGAGTGAAAACGACATGACGCCGCGGGTCTGGTTGTTCGTGCTGCTGCTGCTCTGCCTGGCCGCGGCCGTCGGTTGCGACAAGGACGAAGGAGAAGAGGTCACCGGCGTCCAGTGCCCCCAGGGTCCCATCTTCACCCATCACGTCATCGATCCCGACTCGGTGCAGAACATCGACCCCCTGGGCAATCTGAATCCGCCGGGGCACACCTTTCCGTCGGATCACGGCGGCTACTACATCGCCGTACCTCCTCCGGGCAAGGAAACCTACAACGTCCAGTTCTACTGTCCGGGCGATCTGACCTGCACCCGTCTCGTGGCGGTGGAGCACGTCAACGCCGGCATCACCGACTTCAGCCTCGACTTTGAGGCTTGCGCGGACATCACGGTGGTGATGGGGCACATCGCCAGCCTGAATCCTGACGTGTTCGGCGCCACGGCGGACTACACACAGTGGGGTGACTTCGAGGAGTACACCACCGGCGGCGAGACCTACCGTCGTTACATGCAGTGGACGCGCATCGAGATCGCCGCCGGCGAACGGCTCGGCACGGCCGGCGGCAATCCCGGCCAGGGCGGGTTGGATTTCGGCATCCACGACCTGACGGCGCCGGCCCATACGGCGGCCAATCCGGGGCGCTGGTACGAGCGCTACCTGCACTCGTTCCATTTCATCGAGTACTACGCGGACGGTCCGGTGAAGGAGCGGCTCATCCAGCTCCTGAACCGCGAGGTGATCCCGGACGACCCGCACCCCTACGGCTACAACATGCAGGACGTGCCCGGCACGGCGCACGGC
>JBDRBC010000235.1:0-3665 GCA_043823125.1 bacterium | reverse complement strand
ATCGATCACCGGAGTGACATCTTCTCACTCGGGGTTCTTGCCTATCATCTACTTACCGGCCGGCGGCCCTTCCGGGGGCGCACCGATTCCGAGTTACTCGAGCGGATCAAGGAAGGCAAGCTCGAGCCGCTCACAGCCGATTCGTGTCCCCTGCTGACGGACGAGCTGCTGGATTTGATTCAACGGATGCTCGAGAAATCGCCGACAGACCGACCCCAGACCATGGATGAGGTCATCCAGAAGACAACCGAGTGCTTGATCGAACTCGATCCGCATGGGGAATTCACCCTCTACCGGCGCAAACATCTGGCTCAGTTCGCTGCCGATCCTGCAGCATATCTGGACTCCCGCCGGGACAGGAACATCACACGGCACTTGCAACGGGGAGAGCGTTTCCGGAATCTCGCCCCCCCACAGATCGAGGACGCGATTCGTGAATATCGGTTCGTGGTCGCCCTCGACCCAGAGCATGCCGAGGCGTTGGCAGCGTTATGTGACCTGGAATCGCAGGTCGACGACCAGCAAAGAACCCTGACGGAAATCGATAAGCAGGATCTCCCCGAAGAAACCACGAGGACTCCGGAAGAAGCCCCAGACAGTGACCCTGTTGGACACGAGGAAGTCAGCGACCAACAGCCACTGACTAACAAGACAGAAGAGGGCGAGGATCCGGAAGATGCCGGTGAAATACCGGAAGAGGATGAGGCGGGGGCAGACAGCAGGCCGCCCGGAAGATCATGGCTCTGGTGGCTGATCTCCATACCGGTGCTCCTGGGACTGTGGCTGCTGATCAAGGACCAGATCACCCCGCAGCCGAAACCCGTACCGACACCACCGATACCGATAACCTCGATATTCGTCAATAGCGTTCCTTCTGGAGCGAGTGTCTGGTCCCGTGGTCCGGGCGAACTGGAATTCAGAGACTCTGGCGAAGTGACAGACTGCCTGATTTCTGATCTTGCTGTGGGAGAATGGGCAGTCCGGATCGCCCTGGAAGATTATATTGCGGACACCCTGCACATCGAGCTGGTTGCCAACGTTCCTAAATACCTCAACCGTCATCTAAAGCCCCTGGTCGGACAAGGCCTGCTATCCGTGTCTAGTGAACCCCGAGGCGCGACCCTGATTCTTCGTGACACGACGGGCAACATCGAGGTATTCCGAGGACCCGAGCCGATTGAGGAATTACTCCTGAAGGAGGGAACATATCAGCTGCGTGCCGAGCTGGCGGATCACCACCCCTGGAACGGGCCCGTAACGGTGGTCAAGGATATCCCCACACACGAGACGGTTCCTTTGCAGGCCATCCCCCAACCACCACCGCCTGTTGAGCCCGATACGGTGGTTATCCGGCCACCACCGCCGAAAGAGGGCTACCTCCGGATTAATAACGAGTTCAGGGTAGTGGTCAAGATCGACAACGCCGAGCGCTGGCTGGACCCCGGGTTCACGGTTCTCACTCTATCGCCAACACGTGAGTACGATCTTCTTCTGCACAGGCCGGAGACCTTCAGTAAATCTCGCCAAACAGTAACCGTAGACGAGGGAGATACGACGGTCATCGATGATCGGGTATTTAAATGCGGGACGCTGGTGGTCGGGGCGGACGCCCCTTGCAGACTCGAGATCGACGGGGTCAAGGTGGAACGTGAAGACAGTTATCACAAGTACGACATTGGAACAGGGCGTCACTTGATTCGATTCACTTGCCCCAGCTTCATGGTAAAGGCGGTCGAGCTGACCGACGCTGAAGGCTCAGCCACTGTGCTCTACCCCACGGCTTCTGGCGATTATCAGATCAATATCAGCGAGGGTAAGGAATTCTGCATCAATGTCGAGCTACGTCGGAATGACTGAAGCTCAAAGCTGATAACGAGGGAGAAGAGGCATGAATCAATATCGACGATCCAGTGCTGCAAGGCGTCCACTGACACTTGTTCTGCTGGTGGTTTTCCTGGTGAGCGGTCATCCCGTGATGATGCGTGTACCTTCGGCTTCAGCAAGCTCAGATGAGGATCAAGATCGAGCCCAACGCCTCTACAACATGCGCAAATACGGGGAAGCCCTGGCGCTGGTCGAGAAGCTGGTCGCCATTGAAGACATTGAAGGCATTCCCCTGCGTGACGCACGCATTCTGCAGGGGCGTTGTCTGGTCCAGCTCGATCGGACTACCGAGGCCAGGCAGGCTTTCGAGAACGTCCTCGATATCGACAGGAACTGGCAACCAGATTCGGCTTTCTTGACGTACGAGGAGATTGAAGTCTTCCAGTTCGCCCAGGCCGAGTATAAACCGCCCAAGCCTTGGTGGAAAAAACCGCTGGCCTGGGTGGGGGGGGGGTAGCGGGGGTTGCCGCGTACCTGCTCTTTGGGAGGGGCGACGAGAATGGCCCAGATCCTCTGGAAGACCTGGAAGATCCACCCAGCCCACCATCCAATCCATGATGCCATCGGTTGGATCGTATTCTTGAGGATGAAGATCATGACGCGACGTCTAGTGTCGACCAATGGCAAAGCAGGCAAGCCACCATCCCGGGGGGGGCCGACTCCCATCGCCGTAGTGAACCAAGTGTACCTTTCCTTTCCGATCGCCGTTATTTTGCTGTTTCTTGGCCTGCCGGTCCTGGCGGCGAATCACGACAATGATTCCGCTACTCCCAAGACAGCCCACACCCTCTCCGGTCGAATCCAGGTGGAGGGTACCAACCAGGGCGTGGCGGGAGCCTTTATATGGGTCAAGGACAGAGTTCATCCGTTGGTTCCCCAACGGGTTGTCACCGAAGAAGATGGCTCTTTTTCTGTGTCGGTCAATTCGGAACATGCGCCGTTCGATCTCATGCCGCAGGCCTACGGCTACATGGTCGAACCGTGGAACATCTGGTTGCCGGTCGTGGCAGCAGACATCACGAATCTGTATTACGCGGCATATCCCGAGACTGGTGACTTTGCCAATGTTGCCTCTGGCTGGTTAGCCGAGGTCGGCCTCACTCTCAGCCATGCCTGGGGGGACGCCGATGGCGACGGTGATGCTGATCTCTACCTCGTGCGTCAAGGCGAAGACAACCTGCTGTTGTTGAATGAAGGGGGCTCCTTCGAGAACGGCACCGTGTCACCACTCAACGACGGGGGAACCGGCCGTAGCGCATGCTGGGGCGACTTCGACAGCGACGGAGATCAAGACCTCTATCTCGTCAATACTGGTACCGATCCGGATTCGTCTCGTAATCAGCTGCTAATAAACGAAAGCTCCGATGGGTTCATTGATTTCACCAGGGGGCAGCAAGGCCGGGTTCAAATCGACGGTAGGGCTGGGCAGGCTGGCTGGCTGGATCTAGACAGTGATGGCCTGCTCGACCTCTTCATGACACGCGAATCCTGCATCGACAACATGCTGCTATGGGGCAATACCAATCTTGACGAAGGTTTTGTCGCTGGATTGAACGATACCTGCGCCAACAATGGATTCGCCTGGGCCGACTTCAACAACGACGACCTTCTCGATTGTTTCATCACGGGCGACCAACCAGGTCGAATACTGATCCTCCTGCAGAACGAGTCCCAGGAATTCGAGGGGACATACCCTGTGGATTTGGATCTTGGTTGGGCGGCTAAAAGCGTGGCCGTGGCCGATTTCGACAACGACGGCGACTTCGACGCGTTCTTGACTC
>JBDRBC010000234.1:0-20965 GCA_043823125.1 bacterium | reverse complement strand
TTCCGCTGCCGGCAGCCACAGCTGCTGGTTGGTCTGAATCCACCACCGACCCAGGTTCTCCATCTATACCCTGTCTCCCGGATCAGGTAAAACCGGTCCGGGAGACAGGGTATAGCTGGAGAACCGGCGTCATGTAGAGGGAATCAGATAAACTGCAGGTAAGGCCTTCCGGCCGCATGCGGAATCACTTCACCGATGACCTCGGCGCAGAGGGCATCGTCGTCAAGCAACGCAGCCACCAGCCGGGTGCACTGTTCCGGCGGCACCGCCACCAGGAGCCCGCCTGAGGTCTGGGGATCGTTCAGGAGACCGAGTGTCCCCGCGACGAGAGTGTCGGCGAAACTGCAGGCGTTTTCGGTGTAGGTGTCGTTGGCCTTGGTGCCGCCGCAGGTGAACCCGGTGGCGCAGAGATGGATGGCGTCGGGCAGGAGGGGCAGACTGCTGGTGTCGATGGTGAAAGTCACGTCCGCGGCCCGGGCCATCTCCAGGGCGTGGCCGGTGAGTCCGAAACCGGTGACGTCCGTGGCGGCGTGGGCGCCGGCAGCGTGCAGGATGGTGCCGGCGTGGTTGAGCGCGGTCATGGTGGCGACCAGTGCCCGGTACCCATCACTCTCCGGCGGCAACTTGCCCTGGCGGTGGGCGGCGATGAGGGCGCCGGTCCCCAGCGGTTTGGTCAACACGAGCCGGTCGCCCGCCCGGGCAGTGCTGTTACGCAGGATCTGTTCGGGGTGCACGAGGCCGTTCACCGCGAGGCCAAACTTGACCTCCGCGTCACGCACGGAGTGGCCGCCCGCCACCACGCATCCGGCTTCGTGGCACTTCTCGGCGGCGCCGGCGAGGATCTCACCCACGACTTCGGCGGAGATTTCGGCCTGGGGATATCCGCACAGATTGATGGCCAGTATGGGGCGTCCACCCATGGCGTACACGTCGCTCAAGGAGTTGGCGGCCGCCACCCCACCGAAGGTGAACGGATCGTCCACCACCGGGGTGATGAAGTCGGCCGTGATAACCAGGGCCCGCTCCGAGTCCAGACGATAAACGCCGGCGTCGTCCGCGGTCTCGTACCCCACCAGGAGGTCGGCAGACGTGGCGGTCGGCAACTTGTCGATGATGTGACTCAAGTCCCCCGGACTCAGCTTGGCAGCTCAGCCCGCACTCTTGGCGAACTTGGTCAGCGCGATCCGCTCTGGCGCCGACATCGGTTGCTCCCGGATCAGAAGTTGAACGTGTCCTCGAACTGGAAGACGGTATCCCCATCCTCGGTACTGGCGATTTCGAACCGAAGCTGCAGCGTGGCGATGTTGAGATGGACGCCACCGCCCCAGCTCAGCAAGCGCTGAGTGCTCTCCTCGCCATCGAGCCAGCTATCACCCGCATCGCAGAAGAAGTGTAAGCCGAATCCGACCACCTGGCCACTGGCCGAGATGGGCATCAAGAAGAGGGGCCAGCGGTATTCAGCACTCAGCAGATATCCCTCGTCTCCCTCGTGGATGGCGTACGGATAACCGCGGATGGATTCCGGGCCACCCCAGTACAACCGGTCCTCCAGCGGGACGGGCCGGTCGACCTGCCGGCCGTAAGCGCGGAGCGCCAGGATATGGCCCCACGTCATCGGCACGAACTGTCGCAGGTCGAGACTCCACTCGGTGAACGAGTCGAAGCCGTTGCCCGTGCAGCGCCGCCAGCGGAGATGGTGGAAGCCGCCACGTTCCGGATAGTACGGGATGTTGCGACTGTCCCAGCCGAGTTCGGCGGTGAAGGTGAGCCGCTGGTGGACGTCACCGTCGGACAGGGCGCCTCCGGTGACGGTTCCTCCCGTGCCGAAACCGGTGAGGGGGACCGACGTCCGCACCCGCTTGAATTCACCGTAGGCCACCGTTCCTTCGAGGTACAAGTCGCGGACCGGATTCCAGCGGGTCCAGCCGTTGATATCCCACTCGATGTAATTGTAGGGGCGATACACGAACGGCGCGCGTTTCCAGCCGGTGGCCAGACCGCAGGACAGCTGCCTTCGATTGAACAGCCACGGCTTGCGCCAGCCCAGCTGGTACTGCTGGATCGTGAACCAGGCCGCCGCCACGTCGAGTTTCTCACCCTTGCCCCGCAGATTCGATTCCGTGACCATGGCGCCCAGCAGATACTTGTGTCGTCGGCTGTAAGTGAGCAGAGGCGAGAAGCGCGAGGTCTGGTCCTCTTCCAGTTCGATGAACAGATCCACCCGGCCGTCTTCGTCCTCGTCGTAATCCATTTCCACGAAGGCGAAGTACCCGCTGTCTTCCAGACGATCCCAGATCACGTCCAGATCCTCGGGGTGAAACGGATCGCCCTCGGTGAGCCCGAGTTCGCGCCGGATGACCACACCGTCCGTCCTGGTATTGCCGGTGATGGTAATGCTGCCGATGAACATCTCGTCGCTGCTGGCGGCGAGTAGTCCGGACGTCGCGGGCAGAACCAGGTAGAGGCAGAACAGAATAACCGACAGGGGAAGACGGAGAGAACGAGAGGATAACATCGGGTACCGCGGCTTTGCTGGGTCGGATGGCTCAGAGACTACTGGCCACTATTTACATGGCCTACCGCGGATTGTCCAGTACTGTGAGTCACCTTTCCCGTGACCAGTGGTATGACCTGCAGTGCGAGCTGACTGCAAGAGAGGCCGTACTTGGCCAGTTCGGGACTGAGATCCTCGGGGATCAACTTGGCCGCCGCCGCCGATACGGCCTCGGTGGTGAGGGGCCGACCGTGGAGTTCGTTGCCCAGTCGCTGCGCGCACTGGGAGCGAATGAGCGTGTCGATGAGGCGACGCATGAACGGCTCGCCCTGGGTCTCGGCATTACGGAGAAACGTGGCGTAAAAACGTTCCGGACCGGTGATGAGGCAGTTGCACTCGCCGTCGATCCTGAGCTCTTGCGGCTGGTCGTCCCGGGTGGGAATCCAGACCGATTCCGTGCCGGACCAGAGAAACGCGAAGGGAAGATCCATCTGCAGGAAGAGGAGTTCGCTGTCCTGGGGAAGTTGCCCCCGGGCCGGACCGACCCGCATGGCGTGGGTTCCCTCGAGAAACACCGCCTGCAGCTCACCCGACCGCACATGGAGCGCGAGCTGATGACGGGACAGGGCGAGGTGCAGCAGTTTGCCCCGCATGAAACCGAGATCGAGCGGTCCCTGGACCAGACCCTCGTCCGGATCGATGGACCAGTAGATCACATCCTCACTCGGTGTCTGCAGGTCACTCGTGCGCAGGTTCAGGTACTTGTCCAGACCTGCCGGGGGATTTACCAACATCATGTACTCTCTCCGCCACGCCAGATGAACTCTGACTCCCAGCCCAGCCCGAGCAGATAATTCCGCTCCTCGGCGGCCTCGCTGAAGGCCGACAGGTCCCGCACCAGCAGGCCGGCGTCCTTCTTGAACCACCCGGTGGACGGCACGTTACGCGACAGGTTGTAGACCAGGTTCAAGGCTTCCTCCACCAGCAAGACGAGTCGGATGTCGATCTCCTCTAGCTCGGTGATGGTGGTCTCGCAGTCGCCCACGAGGCAGACGATGCCTTCACGATCCAACCGGCGGAAGATGGCGCTGATCTTGTCGATGAGCACGTCGATCAGTTCCTGCTGCTCCGCCGATAATAGCTGGGGCCGACTCTCGGCCACCCGGAGCAACTGGTTTCCGCACTCACGCAACATGATACCCAGCGCCTGCCGGAAGGTCTTCTCGGCGTTTTCGGCCTCTTCGCAGGTACGGTACGTCTCGTAACTCGGCATCCGCCCCATCAACTGGGTCATTTCTGCAAAACTGATGCTCGCGGCCTTGCCCATTGGTGAATCTCCACTTGTTGTCCGTCCCTGAGCGGTGGTGTCGCACAGGGTTGCGTTGCGCATTACTGGACGCTCACAGACAGGGGAATCGCAAGGAACGTTCCACCGTCACGGGGAGTCATATGACCTCGCCCAAATCTTCGGCCAGCGAGCCGGGATTTGGAGCAGAAAGTGTCGGGGGGGCAGGATCGGCAGACAGCGAATGGCGGGGCCAAACGGCCCGGAAGGATCGATCGGCGCGGTGAGTGGTGGTTAATGCGAATCGGAGCTGCAAATTGCAGGGTCGGCGATGACCGGATTGGTGATGGTGCCGATACCCTCGATGGCGACCTCGACCACGTCACCTGGACGCAAGAAAACTGGCGGATCCCGGAAGACGCCCACACCGGACGGGGTGCCGGTGGAGATGATATCGCCGGGCAGCAGGGGTCATGTTCCGGCTGATGTAACTGATCAACTCGTCCACGGGAAAGATGAGCTGGTCCGTGTTGCTGCTCTGCATGGTCTCGTCGTTCCAGCGCGCCGTGATAGCCAGTCCCGTGGCCAGGTCGGGTAACTCGTCCGGGGTCACGATCCACGGCCCGCACGGTCCGCCGGTGTCGATGCTTTTACCCCGAAACCACTGCTTGTCTGCATATTGCGCCGTGCGATCGGAGATATCGTTGAAACACATGTACCCGCCGATGAACTCGCGCACATGCTCGCGCGGAATGGCGCGACCCGGTTTGCCGATCACCACGGCCAGCTCGGCTTCGGCATCCACCCGGTCCAGATCGGCGGCCAGCACGATGGGGCCGGTCGGTCTCTGCAGGCAGGAGGGCGCCTTGGCGAACAGGAGCGGCGCCTCGGGCAACGGGCGGCCCTGTTCCGCGGCATGGTCACGATAGTTGAGTCCGACGGCGATGATCTTGGACGGCTGCAGGATGGGTGGCAGCAATGGAACCTGGGACAGGGCGAACAGCGGTGGCTCCAGCTGGGTGACATCGACCGGCCCGGTTCCCGGATCGGGTAACCAACGATGGGCCAGTTCGGCGATTCGGTCCGATTGTCTGAACAGTTCGTTCCAGCGGAACGGCAAGCTCGAGTCGGCCGCCAGCAGATCTAGCGCTACCTGGTCATCCCGGGCCAGTGCCGGGCGTCCGTTGTTTCCCTGCAAGTAGGTCAGAAACTTCATCAGCTGATAATAATCCCTGCCCGGCAGAAGAAAAGGCCGGATTTTCTCCGGCCTTCTCTCTCGCGGTGATTGAGCATGATCTCGAAATGTCAGTTCAGGGTCGGTTGCTCAGTCTTTCGCTCAGTCATTCGCTCAGTCATTCGGTCAGTCAACCGATCACTTGACCTCGATGCGTCGCGGGAGCACCTTCTCGGTCTTCGGCAGGGTGACTACCAGGATACCGCCCTCGAGCTTGGCGCTGATATTGTCGGCATCGATTTCCTTGCCGAGATTGAAAGAGCGGCGTACGGCCTGTTTGTTGAGCAGTTCCTTCCGGTGGGCCTTGTATCCCTCGGGAATCTCCTGCTCGCGCTGGGCTTTGATGGTGAGGACCTGGTCTTCCACCTCGAGGCTCAGATCGTCGTTGGAAAAACCAGGAACTTCCAGTCGGATCTGGTAGTCGTTGTCGCCTTCCAGGATGTCAGCGTGCGGGACTACCTGGGCCGTATGGCCGTTGGTGGGGTGACAGCGCCGGTGAGGGGTGAAGAACCCGTCGAATACGGAATCCAGATTGGACAGGGGGATCAGTGCGTTCATCATTGTTCTACCTCCGGGTTTCGTGGTATGACCTGGGCTGATTCGATTCAGCCACGTGCTCGCTTTTGGTTGCTCACGGCTATTACAACGGTTGTGCCCGAGTGGCCAAAACAAACAAAATAAATCTAACCGGCCGATTTTACAGGTGGTTGCATCCATGCTGAGGCATCGTGACGGGGTGAGGTGGACGACGAGAGGAGTGGACCTGCCAGCCGTTTGCTGTCAATGTGGCAGCGGTCAGGGTCCTCTTGTCAGTCTTCGAACGACAATCTCCTGGATCATGGGAATTCTGGTGGTGGGTTGCTGGATGGGGTGGGGGGACGTCAGCTCGGCCCAGCCTGAATCCGAATCGACGCTGTTGCCGTCGGTTTCACCGGCAGACAGTAGCAAATCCACCGGGAACCCGGTGCTCCGGGTGGGGCGAATCAGAATCGAGGTGACCGATATCTACTCGGACGCCGAGATCGACACCGCCACGGGATTCATCCGTTTCGTGCGGCAGAGCATGAATGCGCTCCATTTCGATACCCGGCGGTTTGTCATCCAGCGGGAACTACTCTTCAGCACCGGGGATTCCCTCGCCGCTGATCTCCTGGTGGAGACCGAACGTAACCTCCGTGGTCTCGGCTTTTTTCACCGCGTGCAGGTGGTCGCGGTGGATACCCTGGCTGACGGATCGGTCCCCATCCACGTGCGAGTCCAGGAGACCTGGTCCCTCCAAACCCAGATGTCGTATTCGCAGGCCTCGAACCAGTCCCGGCGCTGGAGCATTCTCCTGTCCGACGTGAATTTTCTCGGGTATGGAATTCAGGTGGGACTCGGCTTGGGGGAGAACGAGGATTACCACTATACCCATTTCGTCTTCGGCCAGCGACGCCTGTTCGGCTCTCATTGGTTTCTGGAGTATCGCAATACCGATCCGGGTGACGGGTATTCCGAGTCCGTGGTGCTGGCGCGACCGTTTTACGCTCAGGATGACGGGTTTGGCCTGGAAGCCGTGGCCTGGCGAGAACAGTTCGACCGCCGGTATTACCTGAGCAATGCTGGTGCGGCCGGAGTGGATCCTGCCGACATTTCCAGCTTGTACAGCCAGATTCCAGTGGGGAACACGGGATTTCGGTGTGAGGCGCTTTTCCGGATCAGTCGTTGTGGCAGTGGGCGTATCTGGCGTCTGGGACCAGGGCTGGAGCTCGTGGATCAGGATTTCCATCTATCCGATCCGGTTATCGAACTCTCGGATGGGCGGTGGGTCAATTCGAGATTTCTCACCGACGGCGAGACGCCCCTGACCCGGGAACGTGGTCTGGGTGTTTTTCCGCTGGTGTGTCTCGAAAGTCGGGGGCGCACCTGGGCCAAGGCGCGCTTCACTCTGAAGTACGGTCCCGTGGAAGACATCCCGCTCGATCCGCAGTGGGACCTCCGCATCGGTGCCAGTGGCAAGTGGGCGGGCTCGACGATTCCAGGCAGCCATCGTTACCTGTTGGCCAACGAGATCAGCGACTGGAGCCGACTGGGCCCCGGATTGTTGCTTTTGCAGGGAGCCAGCCAGGTGGTTTTCGGTGCGCCCGAGGTCAACAATTCCTCCCATGATCTGCTGTGTGGCTGGTTCGGACACCACTACGGTGACGAGTCTGCGCCAGGTCTACTCACGCACCGCACCACCCGGTTGATCGTCGAGGCAGCGTGGGGAGACGAGATGCTCGGAACCCGGGCCCTGACCCTCGGTTTGATTCGCGGTCTCCGCACCCTCGGTTTCAACGGCATGGCGGGGGATCGACTCTATCGCTGGAATGCCGAGCACGGGATCATCTTGCCGCAGGAACTGATGGGATTGATGCGCTTGGGTGTGGCCGGCTTCTATGGCGGCGGTCTCGCCTGGTGGCAGGGGGAAGAGGTGTCCAACGAGGATATCCGGCACGAGCTGGGTTTCGGCCTCCGAGTCGGCCCCTCACGCTCGGGGAATGCCGAAGTCGCACGTCTCGATCTGACCTGGGCCCTGGACGAAACTGGTGGGCCGACCCTTACGGCCGTGACCCGCGGACTGTTCTGAGTTAGCCTGTGGCGGTTCGAGACAGTGAGCCGACCAGGTCGATCAGCAGGTAGTGATTTTTCCAGCCGGGAGCAGTTTTGGGCGCTACTCGCGTCATCGCCAAGAACACCTTCTTGCTGACCCTCGGTCTGCTGGCCGGGCGGGCTCTCGCCATGGTCGTCTGGGATAAGATGACTCCCATTCTGGGACCGGAAGGTTTTGGTATCTGGGGTCTCGCCACGGACCTGTCTGTCATACTGCTGACCATCGCCAATTTCGGGCTGGGTGCTCTCATCACACGCGAGGTCATCCGGGCCAAGACCATGACCCTGCCCATTTTCTGGGCCGCCCTGCGGATCCGCTGGTTCATCGGGGCGGTCGGTTATCTCCTCCTGCTGGCGTACACGCAGTTCTCCGGCATCACGCCGGTTGCACAGGCCGCGGTGCTCATCACCGGTATCAGTGTCTTCATCGAGGCGACTTCCATGGCCTGCGACGGCGTGCTGCAGGCGCACGAAAAGGTGGAATACCAGGCGGTGGGGCAGCTCGTCTCGGCCGTCGTCTATTTCGGCCTGGCGATCTGGTTCCTGGATGCCGGGCACGGTCTGATGGGAGTCATCTGGGCCAATCTGTTGAGCCGGGTCTCGCGTCTACTGGTAATGGCGCCCCTCATGTTCCTCAAGACCGGTCCCTGGCGCTGGCGTGCTCCCGAGACTGAGGAATCGCCGCAGCCCACGTTGCGCTGGATGATGCGGCTGGGGTGGCCACTTTTTCTTTCCACCACCTTCGGCATCCTCTACTTCAAGATCGACGTGGTGATGATCATGGAGTTCAAGGGAGAGATCGCCACCGGCATCTACGTGCTTGGACACCGGATGCTCGACGTCTTGCTGATCGGCCCCAATCTCTTCGCCACGGCACTGTTTCCGGCCCTGGCCCGCTCCGGCGCCGATGCCAAGGATGACGTGGTCAGGCTGGGAGAACGGGCCTTGCGTTACATGTTGTTCGTGATATTCCCCCTCACTCTACTCTGCACCTTTGTCGCACCGGTGATCATAGGAATATTCGACAGCAATGGTGAATTTCCCCACTCGATCCCGATCATGCGGATCGTTGTCTGGGGACTGCCGCTCCAGGCCGCCAGCTGTATCTTCAACCGGTTGCTCATCACCGCCGGCCGGGAAAAAGACTTCGTGAAGATTGCCTTGCTGTCCTTGCTGGTCAACGTCGGCCTGAACCTGATTCTGATTCCACGATTCAGCTATTACGGCGCCGCCGTCGCCACCATCGTCGGACTGGGCACGAGCTGTGTTTTGCATTTCAGCTGTGTCCGGCGCACCGATCTATGGCCACCCCTCCGGCTCGCGGTGGGGGGCAGTCTGGTGGCGCTGGCCGGGAGCTGGCTCGTCACCACCACGCTTGCGCATGTGGCGATTCCGGAGTTGGAGACTGGTTGGTTCGGATTGCCCTTGCAGGGGTGGCGACCGTTCCTGACCGTCACGACACTGTTTGTCATGCTCTATATCGGCGCCATCTTCGGCCTGCGGGTATTGCGGCTGGCCGATCTGAGATTGTTGCGGCAACTCATCAAGGGGGATCAGTAAGCGCGGTCGTCGAACTCCTACTGTCCCCAAACCTCCCGAGATGTCCCTCCACGTACAGTTTTGGCGAAACAAACGACGAGTACAGCCCGGTGTCGCTGGATGGTTTTGTTCTGTAATGCGAATATTGATAATCAGTTAGGTTCGTAGCGATCCCGGTGAAGTGAAATGGGCGTCAGGTTTGCACTGTCCAGGGCATGAAAAGGAATCACCCGGACATCGCCCCACCGGATCGACCACGAATGGGGTGGGAACGAACCGAAGCAGTACCGGAATGAAAGGAACAGAACCATGTCGACCTCCCAGCGGACTTTCAAGGCCCCAGGCAAACAGCTCCTCCTGCCGCTGTTACTTTTCATCGCTCTCACCGTCGGCGCCACTGCCACGAGTTATGCCGGTCTTGTCATCCGGGCGAAGGTCGGTCCGGCCAAAGTGCTGATCACCAAACGCCCGGCGCCGGTCCGGAGTATCACCATCCGTCACGCGCGGCCCGCCCCCGATCGCTGTGTCTGGGTGCCGGGACATTACCAGAAACGTCCCGGTCGCCCGGCCAAGTGGATTCCCGGGCACTGGCAGCGCGTGCGTTGATCGATAGATGGCCGGTCCGGTTCTCCGCGAGGGGACCGGACGACCGCTCCCACCTGGAGGCCGCGGCTTCGACCGCGGCCTCCAGCTTTCTGCCAATTCTGCCTTGCTCGCACTGTCGGGATCCTGTAATCGTTGGACCTTCATTCAGCATGGGGACACGGATAGGTCCGCCTGGCCTTAAGCGATCGGGGTTACCGCATGGAGACATTTAGCAATTTTTCAGACAACCTCGTGGACACGATCTGGGGCTGGCCCGACATCTTTCCGGTGATGGTGGCGGTGCTGCTGCTTACCGGCCTGTTCACCACGGTGTTTCTCCGCTTCATCCAGTTGCGACAGTTGAAGCACGGTTTGGATGTGATCCGCGGCAAGTACGATGATCCCGAGCACAAAGGCGACCTGTCGCACTTCCAGGCGTTGACAACGGCCCTGTCGGCCACCATCGGCATCGGCAACATCGCCGGGGTGGCGACGGCCATCCACTACGGCGGCCCGGGCGCGCTGTTCTGGATGTGGGTGACCGCGGTATTCGGGATGGCGCTGAAGTACGCCGAGTGCACGCTTTCCATGCGCTACCGGGTGATCCTGCCCGACGGGACGGCTGCTGGCGGTCCCATGTACTACATCGAGCGAGGACTCGGGAAGGCGTGGAAACCGCTGGCGGTGGCTTTTGCCGTGTGCGCCATCATCTCGAGCTTCGGCTCGGGTAACAGCATCCAGGCGTTCACCGTGGCCGACCAGATGCGGGCGGATCTCGGCATCCCCACCGGCATCACCGGGTTCATCACGGCGAGTCTGGTGGCCCTGGTCATCCTGGGCGGCATCACCCGCATCGGCGCGGTGACCAGCAAGCTGGTGCCGTACATGGCGGTGATCTACGTCAGCGGTGGTTTGCTCGTCCTGCTCTTCAACCTGAGCGCCATTCCCGGAACCCTCACCACCATCTTCGCCTCGGCCTTCAAGCCGGCGGCCCAGATCGGTGGGTTCGCCGGCGGCACCTTCATCTTCATGCTCACCTGGGGGGTCAAGCGCGGCCTGTTCTCCAACGAATCCGGACAGGGCTCGGCGCCCATCGCCCACGCCGCCGCAAAAACCGACGAACCGGTACGCGAGGGCACGGTGGCCATGCTCGGCCCGATGATCGATACGTTGATCATCTGCAGCATCACCGGCCTGGTGATTCTCTGCACCGGCGTCTGGTCCGAACGGCAACACGATTCCATCCCCATGAACGCGCAGTCGGATATCACCGTGGTGGAGCCGGGGAGTGCGGTACTGATCGATGGCGATGTCTCGGAGGCGGATCACTTCACCGGGAAACTGGTCTGTCGTGGCGGGCAACCGACCAATGCCGTCTTCGTCCGCAATCATTCCCTGGTGCTCGAGGCGCTGGTTCTGGATCCTCACGGCTCGCCGTACGAGGGGGAGATGGCGGTGGCGGACGGGACGGTGGACTTCGGCACCATCGGCAATCTGAACCTGGAGGGTTTGATGGCGCAGAACGGCTCGCCGCTGACCGCCTGGGCGTTCAAGGAAGGTCTGTCCCCGCTGGGAACCTGGGGACACTTCATCGTGACCCTCGGGGTGTTGTTGTTCGGCATCTCCACCGCCATCAGTTGGAGTTACTACGGTGATCGAGCCGTGGTGTACCTGTTCGGTACGCGCTGGATCATGCCGTACAAGGTGGTGTTCTGTATCATGCATTTTCTGGGGGCGATCTTCTCACTGGAAATCGTCTGGAACTTTGGCGATAGTGCCCTGGGCTTGATGGCCTTCCCAAACCTGATCGCCCTGATTCTGTTGTCCCGGATCACCCGCTCCATGACGGTGGAGTACTTTTCCCGGGAGCACAAACCGTATCGTTGAGGAGGCAGCACATCGATGGTGACGCACAATCTCACCGCCCGGAAGGCCGACAAGCACTGGTTGTACGAGGAGTCCGTGCAGAATCCCGCCGAGGAAGTGCGGATCATCAATCGGATCTTCAAGAAGGAGTATGGCCGTCGCCCCACCTTCTTGCGCGAGGATTTTTGCGGCACCGCCAATCTGTGCGCGCACTGGGTCAAGGGCCGCCGGGCCAACACCGCCCTGGGTATCGATCTGCACGGGCCGACCCTGGCGTGGGGGCGGAAGCACAATCTGGAACCACTCGGCAAGGCTGCCGAACGGGTCACCCTGGTGCAGGACGACGTACGTAATGTCAGTTCGCCCCGGGCCGACGTGATCTCCGCCCAGAATTTTTCCTGGTGGACGTTCAAATCCCGGCCGGAGTTGCTCGGGTACTTCCGGAGCTGTTTCGCCAGCCTGCGGGACGAGGGGATGCTGCTCCTCGATATCTACGGTGGTCCGGAAGCGCAGATCGAGCAGCTCGAGGAACGGGAGCAGGACGGATTCACGTACGTCTGGGATCAGGACAGCTTCAACCCCATCACCAACGAGATTCGGTGTCTCATTCATTTCCTGTTTCCCGACGGCAGCGAGCTGCGACGCGCCTTCAGTTACGACTGGCGTCTGTGGTCCATCGCGGAGACCAGCGACCTGCTGGCGGAAGCCGGTTTTCGGACCAGTGTCGTCTACTGGGAGACGGCCGACGCCGAGGGCGAACCGAGTGGTATTTTTCGACCCAGCTCACGCGGTGACGACGCGCCGGCCTGGGTATCTTATATCGTCGCTTTTCACTAATTGACACCGGACTTTCTGCCGATAGAAAATTGCATTATGTCTCTTGCGAGATGGGGTATTCCGTGTGTTCATTTCGCGGAATACAGGGTGCGCCCCCGAGTGGCGTACCGTGGCCGCAACGTTGGTTTCAGGGAGGTACCTTCACCATGAGCGTGGTTCATTGCACCTGGTGCGGTGCAGAGATCACCGAAGAGGGTGTGGGCTACAAGGGCCGACTGTTCTGCAGTGATGAATGCTGCGAACAGTATCAGGACGATCTCGAAAAGAACGGTGAACCGAATCCCGAAGAGCTCGAACAGGATTTCATCGCGGATGATCTAGAGATTTACGATTTCAGCGATGACGGTGAAATGATAACTGACGATGAAGATGATCTCGATCTCGCAGACGATTTCTGATTCCTGATCCTGACCGGCTGGAACAAAAGAGCGGGGAAATCCCCGCTCCTCTTTCCGTGGCGATAATCGTGGTTCGGATCAGTGCTGACTGCCGCAATCGCAGCCGCAATCGCCGCTGCCGAGCACCTTCAGCAGATAGCCCTGCCGACCTTCTTCTTCCACGTAGTCCACCTGCAAGCCGCCACTCCCAACCAGCTGACCGGCGATCTGGCTATCGAGCAGGAACTTGTAGGCGCCGCGGTCGATGATCTGGTCTTCATTTTTTGGCTCATCCAGAGCCATCCCGATGGTCGGTCCGCCTCAACCGAATCCCTGAATGAAAAGCCGGATGGTGTTACGGCCTTCATATGCCGAGTAGTCCATGGCGCTCAGAGCGGCGTCGGCTGCCGGTGAGATATGTACCGATGGCGTTTCCGTCATGGTTACCTTCCTCGATGGGAAACAGTTTGCTGTACAACCCGCACAAGATGGAGTTGTAAAGCGCCGATAGCCACCCTGTTTTCGGCAAAAGGGACCGAATGTTTACCGGAATACCATCACGGGCAACCAGTGTGGTCAGGACCAGAATCGGCAGTTCGACGGGGCGCTCTGATCAGATTCAATCCCGCTGCAGTCCGAGCCGCCGCTTGAGGTCGTCCAGCAATGTGTAGCCCACCGGAATGAGCACGAGGGTGATCCCGGTGGCGAAGATGACGCCGAAACCGAGGCTGATGGCCATGGGAATCAGGAACCGTGCCTGCAGACTCTTTTCCAGCAGGAGCGGAGTCAGGCCAGCGAAGGTGGTCAGCGAGGTCAGGATGATGGGGCGGAAACGTCGCAGGCCAGCCTCCATCACCGCCTCGGAACGGCCGGCCCCGGCCCGCCGCGCGCGGTTGACGAAGTCGATCAGGATGAGTGAATCGTTCACCACCACGCCGGTCAGGGCGACGGCGCCGAACATGCTGAGCATGGTCAGATCCCAGCCCATGAGTACGTGGCCCCAGATGGCGCCGATCAGCCCGAACGGAATGGCCAGCATGACCACCAGTGGCTGCAGGTACGAGCGGAAGAGCACCGCCAGCAGGGTGTAGATCCCCAACAGCGCCAGCAGGAAGCCGTGCCGGAGACTGGCGAGGGATTCGGCGCGGTCACGCTCCTCGCCTTCGAAGCTGAACCGGACACCGGGATGGTCGGCCATCAGGGCGGGCAGCACCCGATCTTCCAGATCGAGCAGGACCTCGCGGGCATTGGTGACTCCCTGGTCCACGTCGGCGAAGACGCTGACGATCCGCTGCCGGTCGGCCCGTTCGATGGTGGCGTAGCCGCGACCGGTCTCCACCGTGGCGACCTGGTAGAACGGCACCTCGCTGCCATCCGGCGTGCGGATCATCATGTTCTCGATGTGGCCGAGGGAACGCCGTTCCGCCTCCGGGTAGCGGATCATGACCTTGATCTCGTCGCGACCGCGCTGGATCCGCATGGCCTCGTCGCCGTAGAACCCATGCCGGACCTGGCGGGCGAGGTCGTTGAGGTTCAGTCCGAGACTGCGTGCTTCCGGTCGCAAGGCGAGTTTCATCTCCACCTTGCCTTCCTGAAAGCTGTCCGAGATGTCCGTCACGCCGGGGTAATTCGACAGCTCGGTCTTCAGGATCGTCGCTGCCGTGGTGAGCTGCTCCATGTCCTGCGAGGAGAGCTGCACCTGGATGGCGCTGCTGCCGCGGAAGAGGTTGGCGGAAAAACTCAAGGAGAGCGCTTCGGGTACGGGGCCGGTCAGCTCGCGCCAGCGCCGGGCGAGGTCGCCACTGGCGAGCCCGCGTTGCTCGGCGGACAGCAACTCGGCGTTCACCTCCGCCAGGTGTGCACCCGAGGCCGTGCTCACGGCAAAACGGCCAGCTGACCGTGGCTGCGAACCGACGGTGGTGAAGACGTGCTCGACCACCGGGGGCGAGTCTTCGGACCGGTCCTGCATGACCTCGGCGCTGAGATCGTTCAGGGCCACCTCCACCTGCTGGATCACCTCTTCGGTGCGCTCGACGGTGGTGCCCTGGGGCATGGTCATGGCCACGATCATGTTGTCCGCGTCGACTCGCGGCATCATGGTCCACTTGATGCGTCCGCCGGCGATCAACCCCATGGTGACGATGAGACTGGCCATGGCCAGGGAGGCCACCAGCGGCCGCTGCCTCAGGCTCCAGGCCAAACATCTGCGATAGTGATTGTGGATGACACTGTGCAGGAAGCGGGCGAAGGCGTCCTTGCCCCGCCGATACAACCCGCGCAGGCCGGTGACCGGCGATTCTGCGGTCGATCCAGCCGACCCGACCTGGCGTACCGTGGACAGATGGGCGGGCAGGATCAGCAACGATTCCACCAGGGAGAACAGCAGCACTGCGATGACCACCACCGGCACGTTGAACATGAACTTGCCCATGAGGCCTTCCACGTTGGCAATGGGCAGGAACGCCACCACGGTGGTGAGCACGGCGAAGATCACCGGGGCGGCCACCTCGATGGCGCCGTCGGTGGCGGCCGACTGTGGTGTGTCGCCCATTTCGCGTCGCGTGAAGATGTTCTCGCCCACCACGATGGCGTCGTCCACTACGAGACCGAGGGCCACGATGAAGGCGAAAAGGGAGATCATGTTCAGCGAGACGCCGAAGAGCGGCAACACCCAGAAGGCGCCGAGGAACGAGATGAGAATGCCGAGAGCGACCCAGAACGCCAGCCGCATCTGCAGGAACAGCGCCAGGCAGAAAAAGACCAGCACCAGCCCGAAGGCGCCGTTCTTCAGCAGCAGATTCATGCGGCCCCGGTAGATGGCCGACGAGTCTTGCCAGGTGGCGATCTGGATGCCGGCCGGCAGGTCGGGCCGTTTGGTCTCGACATACCGTTTGACCGCGTTGGCCACCCGGAGCACGCCCTCGTCGCCTACCCGGAACACCGACACCACGGCGGCGGGCTGGCCGTCGAAACGGGAGCGCACATCCACGTCCGCGAAGCCGTCGCGTACGGTGGCGATCTGGTCCAGGGTGACCTGCGTGCCATCGGAACGGGTGATGACCACGATCCTGGCGAACTCCTCGCCGGTGTACCGCTGTCCTTTGGTCCGGACCAGGATCTCCCCGGCGGCGGTTTTGACGCTGCCGCCCGGCATGTCCAGACTGTTCATCCGCACGGCCTGGGTGACCTGGCCGAGGCCCAGCCCGTACCGGCGCAACATCGCCTCGCTCACCTCGATGGAGATCTCGAACGGTCGGGTGCCGACCACGTCGGCCTGGGTTATTTCCGGCAGCGCCGTCAGGTCGTCACGGATGTTATCGGCCAGGGTCTTCAGGCTCCGCTCGGACACCTCGCCGTACACCACCACGTCCATGACTTGCCGGCGCGGTTCGATCAACGAGACGATCGGTTTTTCGGTCTCCAGCGGGAAGGTGATGATGCGGTCCACCTCGGCCTTGATGTCGTCCAGCACTTCCTGCGGTTCGGCGGTGATCTCCAGTTCCGCCAAAACCACACCCATGCCCTCGTTGGCGGTGGAGGTGATCTTCTTGATGCCGTCGATGCTCTGGATCTGCTCCTCGACCTTGATGCAGACCCCTTCCTCCACCTCGGCTGGCGAGGCGCCGAGGTACGGGACCCGGACACTGATCAGGTCCAGGGAGACCTCGGGAAAGACCTCTTGCTTGATGGAGACGGCGGTCATCAGGCCGGCGGCCATGATGAACAGCATCAGCAGATTCGCCGCCACGTGATTGGTGGAAAACCACCGGAACAGACCGTTCACTGGTCGCCACCTCCCGAGACCGTCGGCGTCTCGCCGCTCGCTGCCGACGCTGTCGCCGGCCGGGCAACGGATCCGTCCGCCACACGGACCGCCATGCCGTTGCTGACCACCTGCAAGTTGGACAGGCAGACGCGGTCGCCCGGGGTCAGGCCGGCGGCGATGATCGCCTGGATCACGCCGGCCCGCGCCACCGTGACCGGACGGATTTCGAGCACGCCCTCGTCGTCCACCACCCAGACCGTGTCGTTGGCTCGTAACGCCTCGCGGGGGATGCCCACCGCGCCGGCCGGCGAGGCGCCCTGGATACGTGCTTCGACGAACATGCCTTCGACCAGGGGTGGTCGGACGCCGACCTGCCGGTACGGGTCGGGGATCTCGATGACCACCGGGACCATGCGGCTTTTCTCGTCCACGGCGCCGCCGATCCGAACCACGTTCCCCTGCCATTGATACTTGCCGCCGGCGAACTCGACGTTGAGATCAACCGACGATCCGAATTGCGCCGCCGTTGAGTCACCGGAGGGGTGGGGGTCTTGGGTCGGATTCGGATCGACGGCAGACGGTACGGTGATCCAGCTCAGGTCGGCATCCGGCAGCGGCACGGTGACCTCGGCCACATCGCTGGCGTGGATGGTTCCCACCGTACTGCCGGCGCGCTGGTACTGCCCCTCGTCGACACTGGCTTCGAGGACCCGGCCGGCGAAGGGAGCAGTGATCCGGCACCGCTGCAGGTTCACCTCGGCCTGGGCCAGGGCGGCGCGGGCAGCGTCGAGATCGGCCCGGGCCAGGTTGAGTTGTGGTTCACGCAGGACCAACGGATTCGGTTCCGTCCGTGTCGTCTCGGCGGCGGGATTCGCGGACTGGAGCCCTGCCCACTCCCGGCGCGCCACCACGGCTTCTTCCTCGGCCAGAGCCAGGGTGTACTCGGCGCGCGCCAGCTCGGCGGCTGCGCGTTCAATCGCCAGTCGGTAGTCCGTGTCATCGATACGCAGCAGCAACTCGCCGCTCTGGAAGTAACCGCCCGGTTCGAAGTTATCCGACTTGGCGGTCACTACGCCGGTCACCTGGGGAATGATGGTGATCCGTCGCTTGGCGCGGACAGTACCGTAGCCGGTCACCTCCAGCCGTGGCGTTTCCGTGGTGACCCGATACACCTGGACCAGCGGCCGCGGCGCCTGGACCGGTTGTAAGGGAGGCGCGGGTTTGGTCCGGACGAGGATCTGGAAACAAGCGATCCCGATCACGACAATACCGAGGGGGAGCAAGATCTTCACTACCGATCGCGACTTCATGGGGTAGCTCCTGGGTTGGTCTCCCGGGTGGGTTCAGAAAACGGTTCTCCGGCGGTTGGCGTCTCCCACGATCCCGCCAGGGCCAGGATGAGGTTGACGCGGGCGGTACGTAACGAGCGCTCGGTACTGATGAGCTGGGCCTCCGCCTGGTAGAGACGGCGCTGGGTATCGAGAGTCAGCAAGAGGTTATCCAACCCACGCCGGTACCGATCTTCGGCCAGGGTCAGGCTGCGGCGCGCCTCGGCGACGGCCGACTGGAGCCACTGCCTCCGCTCGGCCTCCAGCCTTTCCGCCTCCAGGGCCGTTTCCACTTCACGGAAGGCGTTCAGGACGGTGCCGCGGTAAGCCGCCACCGCCTGGGCGGTCCTCGCTTCGGCGGCGTGGAGCTGGGAGACCTGTGCGCCGCGGTTGAGCAGCGGCGCCGTGAGATTGCCGACCAGAGACCAGATGGAGGCGTTCTCCTGGAAGAGATCGGCCAGCGCGGTGGCGCGGAAACCCGCTTCGCCGCTCAGGCTGATCCGCGGAAACAGCGCCGCCTTGGCCGCGCCGATGTTGGCGTTGGCGGCACGCAAGCGCATCTCGGCCGCCAGTATATCGGGGCGGCGTTCGAGGAGCTCCGACGGTAAGCCGGCGGGAACGGGAGAGAGTTCCGGCGGCAAACTGCAGCGCGACGCCGTGGTCGTGACGTTTCGTTCCAGCTCTCCCGCAGGATACCGGCCCACGAGTATCTCAAGTCGCCGCTTCGCACTGCTGAGTTGCTGCCGCCACTGGGGGTTGAGCGCTTGCGCCGACAGGAGGTTCTGACGCGCCAGATGGACGTCCAGCGGCGGGACCAGCCCGTGTCGATAGCGGTCCTCCACGAGCTGCAGGTTGCTGGTGTAGTTCTCGATGGTCTGCTCGTTGAGTGCCAGCTGACACTCGATCTCCCGGATCTCCAGCCAGGTGCGCACCACATCGGCGATGAGTGTCAGCCAGACGGTGCGGTGGTCGAATTCGCTGGCCAGCAGGCTGGCCCGAGCCGCTTCTTCGGCGCGGGAGAGGCGCCCCCAGAGATCGATCTCGTACCGGGTCGAGGCCACGCCACTGTACTGCGTACTGTAAAACGAACCCTGGCCACCGAACATGGAGCGACTGGTCTTGGAGCGGGTGGCGGTCCCGCCCACCTCGATGGCCGGCCAGCGCGTGGATTTGCTACCGAAAAGCAGGGCGCGACTTTCCAGCACTCGCGCCGTGGCCGCTTCGAGATCGTGGTTGTGCTGAATGGCCTCCTCGACCAGACCGTCGAGGAGCGGGTCATTGAAGCCGCTCCACCAGTAGCTGGACGGTCCGGGAATCATCTGGGGAGTCTCCGGTGCAACGAGTGAGTGATACGTAGCCGGCACGGTGGTGGTGAGGTCCGGGCGTTGGTAAGCCGGCCCCCGCGCGCAGCCGGACAGCAAGAGGAGTCCGATCCCCAACAACGATCCGATTCTCGGCCGCCTGGTCTCTTTTTCGGCGCCGTGTCCATCAATCCGGAGCGAACGCAACCTGGTCAAGGGGCATCCTCCTCGAACCTGACCTCGATGGCCTCGACGCCACCCAGGGAAAATAACGTGACGTGTTCGACCACCTGCTGGATGTACTCCTCGAGTGGGGCGTTGAGGGGGGGGAAGATGGTGATGGGCGAGGTCTCTTCCGGTTGCTCGCAGTCGCAGAATTGGCCTCGTTTCCAGCGCATGATGAAGTGCATCATCTGGCCCACGATGGAGGCGATGATCCAGGTGATACTCGCCGGACTCAGTCCGGGGCGCGCCAGCAACAGGGCGCGACTGAATGACTCGTGGATCGGAATCACCAGCTCGCGAAAGAAGATGTCCTTGCTGTGTCCCGGATGGTGGATTTCCCGGGCCATCAACCGCAGAAAGGTGTCGCCCTGTGGCAGCACCAGTGCCTCGCGCAGATATTCGCTCAGGAAGGACCGGATCAGCGTCTCCAGATCGGGTTTGCCATCGCTTTCGGCGACGATCTTTTCGATGGTGGCCACCGTCCGTTCCCGCTTGGGCCGAAGATGACGGCAGAGGACGTTGTGATAGAGGTTTTCCTTGCTCTGAAAATGGTAGTTGACCGCGGCGATGTTGACGTTCGCTTCGGCGGCAAGATCTCGAATGGAAACCCCTTCGAACCCGTGATCGGCAAAGAGACGTTCGGCGGCGTCGAGCAACCGGTCCTTGGTCTGGCTGGAATCACTGGACATGGTGGCGGCACCTCGGTGTGGACGCGTTTTGGGCGATTCTCAAGCTTGCTGGGATGTGGTCGGGAACGAGATCGATCAAGAAATTAAAACAAATGTTTGTTTGCGTCAAGCGATGGGTTGGATTGCCGCTGAAATTGAAGAGGCCCGGGAGATCGAAATCTCCCGGGCCAACACACGCTCTCCGTGTGTACCAAATCAAGTGCCATATCACTTGATCAAAGCAAGCTTGTGCACCTGCAACACGTCGGTGCCGATACGCAACCGGGCGAAGTACGTGCCGCTGGAGACGTCCTGACCGAAGCTATCGGTGCCGTCCCAGACGAACTTGTGCTCCGCAGCCGGCAGCTGGCCGCTGACGAGGCTGGTGACCAGATGTCCACGGATGTTGTAGATGTTCAGCTGAACCATGTCCACCCGGGTCGTCACGAACTGGATGTCCGTCTTCGGGTTGAACGGGTTGGGTGAGACCTTCGTGAAGCCACCGCGGGCGGTGACTGACGGTGTCGAATCCCAGACCCCGACCGGCGGCGCGAAGATGTACTCATCGCTCAGCGGAACGATCTGGCGAACGTAATAGAAGTCCATGAAACCTTCGATGATCCGCTGATGGCCGAGTGTCGGAACGTAGGTCAAGGTCGCGAACGGATCGACCTCGAGCGAATCGTCACGGGCGCCGGTGTCGGAGATGAGCCAGTTGTCGTACAACGGGAACTCTTCCACGACTTCGGTCATGGCGGTCTTGACCCAGATCGACTCGTAGGCCTCGCCCATGTTCCCGTTACCGTCGTCCAGGGTGTTGTCCGACAGG
>JBDRBC010000233.1:0-9237 GCA_043823125.1 bacterium | reverse complement strand
CGCCAGTACTACCAGTACGGATTCTGGAAGGTGGTGGTAATCCGCAAGCACCACTTGCCCGCCTCCTGGCGTCATCTGGTGCCGGTGGGACTGATTCTGGCGCTGGTTCTGCTCCCGTTGCTGGGACTGTTGTGGCCCGTGACCGGCAGGGTGGCGTTGGCGCTCCTCGGGACCTACCTCATCTTCGTCTGTGCGGGTGCGGTGAACATCGCCGCCCGGCGCGGATTCGATCTGTTGCCGTTGTTGCCCCCGACCCTGGCGATCTTCCATTTCAGTTACGGGCTCGGGTTTCTTTTTGGTCTACTGGGGGGACGTTCACGATTGCTGCGTTCCGATGCCGGAGCGCTCTCCCGCTAGGAGGCACACCCTTTGTCGCAGGCGGATACAGCGACGGTACCAAGCCGGAATGCCCTGAGCATCGTGGCGCCCATGTACGCCCAGCAGACGGAGGCGGGTATCTTCATCCACCTCTCCTTCGGGCGCGTCATCGATCGGTTGGCCCGGTACCACGACCGGATCTATCTCTCGGTGCCCATCGTCCCCGCCGGGGACAATATCACGCGCGACTATCGCCTCACCGCCGATAACATCGAGCTGATCCCGCAGCCCGCCTATACCAGCATGTTGGAATCGCTTCGGCAGTGGCCCGGGATCCTGCGCAGCTATCTCGCCATCTGCCGGCGGGGGGCGCCGCTTTTCATCCGGGGCATGGTGCCATTGATCGGGCTGCTCTATCTGCTCTGTTTCCTGTTCCGCCTGAAACCGTGTCACTGGATCGTCAGCGATCCCGAGGCGTTGTTGCGCAGCCACCGGCGCGCGAGCTGGTTGCAGGATCGGCTAGCCCTGGCCGTGGCCACCACCGATCGGCTCTCGTCGCGCTGGGGACGATTCTGGACCGGCGGCAGCTTCATCTGCAACGGCAAGGAACTGGGACGGCTCTACCCGTCCCCGCAGACCGAAGCGGTGGTGTCCAGCACGGTGGTCAAGGAGGAGTTTCACTACCGTGAGGACGCCTGTGACCGCCCGGAACTCGCCCTGCTATTCGTCGGCTTCCTGCGGCCGGAAAAGGGAGTGGAGTATCTACTGGAAGCGCTGGCCCAGCTCCAGCTGCAGCGAAACTGGCAACTGACCATCGTGGGCGAGTTCGGCCGTTTCACCGCCTATCGGGACCGGATCCTGGGTCTGGTCGACAAGTTCGATCTCGCCGATCGGATCGACTGGAAGGGCTATCTCTCATACGGACCGGACATGTTCGCGGAGTTGCGCTCAGCAGATATTCTCATCCTGCCGACCCTGTCCGAAGGCACGCCGCGAGTACTCATCGAGGCGCGAGCCAATGGTCTGCCGGTCATTGCCAGCGCGGTGGGCGGTATCCCGTCCTCGGTAAGTGACGGGGTGGACGGCTTGCTGGTTCCGCCCAAGGATCCCCAGGCTATCAGCCGTGCAATCACCCGCCTGGTGGAGGATCGTCCCCTGCGGGACCGACTCATCAAGAACGGTTACCGCACAGCCGAACGCTGGACCGTGGATCGATTTGTGGAGCAGGTGGCCACCATGTGCGACGAGGAAACCGAGGCGCCATGTCCAAGCTGAAATACGTCTGGTTCGTCTTTGTGATGAAGGCCACGAGCTGGCTGCCGGATTTCGTGCCGTGTATGCGGCTGCGGGGGACTTTGCTGCGGCCGATCTTCCAGGCCTGCGGCCGGAATTTCCAGATCTGCTCCCACGCGGTGATTCTGGCACCGCACCGGGTGACCATCGGTGACGATGTGTACATCGCCTACGGGAGCTGGGTGCAGGGGTCGGGTAGTGTCACGCTGGGCGACCAGGTCATGCTGGGGCCGTACAGCATCCTGGCGTCGTCCAATCATTCGCAACTGGATGGATCGTACCGGTTCGGTCCCCCCCGTACCGCGCCCATCGTGCTCGAACGGGGGTCGTGGACCGGTTCCCACGTTACGGTGACGGCCGGGGTCACCGTGGGAAGTGGCGCCGCTTGCGCCGCCAATTCGGCGGTGACGAAAGACGTGCCGGCAATGGCCGTGGTGGGTGGCGTGCCGGCGAAACGCCTGGATCGCCGCCAATCCATTTCACCCCGGTCGAATGCGGACCCTGCAGTGGAGACTCCGCCCCGGCGATCCCATCAGTCCTGCCTGCAGTGAGTCTCGGCCACTTCTCTTACGGCCTGCAAGACGTCCTCCACGTCCACTGCCTGTAATCCCGGATTGAGCGGCAGGGTGATCAACCGCTGGAAGCAGTCCAGGGCCACCGGAAAATCCTCCGGTCGATAGCCGTATTTCTCTCGATAGTACGCCAGCAGGTGGATGGGAATGAAGTGCACCGAGGTTCCGATATTATGCTGGTGCATCTCGGCGAGAAAACCATCCCGATCGATGGCAAGACGATCCAGGTGCAGCCGGATGGGGTAGAGGTGCCAGGCGTGTTCCACCTCGGGACGTTCCACGGGAAGCTGGCAGATACCGAGTTCGGTCAAGCCGCTGTGGTAGGCCGTCACCACCTGGCGACGCCGTTCAGCGAACCGTGGCAGCTTACGTAGTTGATGGAGACCGATGGCGGACTGCAGATCGGTGAGGTTGTACTTGAAGCCGGGCGCCACCACGTCGTAGCGCCAGTTGCCCCCCTTATCGTACCGTTTCCAGGCGTCGTGGTCCATGCCATGCAGACGGAGGACCTTGGCCTTGGCTAGCAGGTCGACCGGACCGGTGAGCATGCCACCCTCACCGGTGGTCAGGTTTTTGGTGGCGTAAAAACTGAAGGCAACCAGATTTCGACCGGAGCCGATCCAGCGCCCCCGGTACTTGGCGGGCAGGGCGTGGGCTGCGTCTTCCACCACGTCCAGACCGTGCTGCTCCGCCACCGCCTGGATGGTGTCCATCTCGCACGGATGTCCTCCGTAATGCACCGGCATGATGGCGCGGGTGCGAGGCGTGACCGCAGCGGCCACCAGTTCCGGATCCAGGTTCATGGTGTCGGGTTCTATGTCCACGAGGATCGGCCGCGCTCCCACTTGCTCGATGACATGGACCGTCGAGCAGAACGTCATGGTGGAAGTGATGACCTCGTCACCCTCACCGATACCGAGTGCCACCAGCGCCGTGTGCAGAGCCGCGGTGCCGGAACTGACTGCCAGGGCGGAGTCCGCCGCCACGGCGGTGGCGAATTCCGCCTCGAACCGGCGGGTCTTGGGGCCCGTGGTCAACCAGCCGGACCGGAGACTGTCCACCACTTCCTGGATTTCATCCTCGTCGAGACACGGAGGAGAGAACGGAAGGAAGTCCTTGCGGGTCATGGAATACCTGCCACAGTATGAGGAAAAGATAGCCACTTCTCGGTGGCCATCGGCGAAAAGATCAGGCAGCCGCCCAACCGTCTAATCAACACCGTTTGTTGTGGTTAGCTACCATAGCATCCCTTCATGGCTTGTAAAGAATTTGTTGTTCCATCTCCGCCTCTCCCCGGCCACTGGCATCATTCTTGGATCACGTTGTGCCAGCGAGAGTGAGTCCGGCCAGTGAATAGGCCGAGGAGTTGAATGTTTCATATGATTCTTTGATTCAGGAACCCGGGATTTTCACGGTTCAGCGGCTGGACACACTCTCGATGGCACAAGGTGAGGGTTAAGGGTTGACGGATCGGGCCGATAAAGTTGTAATCGGAGGAATCGGACATGGCCGAGATCACACCGCAAGCAAGCGCGAGCCCCCAACAGGGGGATCGGTCCACCAGCCATCGGTACCGTGTCGAGGCCCGGGAAGGAGCCAGGGTGAAACGATTTTTTGACTGTCTTGCTTCTGGCTGTGGTCTTATTCTCCTGTCGCCCCTGCTCTGCCTGGTTGCCGCGTTGGTCAAGTTGACCAGTGCCGGACCGATATTTTTCCGGCAAGAACGAGTAGGACGCGGCGGCAATCCGTTCCGTATCTTCAAGTTCCGCACCATGGCTGCCGACAGTCACCGGCAGGGGCGGAATATCACCGTCAAGGGCGACTGTCGCATCACCCGTCTCGGTCGGATCCTGCGTCATACCAAGATCGATGAGCTGCCCCAGTTGATCAATGTGCTGTGCGGCGAGATGTCCCTAGTGGGACCGAGACCGGAAGTGCCCGAGTACGTCGATATGTTCTGGCACGAATTCGAATCCATCCTCAAGATCCGACCAGGGATCACTCACCGGGCCTCGATTCTGTTCCGGAACGAGGAGGAACTGCTGGATCGGTCCGACGATCCCGAGCGGTTCTACATCGAACGGGTCATGCCACGGAAACTGCAGCTTTATGCTCAGGATCTGGATCAGGAGAGTTTACGAGACGATGTCAGGACCATCCTCGATACCATCTTCAAGGTCGGCAAGCAGGAAGCCGAGGAACCGGCGACTGCTTCCATACTCGAGGACTTGTTCCTGATGCCTGTGATGACCGAAGGTAAGGACGTGGTCGAGCTGGAGCACGTCCACTCCTGAGCCGGGTCTCCTCACGAGCCGTCTTGGCCAGCTGGTTCCTCCGTACAACCCCTTGCCGATACAGCATTACCACCAGGCTTGACAAGACATACATTATCGTGTACACTCTTTTAGCACTCCTATAAGAGTGTTATAGGTCGAGCTATCTGAGCCCTTGTAGCAAGGGCGAAACATCTCGGTCATGATCCAGATCCACTGGTCGGTGGGAGAATTCCATGTCCAATGCCAAGGTCACCCTCAAGATACCGAAGCCGCTCTACGAGCATATCCGGACCCTCATCGCGGATTCTGGCTTCAACTCGGTCACCGATTTCGTGGTCTTCGTGTTGCGCGACATCGTGTACCAGGGGCGGAAAGATCCGGCCGAGTTCACCGGAGCCGAACTCGACAAGATCAAGGACAAGTTGCGGGATCTTGGCTATCTGTAGCCCGGTCCCGATTGTCGGCGAACTCGCCGGATTGCGCCTGGTTTTTGCATTGTCGGTTCCGGAATAAAGAAGAAAGGCATCCTTAGCGGGAACAGTGGCTCGTCAGGCAGGAAGAGAGGAAAAAATGACCAATCCCGAGAGCAAGAACATCACCTGGTCCGTGGCTGCAGTGACCCACGGGGAACGGATTGCCCGTAACGGACACAGGGGCGCTATCCTCTGGTTCACCGGTCTGTCCGCATCGGGCAAGTCGACCCTTGCCAGCCTGGTGGAGAAAGAACTGTTCGCCCGGGGGTGCAATACCTACGTCCTCGACGGGGACAATGTCCGCTACGGATTGAACAGCGATCTCGGCTTCAGCCCGGAGGACAGGGCGGAGAACATCCGGCGGATCGGCGAAGTGGCCAATCTGATGATGGATGCCGGGATCATTTCCCTGACCGCTTTCATCTCGCCTTACCGGTCGGACCGGCGTCGCTGCCGGGATATCGCGCCGGACGGCCACTTCATCGAGATCTTCTGCCGCTGTTCCCTGGAGGAGTGCGAGCGGCGGGATCCCAAGGGACTGTACAAGAAGGCTCGTAAGGGGGAGATCCCAGAATTCACCGGGATTTCCGCGCCGTACGAGGAACCGGAAAACCCGGAGGTCGTGGTGGAGACCGATCGGATGTCCCCCCCCGAATGCGTGGGGCAGATCATCGATCACCTCGAGGCGGCCGGATTCCTGCGCTTGAACGGGGATGGCGTCGTCGAACGAGCGGCTAATTCCTGATCCCCGAGTCTGTTTCCTGGTCAGTCTCACCTGATTCGCAGCCGGCCTGATCTTGTATCGGGTCGGCTGTCCTTTGCCGGGTGTCCCGATTCTCATCGCGATTTCCGAGATGGATCGGCCACTCTTTCCCTCCCTGCCGAGGCCTTTCCGACCATAATTCCTGGCGGCCGATTAGAGGCCACAACTTTATATAAAGCACCACCTTTTGCCGCCGAAACAGTGTGGGGTACGGTATGGCACCGCACTTGCACAAATGACAGAGTCAATCGAATCAACTGGGACTTTTGTCGCGGCCGTTGGGGGAACGGGCGGGGCGTTTTTGGCGGCGATTTATGGGGAACAAAGTTCGACTTATTAATTTCATGCGACGAAGCCGTCGAGTGACGTATCTGTTACTGTGCGGGGGGCTGGCCGGGGTGTCGTTGACGCTCGCCTTCCACATTTTCTTCGACATGTCCACACTTGTACAGGAGCCAGGCTCCTGGGGAATGTGGTGGCTCAGAAGCCTGCCCCTCGTCATTTTCTTCCGCTTGCTGGCTGTGATTCTCTGTGGTGTCCATCGGGCAACCTGGCGTTATGCTTCGGCTCGGGACGCCGTGCCGGTGCTCGCCGCGGTCTTCGGGAGCAGCCTGGCGCTCTGGCCCGCCTTGGACCTGCTCTGGCAGGGGCAATTCCCCCTGAACGTCCTGGTCATCGACAGCTTGTTGAGCCTCTTTTTCCTGGCCGGAGTGCGGTATTCGTACCGGCTCTGGGATGAGGTGCGTAACTCGCTGGGCGCGAAACGGCGCCGGAAGGTGCTCGTCATCGGCGCCGGTCAAGCCGGTGATTTGACTGTTCGGGCCATGCTCACCCACCTGGGTGACGATCTCTGGCCGGTGGCCATCCTGGATGACGATCCCTTCAAGCAGGGAACCACCATCCAGGGTGTTCCGGTAGTGGGCGCTGTGGGCCTCGTGGCCGATGTCGCCCGGCGGAGCGGCGCCACGGCCATCGTGCTGGCACTCCCGTCGGCGACTTCCAGCCAGCTCTATCGGATCATCAAGCTCTGCCGGCGCACCAGCTTGCCGTTGAAGACCATCCCTGATCTGCGCCAGATCATTCGCAGCAGCAATGTCGTCACCCGGATCACCGACTTCCATGTGGAGGACCTGCTGCGTCGACGTCCGGTCAGTTCGGAAGTGCCGCAGATCGAGAGCTTCTTGCGCCAGCGGGTAGTTCTGGTGACCGGCGCGGCCGGGAGCATCGGTTCCGAACTGTGTCGGCAAATCGCCGAACAGGACGTGGCGCTGCTGGTCTGTCTGGACAAGGACGAGACCGGCCTGTTCCGACTGGAACACGAACTCCTGTCGGGAAAAGGCACTGTCCGGGCGAAACTGGAATTCTTCCTGGGGGACATCAAGAATCACCAGCGGATGGAGCAGCTGTTCCTCAGCTATCAGCCTGATGTGGTTTTCCACGCTGCGGCCTACAAGCACGTGCCGATACTTCAGCACCATCCGGTGGAAGCGGTCAGCAACAACGTGGGGGGCACTCAGCTCCTGGCCGAGATGGCCGACCGACACGGGGTGGATACCTTCCTCCTGATCAGCACCGACAAGGCGGTCAATCCCACTAGTGTCATGGGCGCCACCAAACGAATTTGCGAACGGGTCGTGCTGGCGCACAATCGGCGTAGCGCCACCGCCTTCAGCACCATCCGCTTCGGCAACGTGCTGGGATCCAACGGCAGCGTCGTGGAGCTGTTCCTGCGCCAGATCCGGGAGGGGCGGCCGGTGACGGTGACCCACCCGGACATCGAGCGCTATTTCATGACCATTCCCGAGGCGGTCCATCTCGTGCTCTACGCCGCCACCATGGGGCAGGGGGGCGAGGTGTTCATCCTCGATATGGGGAAACCGGTCAAGATCGACCAGCTTGCCCGGCAGATCATCCAGCTGTCCGGGTTGACCCCGGACGTGGACGTTCCCATCGAATACACCGGTTTGCGGCCCGGCGAAAAGTTATACGAGGAACTCTGGACCGAGGGCGAGCGGCCGCGACCCACTGCCCATCCGGGGATCCGGGTGGCGCCGCGTGATGCCACCGACCAGATCAGTGTGCCGGGACGGGTGGAAATTCTCTTGAATGCAGCCGATGCCAACGAGCTGAGCGGCTGCTGGGAGGGAATACTGGATCTGGTGCCGACTTTCCAGGGACGGACCAACGGCGCCGCGGCGGTTCCACCCGACCAGGCGGCCACGGTTACGGCGTGATCCGGGTCATCACGGGAGTGAAGCGGCCCATTGGGGCTGGAATCCAGGAGGGCTTTCTCCTTGCCCATGGCAGGAGCATCCTCTATATTGCTGTCGGCGGTGGCTGGGCGCGGGGCCGATAACCCGCGCTTTTCATGCGCTGCCATATTTCGTACGCGGGTCGATCTAAGGCTCTATGGCGGTCCTTCCGGCAAGAACCAGGCTGAGGCCAGTACAGCGGGAAGGGCTATCGATCTGCGGCCATCGTGACGCATTTGCGTGACATCGCGAGGAGGGTTCTTGACGATGGCGCTGAAGAAGGATCAGACATCGCAGGTTATCTCCAAGTTCAAGAAACACGACGCGGACTCCGGTTCACCCGAGGTTCAGATCGCACTATTGACCGAGCGTATCAACACCTTGGGGGCGCACTTCAAGCTGCACGCTCGGGATCATCATTCACGGCGCGGCCTCTTGAAGATGGTCGGGCAGCGGAAACGGCTGCTCAACTATCTCAAGAAGAAGGACTTGGATAGCTATCGCGCTCTGATCAAGGAACTTGGCATCCGGGGATAACCACCCCGCCTGTTTTCCCCACGGTGAAGTCGGGAAATCTGGTTAGTATGGACGCGGGTAGAGCTGCGGCGTCGCTGACGTACGCAGTGTTATGTCTTGACCTGAATTCCGCCCGCGAATGTCCTTTGTAGCTGAAGCGGTAGGAAAGGGAAGGAAGCAATGGAAAAGCACGTAGTAACACTCGAGATGAATGGAACCGAGTTTTCCCTAGAAACAGGACGAATGGCCAGGCAGGCCAGCGGGTCGGTGGTGGTCAGGATGGGCGACACCATGGCCTTGATGTGCGTCACGGCTGATACCAAGGAGTCGGACCGCGACTTCTTGCCGCTGTTCGTGGAGTATCGCAACAAGACCTACGCCGCGGGCAAGATCCCAGGTGGTTTTTTCAAACGTGAGGGCCGTCCCACGGAGCGGGAAACCCTGAGCTGCCGGCTCATCGACCGCCCGCTGCGCCCGCTGTTTCCCAAGGGATACAAGTTCGAAACCCAGATCGTCGCGTTCATCATCAGCGCCGACGACGCGTTCCACCCCGATGTCCTGAGCATCACCGCCGCCTCGGTGGCCTTGAACCTCTCGGATGTCCCGTTCCCGGAATTCGTTTCCGGGGTCCGGGTGGCGGAAGTGAACGACGAGTTCATCATCAATCCGAGTTACGAGCAGCTCGCGGAATCCACCATGGACCTGGTGGTGGCCGGCACGGACGACATCGTTTGCATGATAGAGGGCGAGTGCAACGAGATCAGCGAGGAGCGG
>JBDRBC010000232.1:0-2968 GCA_043823125.1 bacterium | reverse complement strand
TACTCCGTCCACGAACTCCTCCTGGGCGGCCGTGGCGGCGGCCGCTCCCCAGAGAAACGGGCAACAGATTAGGGTGAACAACAGAATCAGCGGAATTCGCGAGGTCGATTGCGTGGAACCGACAGACGCTGACGTGAATGGCATGCTAGACTCCTCCTGAATTTTCGAGCGTGGAACTCGATACCTGCCGGGAGATCCAAACGGATCCGATACCCCACCGCTGCAGGGGTTATTCAGCGGGGGCGGTGTGTAACACGAAGTGCGGTGATTTTGGTTTCATCTGATTTCTACCCACATGAGATCACTCGAATTGCTCTTTCATGGTCGAAACTTCATACGTTCTTCCATTGGTGCCCGGTCGACGGGACCAGGCATGTGAACAACTATAACTTCCGCACCTGAAGGAGAACCAGGATGAAAATACTGAAGCTCAATTCCGAGACCATCCGAACCCTGAGCAACACCGAAATGCAAGCAGTCGGTGGGGCGTACAGTGGCCCGCATGGGACCTGCTACACCAATTCGTATTGGGCCTGCAAGGCACAACAGGCGACCTTTGATCCCGGCGGTACGTGCGGCCCCCCGGAGACCGCCGGCTGTTCCTTCTTTGAATGCACCACCACGATGATCAACTGCTAACTCGAACGAGATAGCAGCCCATATACCAGGCCCGACGTTCATTCGACGTCCGGCCTTTTTGTTGCCATACGAATGGACTCGGTCACGACCGAAGCGTATGGTGGAGTGTACCATTGGACCACTCCTGAAGGGTTTATCTTGGCACCAACTCCTATTCGTTATTTCTCGGTGGGCGTCCCGGTCGTGGCGCTTGTTCTGCTGTTCTCGATCACGTGGCTGACCGGCTGCGGTAACGACCACGACGGTGGTCTGTCGCCGCTGATCGATCTGGGCGAAATCCCTCTTTCCGACCAGTTGCGCCAAGCTGTTCAGGCCGGACGGCGTTCCCTTGCCGATCCCGTGGTGGACAACGAGACCACGAATGAGCTGAACCGGTTCAACCATCTCGTGGCCCGGGTTTTCCGACCTGCCGAGCGGCAGGAAGTGGGTGACGAGCTGTATACCCTCTGGGGACGTCAGCCCGAGCACTGCCTCTGGATCGACATGGCGCTGGACTTCGACTTCCTGTTGCATCGCGGCCAGACCATCGATTCATTATTTCAGCTGCCAATCCTGACCGACACCACCAGCACTCGGGCCAGCTTCGCCCAGGGACTCCGCGAGAAAGACCGTGGCCGGCGAACCCGACTCCTGCAACGAGCCGAGCAACTCCGCGAGGAGCTGAATCCGCTGGAACAGGTGTGGCTTACGCACTGGATCGCACTCGATCTCAGCAATACAGGACAACACCTCGACGCCGTGGATCGGCTGGTGTCGTGGTTGCCGAGGGCACGAGTGAATGGCGGCATGGTCCTGGAAATGTTCCTGTGGAACGATATCGCCCGCTATCTGACCCGAGCCGAGCGGCTGGACGACGCCCTGCACGCCGCTACCCTGGCCGAGGCCATGGCCACCAACTGCGGGGCGGATCATCGCGCCCTGCAGTACCGCTGGCGGATCGCCTTCATTCTGTCCCTGCGTGGCGAGTCGTCCACCGCCCTCGAGCTATCCGAGGCGAGTGCCCGACAGGCCGAACTGGACGACTATCCCGGCGTCTTCACCATCTGCACCAATCAGGCCGCCGCCATCTCTGCAAAACAGGGCGACTATCGCCGAGCACTCCGCCACAACCGCGCCAATCTGGCCAACAATATCGCGGCGGCGGATTCGGTGAACGCTCCCATAAACATGTACAACATCTCGTACAACCACCGTCTGCTGGGGGAACTCGATTCGTGTGTCGTGTACCAGAATCGGGCTATACGCTGGGTCGAAGCGGCCTCGTTTCGGCGGAACAAGGCGATGCTACCGCTCAAGCTGGCGGAATTTCATTTCTTGCAGGGAAACTATGCCACGGTGGATTCACTGCTCCAGGTGGCTGCCACCCGGCTCGCCCATGCCGGCAGCGTCAACGACGAGGCCGAACTGCTCAAGAACATGATCAGGCAGGGGCTGGAATCGGCACAACCCCAGCTCGCCTACCGGGCGCTGGCCCGACTGGAAGCGTTACGCGGCGCCCTGTACGAAACCGCTGCCGACTACAGCCTGCTGGCCGACATCGAGGTGGAGACCGCGGATTTTCTGGCCCGGCAAGGTGAATACTTGCTGGCCCTGGAGGCTCTCGAGCGAGGGCGGCAAACCGTCACCACCCGATCCGCCACTTACGACGAATGGGTCCTTGAGGATGGCTCATTCAAACTGGCCCTGGCAACGGGTGATCTCGCCACCGCCCGGCAAGCGGCCAGCCGCTGTCTCGATATCGCCGAAAACAGAGCCGACCAGGAGCTACTGGCTGCCAGCCGGTACCTGCTGGGCAGACTGTCACTGGAAACGGACGATTTTACAACCGCCCGCGAGTTGTTCCAGGATCCGGATTCGGCGGCCACGTACGGGGGGTGCTTCCGCACCCGGCTCCTGTCGTTGATCTATCTCGGTGTCGCCTATTCCCGGGAAGGACAGCACGACAAGGCCGCCGCGGAATTCGGCCGTGCGGCCGCTCTCTTCTCCCGGCAGCCTCCCCGTGACCTCGCCGCGCGGTTACAGATCGAAGCAGGCCGTTCTGCAGCTGCCAGTGGTGAAGTGAGGCTCGCCGAAGCATCACTGCGTCAGGCACTGGAGTTGCTCCAGCTGCCGGGAGATGGTGCGGACCAGGAAATCATGGAGGCTCTGGAGGCGTTCGACAGCACCGCTTTTCGTGAAGCCACGGAAGCCCTCCTCGATCTGTATCACGATAATCCTGACTTACTGTCGGGCAGCAATCGGGAAGCTCGGATGCTGCTCCTGGCAGAGGCCTGCCGCTGGCATAGCTCTGCCTTACCGCCCAGCACAATCCTGACAGACCAGACGCTCG
>JBDRBC010000231.1:0-4227 GCA_043823125.1 bacterium | reverse complement strand
ATAGAGACAACTTTCCGCGGAATTGAAAACTGGCTCCTCCGGTTGGACTTGAACCAACAACCCTTCGGTTAACAGCCGAATGCTCTACCATTGAGCTACGGAGGAGTCTAGACGTATCCGCAATATACACGCTCAGGCCGTGTTTTCCCAGCCTCGGCCAGGAAAACAACAGCTAGAACCGGGCGGCAATATAGCCTTTACCGCCGGTTCCGTCAAGCCTGCCCGACCGGATCTGGCACTGTCAGGCGGCTGTCTGGCATCGCCCCTCTCAGGCCGGAATCCGGATTCCCAGCTTCTCCATCTTCTTGTACAGCGTGTTCCGTGAGATCCCCAGCGCCCGGGCCGCCTCGGTGCGATTCCCCTCGTGCAGTGTGAGCGCCTGGGTGATCCGTTCCTTCTCGGCGATTTCCAGGTACCGCGCCAGATTCAGCCCCTCGCTCACGCCGGTGGGCTGGTTGCGCCAGCGGCCCACCTCGGGCGGCAGCATCTCCACCGTGGCCCGGCCGGTGTGGCCGGCCAGAAGCGCCAGTCGTCGGGTCATGGCCTCCAGCTCCCGCACATTGCCCGGCCAGGGATAGCGCAGTAGAGCAGTCAGAACGCCGGGTTCGAACAGATCCTCCGGCTCGGCATCGTTACCCGTGAGCCTCTGAACGAAGTGGCGGATCAGCGGCACGATGTCCTCACCACGCTCGCGCAAGGGGGGCAATCGCAGTTCGAGAATCTGCAAGCGGTAGAACAGGTCCTGGCGGAAGCGCCGCTCGGCGATGAGGGTGGACAGATCCGCATTGGTGGCGGCGATGATCCGCAGATCCACGCTGCGCTCGGTGGGATCCCCCAGGCGGCGGAACGTGCCTTCCTGCAGCAGCCGCAGCAGCTTGGCCTGCAGGAACATCGGCATATCACCAATCTCGTCGAGCATCAGGGTGCCGCCGTCGGCTTGCTCGCACAGGCCGGGTCGATCCGATTCGGCGCCGGTAAACGCGCCCTTGCGGTGGCCGAAGAACTCACGCTCGAACAGGGTTTCGGGCACCGCCGCGCAGTTGACCGGCACGAACTGCTTGTTGGCGCGGTCGCTCCCTTCGTGGACGAGGCGGGCGATGAGTTCCTTGCCGGTGCCGGTCTCGCCGCTGATGAGCACCGACTCCCGGCTGCCGGCGGCCACCTTGACCAGCCCGAGAATGCCGAGCATGGCCGGCGCCCGGGCCACGAACCGATCGCCGTTGGCGAACCGGGTCCCCGGCCCATCCTCACCGCCAGGCTGTGATTGACCTGCTCCGGCAATCGCCACGGATGCCATTCTGGACGTTGATCCGGACGTACCCGCAGCTTTCTCCCCGGTCGACCACGAAGACAACCCACGCAAACGCCAGGGCGGTTGCGCCTCGGCCCGGAGTTGATCCATCAGTTCCATGCAGGCCTGGCTCCCGTCCTCGAACCCGAGATCGGCGTAGCCGTGAAACGCCTCGATCACGTAACTCCAGGCGAAATCGAAGTGGCCACGGCGACTGGCCGCCCGATCCGGTTCACCGAGCCTGGCCAGTGCCGCCCCCGGCATATCCTGTCCGGCCTGTTCCGCACGCCACCAGCCGAGACGGATCCAGGACGCTTCGAGACGACTGTGCGCCAGTTCCAGCTCGGCGCCGAACTCCCACAACACGTTGATGGACTTGCGACAGGCCCCATAGGCGCGGCGCCACTGCCCCATCTGGCGGTACCCCCTGGCGAGCAGCCGGCGGGCGATACCCTCCTCGAACTTCTCGGCGTTGGCCCGGGCCATTTTCACCGCCCGGCGCAAGATGGTCACGGCGCCGCACGGATCCTCCTCCGCCAGGCAGATCTCGCCCAGACGCCGTTCCAGTCCCACCATCAGGTCGCATCCGGGATCGATCTTGCGGGCCAGCGCCAGGCCGCGTTGATAGTACCGCCGGGCCAGGGCGGTCTTGTCTTCCCTCAGTGCCGCGTCGCCGAGACATTCCAGCGCCAGCTCCTCTTCCCAGGTGAACCGGCACGCCACCGCCTTGGCGATGCTTTGCCGCGCCTCGTCACGGGCCTTGTCGAGTTGCCCGATTTGCAGGTAGGTCTTGGCCAGCGCCAGACCCACATTGGTCTTGATCTTGTCGCAGTGCCGGTCCCGCTGGATTTCCCGCACCTCGAGCAACAATTTCACCGCTGCCGCCGACCGCCCGGCCTTCTGCTCCACCACACCCAGATTGAACAGATTCTTGGCTCGCCGGTAGCGAGTCCCCCGTTTTTCATTGAGCCGCATGGCCTCGCGCAGGGTGGCCGCGGCCACCGCCAACCGCCCCGACGTCCGTTCGGTGGTGCCGAGGGCATTAAGCGCCTCCGCCTCGCCGATCTCGTTCCGGGCGATGCGGTACAGCGCCACGGCATCACGCAGATCACGCCGGGCCGGATGGGGATGGCCCAGGCCCCGTTCACAGATTCCCCGCAGATGCAGGAAAGCGGCCTGCATGACCTTGGAGTGCCGGCACTCCTCCTTGCGCAGGTGATGCACCACCAGTTCCCGCACCGCTTGCAACTGCATCCGTTTGGCCAGAACCCAACCGTGCAACAGGGCGGCGTAACTGTCGTCGGGCGGCATCCAGCCCTGCAACGCTGCCTGGTCGCAGTAGGCGAGACAGGCCATGTCACGCCCGGACATGTACAACGCCTCGGCCAGCAACAAACACGTGTCGCGCAAGGTCGGCACCGGACTGGGTTCGAACGGCAACGGCGGAATGCTGGTGAGCTTGATGGGATCCGGATCACCGGGCTCGCGTTCGGCTTCACTAATGGTGCCGCCGGCCGCCGGTGCTTCCACCTCGTACAGATCCACCGCCACGGCATCTGCCTGGCCCGTGGTCGCCACCAGCAGGTCCTTCAAGCGCGGAAACGCTTCGTGGTAGTTCTCGGTCTGCACCGCCAGCAACGCCAGGGCGAACCGATCGCTGTTCACCGGCTGGTCCCAGAGAGGGAGGGAGTTGTTCTGAACTGCGGCGTTGAAACCCATGCTGTTTCCTCCCATCGCGCGGGGCCGGTAACCGGCCTCTCCGCAGGTGTCGCCCTGCCGATCCGGTTGGCCGCAAAGAGACGACACGGTCAACCACGAGCAGGGAACTGCACGATCTTTTCGCGAGGTGGAAAATCACATGAGAGGATTGTCCTGGGCGCCCGGGCGAACACCCACCAGAGCATTGTGCCATGAATCCGGTTTATAGTCAATGGATGTCCGGCGAACCCACCCACCGGCCGTCAGCAGCCACTGGCCGCCAGCCGCGACTCGATTCTCGGAGACGGCATCGGATCAGTTCTCGAAGGCGATGAGCAGGTGCCAGATGTCGTCCCCGGGCCCCATCAGCACCGGCCGTCCCAGATAGAGCCGTAGATTCCCCTTGTAGCCGGGCACGCCGATCATCTTGCCGAAGCCGAAACCGGCGTCGGCGCGCCAGCCGTCGTCCCACTCCTGCTCGAACGGCCCGTCCAGGGCGAAGGCGCGCCCGTAGTCGAAGAACGTGATGGGCTGCAGCCCCAGCTTGCCGAGCAGCGGAAACCGCACGGCGCGGAACAGATCGAATCCCCAGTGGATGTCCAGCGACGCCCAGCCGGCCTGGTCCCCCACGGCGGACCGCACGTCGAAACCGCGCAGGTTCTGATAATTACCCAGATAGGTCTTCCACTGCAGCGGCGCCTGTTGATCCAGGGAGATCCAGTGGCCCTTCAGCCGGTACTCGTTCCCATGCCGGTCGAGGATGCTGCCGCTCAGACTCAGTTGCAGGCGCCGGAAGTCGTGGTTCGTCACGGGCTGGCCGGTCGCGAGGTCGTTGCGGGCATCCAGATAACTCCCGCCGAACACCCGATGCAGCTGCAGATCCGCGTCCAGTCGCCACCGCCGCCAGCTGAAGCCGACGCCGACGGTCAAGGCCTTGGTCTGCAGCTCGTCGCACGGCAGGTTGTCCGACACGTTGTCACGGTAGCCGAACAGATTCCAACTGCTGTTCACCGGCAACGAGGTGTGGTCTTCGCGTTGGACGCCGACCCGCAGATCCAGATCCCGCCACGGCCGCACCACGAGTTCCGCCCGGCCGCCCGCCTTTTCGAAGTACTGGTTGGGATCGCGACCGTTCAGTTCATTCAGAGAATTATCTACTTTAAGGATCCTCACTTTAGCAGGGGCTCTTCCTTAAATAAAAAAGAATTCCAAGTAATACCAAAGGTAATCAGAAACTA
>JBDRBC010000230.1:0-14011 GCA_043823125.1 bacterium | reverse complement strand
TCATCGGGCACCATGCTGGCGGGCTGGATGGTCTGCAACGTGCCGAGTCCGTGACACTCCCGGCACGAGCCGTAGGGGGAATTGTAGGAAAAGAGTCGGTGGTCCAGCTCCGGAAAACTGCGGCCGCAACTCGGACAGGATGATTCGCGACTGTAGTAGGTTTCATCGCCGTCGCGCCAGACGACCACGGCTCCTCCCGACAGACCGGTCGCCCGCTCGAGGGCGTCCTTGAGACGAGACCGGATCCCGGCGCGGTTGACCAGACCGTCCACCACCACGGCGATGTCGTGGCGTTTACCCGGCGCCAGATCGATTTCCTCCGCCAGCTCCCGGATGACGCCATCCACCACGATCCGCACGTACCCCTGTTTGAGCAGATCTGCCAGCAGCTTCTTGTGAACTCCTTTGCGCCCCTTGATCACCGGGGCCAGCAAGTAGAAGCGGCTGCCTGTGGGCAGACCGACGATCTCGTCCTCGATATCCGAGAGTGGCCGCCCACCGGCCGGAATGCCGCAGTCGGGACACGATATCTCACCGCATCGGGCGTAGAGTAGCCGCAGGAAGTTGAAGATCTCCGTGATGGTGCCCACTGTGGAGCGGGGACTCGTGCCGATCCCTTTCTGATTGATGGCCAGGGAAGGTGACAACCCCTCGATCCGGTCGACATCCGGTTTGGGAAGCTGCCCGAGAAACTGGTGGGCGTAACTGGAGAGGCTTTCGATGTACCGGCGCTGGCCCTCGGCGTAGAGGGTATCGAAAGCGAGGGACGATTTTCCCGACCCGCTGGGTCCCGTGACCACCACCAGCTTGCGCCGTGGTAACTCGAGATCCAGATTCTTGAGGTTGTGCACTCGCACGCCTTTGACCACAATGGTAGTGGACCCGATAACGCGGTCGGGTGCGGGACTCGCTTGGATCTGGGTCTTGGCTCGGTGCATGTGGCCTTCCGGAGGTCGAGGTGGCTGACGACAGTCCTTGCTCCCCCACCCCTGGCGGGGCGGAATCGGATCGAATTTCCGAACGTCCCCTGAAACAGAGCAATCTGCTATGCTAAACCGTGATCCCCGGCAACGTCAAGCCAGCCTCTTCTGTCTGCTGGTTTTGCTTTTGGCCGCCGGATTGCGATTATGGCATGTCCGTCATGGATTACCCGATTTTTTGGAAGAGGCCATTCCGTTCAAGCAAGCCCTGGAGATGTGGGGCTGGAATACGGGCCAGACCGACCTCAATCCCCACTTCTTCAACTACCCGACCCTGTCCATCTACCTCCACTTCACGGTGCAGAAACTGTTTTACGCCTGTGGCCAGATGCTAGGCCTCTATCACAATCCTTCCGATTACTGGCTGCTCTACCAGCTGGATCCCACCACGCCGGTGGTGGTGGCCCGGCTCATCGGTATCGGCTGTGACCTGGCCACCATCGTTGCGGTCTGGAGTCTCGGGGAACGGTTACGCAAGGGCGCCGGGCTGCTCGCCGCGGTTTATGTCGCCTGTATGCCGACCATGATCGTGACTTCCCGTTCCATCTATACCGACCCGGTGATGACAGCGTTTGCCATGTGGTCACTGGAACGGATGCTGGCCTACCGCCAGCACGGCGGCTGGGGTCGGCTGGCCGCCAGCCTGGCACTGCTGGGTCTCGCCGCCGGCGCCAAATACACCGCCGGTCTGCTGGTCCTGCCGTTGGCCTGGATTCTCTGGGCCCGTCACGGCTGGCGCGGTCTGGCCTGGTGGCCGGCAGCGGCGGCCGGGTGTCTGACGGTCTTTCTCGTTTCATCACCGTATGTGGTGTTCGATTTCAGCAGTTTCTGGTCCGATTTCTCCTTCGAACGACGGCACATGGCCGAAGGACACCTCGGCACCCTCGGGCGTCACAAGAGCTGGGTTCAGCTGTTCACCGTGATCAAGGATCTGGGTTGGGTTGGCAGCAGTTGCTTGCTCGGCAGCCTCGGGCTGACTTTGAGTGCGGTACGGCGTCATAGTCAGCGGCCCGAACTGGCGCTCTGGCTCTTTTTACTACCTAACCTGCTGAGTGTCGCCTTCTTCCGCATGTCGGCCATCCGGTATCTGGTACCCATCTTGCCTGGCGCTGCGTTGCTGGCCTCGCTGGTGGCGGTCACCGTGAGCGGACGGTTCTCCGGTCGCCAGCGGATCCTGGCCACACTGCTGCTCGCCACAGCCCTGCTCGCGCAACCGATCGGATCCGGATTCGTCGCCGCTTCACGTGGTGGACAATCAACCCAGATGCTGGCCCGTGAGTGGTGCGAGCAGAATCTGGATCGTTCCCAGATCCTGGTCCAGGAATCGTACGGCGCCCTGATACGCAACGACCTGGATCTCGACATCGTGCAGCGACACCCAGCTTTCCCCGCCGCCAGCGAACCGGTGCGACAACGGTTTCTGGATTCCGGCTGGTTCCGCAGCCTCAACCTGCCCATGGCCGCCAGCGGCAATTACACCATCACGGTGCAGGCTGAAGACGGATCGCAGGTCAAGGTGAACGTGTTCCCCCACGCCAGCGACATCAACCAGGTGTTCTACTCACCAGCACTCTACCGCGGCGTCGACTTCTTCCTCACCAGTTCCGCCATTCGTGGCCGTTACGCCGCTGATCCGGAGCGCTACGCCGCCCAGAATACCTGGTACGGGCTGCTCGATCAGTATGGCGAACGGGTCGCGACATTTGCACCTGCCGGCGGGATCCTCGGTCCGCATATCATCATCTACCATCTCGGCGACCGGTTGCAGGACCTGCTCGTGCGGGATTTCCCGCCGCTGGCGCCGTACTGGTGGGCACACGCGGTCCCCCACGAGTTTCGCCAGCGCATCGACGAACTGTTCGCCGCGAGTTTTCCCCCGAGCGGAGGCGCCGTCCAGTTGCCCGACGGTCTGCCGGCGGTCTGGGTGCGCGGTCTGGAAGAACCATTCACCCGCTACATCGTCCCGTTCCTGGCCCCGCTCTCCCGGTATCTGAATCAGCTGGGACGTTATCCCGAGAGCCGTCGGACCGCCGCCGCCATCCTCGGCATGCTTCCGCGTCAAGGCACCGTCTGCTTGATCTTCAGTCAGAGCTGTCGCGGGATGGGCGACTGGGGCCAGGCCCGTCGGGCGGTGGAACACACCCTGCGGTTGTTGAACGAACAGAAGCGGGATCATCTGCCGCTCCGACTGGAGCACGCCCGATTGCTGAAACACGATGGGGAATTCGCCGCGGCCCGCGCCGAGCTGAATCACATCCTCGCCGCGGGATCCCGTGATGCGGATGTGATCCGCCAGGCACAGCACCTCATGGACGACCTCTGACCGAGACTCCGGACAATAAAGCGATCCCCGGCAGGCCCGTTACCACGGGTTCGACGGGGATCGTTTCGCGATTCCGGAGCGGTCTGCCAGGTCAGCGCCTACGGTTGCGACTGTTGCCAGGCCGCCAGCTCCGGCTCACTCAGCCCGGCTGTTCCCCCGAAGACATCAACCGAGACGATTCGCACCGGCTCCAGCGGAATGTTACCCGACCCTGCCCGTTGCGGCGCGTTGACGATGGTGTCGGCGACGTCCATCCCGAGAACCACACGTCCGAAGGCGGTGTACTGATTGTCGAGATGAGCCGTGCGGGTTACACAGATGAAGAACTGGCTCCCCGCCGAATTCGGGTCTTGCGTCCGGGCCATGGAGAGGGTGCCGCGCACATGGAGCGTGGCGTTGAACTCGGCCACCAGGTTGGCGCGGTCAGGCAGGGCATATCCCTTGGCCTGCAACATGGTCACCACACTCGCTACCTGCTCCGCCTCGTCGGGGGTCAGCACATCCTGCCAGGTGGGACCACCTTGCCCGTCGTTGTTGAAAGTATCGTCGAGGGTATTGGGATCGCCACCCTGGATCATGAAACCGGGGATGATGCGGTGGAAGTAGGTGCCGTTGTAGAAGCCGGACTGGGCCAGATGACGGAAATTGGCCACGTGGTTGGGCGCCAGCTCGGGCTGGAGCAACAGCAGGATCTCACCGGCGTCGGTGTGCAGACGAACGAAGATCTCCTCGCCGGAGTCGGCCTTCCCGGCCCCGGGCAATGCCAGCCCACCGATCAACAGAACCAGACAACAGAGACGGGCCAGACGGACAGATGACAGGTCGAAAACAACACGCATGGCTACTCCTTGGAACGACAAGAACACGGTGACAGGAACAGTGAAACGAACAGGTTACTCTTTCCGGATCAGGTACGTCACGCCGAGTTCGCGCTCCAGTTGCCGGCCCAGGTCCTGGGCTTCCTGGAGGCTGTCCAGATGCTTGATCATGACCCGGTGGTAGAGCGTACCGTTGACGGTCGCGTTGACGATTTCGGCCTCGACACCAAAGGACGCGAGCCGTCCCAGCCGGACTTCGGCGTTCTCCATGGATCGGAACGACCCCACCTGCAGGTGATAGTGGCCACTGCCCGTCCGCTGCAGAGGAGTCGGTTCGCCGGCCGCCGAAACGGCACTGGACCGACTCGGATCCGGCTCCAGGGCCTGCGACTCCGGCTCGGTCGCCGACGGGGAAGCCACGGTCTCGCCTGCTGACGTCGCCGCGAGGTCGCTGGACAGGTTCTCCACGGGTTGCAGGGTGATGGTGCCATCCCGGCTATCCTGCCTCGGCAGGTCGCCAGCCGTAGCAGCCTGTTCACCAGCCATTGGATCGGCCATCTCCGTTGTGGGATCGGTCTGCTGGTCGGCCGTTTGTTGCGGCCAGTTTTCCTGCTGATCCCCCCCGCCACAACCGAACCCGGTGAACAACACCAGAAGTACGATACCCAGCCAACCGCTGACCTGTAAAAAAGGGCGCGCGCTCCGGTGATCAGATATCCGTTCGATTCCCATGACAACCTCCCTGACTGGAGTAATCGGCCGGAGTAATCCGTCCCCATTCGCCGGCAATACTAACCGTCTAAGGTCCTGTTTTGCAAGGGATACCACGCATTACTGCCCTTGCCAGCAACAATTCAAGTGGCCATATTGGGACCAACTTCAACTGGTCGTTTCCGGCAACGATCAGTCATCCGAGGAGAAACCATGACCAAGTTAATCTACCTCGACAACGCCGCCACTGCCTTTCCGAAACCCAATCGGGTCATCGATTACATGGCCGACTTCTACCGGAGTCACGGCGTCAATCCCGGACGGTCGGGTTACGATCTGTCGGTGGAGGCGGGTTTGATCATCGATGAGGCGAGGCGTAGTCTGGACGCCTTCTTCAACAATCCCGCCCACGACTTCAATCGCCTGACCTTCGGTCTGAACGCGTCTGACGCCTTGAACATGATCATCCACGGCATCCCGCAAAAGGGCGACCACGTCATCTCTACCACCCTCGAGCACAACTCCGTCTTGCGTCCGCTGTACGTCCTGGAGCAGGACGGGTATCTGGAGCACGAGCTGGTGCCTTTCGACGGCGATGGATATATCGATCCCGACGAGATCCGCCGACGTATCCGATCCAACACCAGTCTGGTGATCATCAACCACGGCTCCAACGTCCTCGGCACGATCCAGCCGGTGGCGGAGGTGGGCCGTATCTGTCGCGAGAACGGTGTCTGCTTCGCCATCGACGCCGCCCAGACCGCCGGCATGGTGCCCATCGACATGGAGGCCATGTGTATCGATATCCTCGCCTTTACCGGCCACAAGTCCCTCCTCGGCCCCACCGGAATCGGCGGCCTGGCGGTGGGACCGGACGTTCCCATCCGGAGCACGCGCTGGGGCGGCACCGGCGTGCGGTCAGCCGTCCGCACCCATCTGGACGACTTCCCGTTCCGCACCGAGGTGGGGACGCTCAATACCGTCGGCGTTGCCGGTCTGCTGGCGGCGCAGAAATATCTCGCCGAACACGACCTGAGCCGGATCCGCGCCCATGAGATGGCGTTGACCGGTCGTCTGCTGGAGGGCTTCGCCGAGATCCCCAACATATTGACTTACTGCGCCGGCGCCGACGAGCGACACCTGCCGGTGGTCTCCTGTAATATCGAGGATTGGGAGGCTGGTGAGGTGGGCATGTTCCTGGACGCCGAATACGATATCGCCACCCGCACCGGGCTGCACTGCGCTCCCCTGGTCCACGACGGCATCGGCACCACACCCAAGGGGTCGGTCCGTTTCAGCGTTGGTCCCTTCAACACCGAGTCGGACATCGAGGCAGCCATCACTGCCATGCGAGAGATCGCCGCCTTGCGCCAGCGTTGACCTCTCCGCTTTATTACGGTCGATTCCCGCCGGCAAAAAATGAACCCCTCAGCCAGTCTGACGCATCCGAACCGGTTGCGTCAACTCTCCGAGGGGTATTTCAGATCGGCAACGATCCAGGTGGGATCGTCCCGGAAGTTATCGTTCAGCCTTGTGCAGCACGATCTGCACGACCCGGTTGTTGGCCCGGCCTTCCGGTGTATCGTTGCTGTCGAACGGACGGAAGGGACCGTAGCTCACCACGGCGAATCGCTCGGCCGCAAGATCGAGATCGTTGGTCAGATACCGGGTAACGGCCGCGGCGCGGAAGGCGCCCAGCTCCCAGTTCGTCGGCCACTTGTCGTGCCACTCCTCCATGATCTTCTTGGAGTCGGTGTAGCCCTCCACGTAGACATCCCAGGTGGGATGCTCACGCACGGCGGCAGCGATGGCCTCGAGTGTCGGCACCATGGTGTCCATGACCTGATCACTCGAAGAATGGAACAGCAACTGGTTGGGGATCCGGATCATCACCACTTCTTCGAGCTGCTCCACAAGGATGGCCTTTTCGGCTTCGCAAGCCTGCAAGTTGGCCCGGATGTCATCGGCGAGCTGGTTGCATTCGGCGATGGCGCTCTCCTTGTCGGCGACCTGGTGCTGGAGATCCGCGATCTGGGCATCCATCTGCAGGATCTGCTCCTCGAACTCCTTGCAAGAACTGCAACCGCCCAGAACGAGGGCAGCCAGCAGCAAGCAGACCGAAGCACATTTGATTACCAGCGACATGGCGCCACGAGTCGAAGTGTACATCATCTCTACTCCTTTGTTGGTAGCCCCTACCCGGCGTCTTCTCAGGTACAACCGACGGGCGGCGCTACTTGATCTCAAACTCATACATCCCAATCTGACACTCCCCCACCATCACGCGGGGGCGAGATAACAATCTCTCAACATGGCCAGCTCGTAACGGCCGTCATAATGCCTCCCGCGGCTGGCGAGGGCAACTCTTTTTTCGACAATTCCTGACGCCGCATTACCACAATTTGGCCCCGGAACGTACTTCCGGGCGAAATAGATCTCCCCAACGGCAGTTTCGGCTGCGCCGACGCCGCTCCCGGTGGCGGTGTTCGGGTCACGGCGAAAGTCGATTGAGCAGGCGCGGGAACGGAATCGCCTCCCGTAGATGGTTGATACCACAGATCCAGGTCACGGTACGCTCGAGGCCGAGACCGAAACCACTGTGCGGGAACGATCCGTAACGCCGCAGATCGAGGTACCACTCGAACGCCTCTTGCGGGAGATTGTGTCGTTCGATCTGTTGCAGCAGGTAGTCCAGACTGGAGGCGCGCTCGCCGCCGCCGATGATCTCGCCATAGCCTTCGGGAGCCAGCATGTCCACCGACAGGGAGAGCGTCGGATCCACCGGATCGGGCTCCATGTAAAAGGCCTTGATGGCCGTGGGATAGCGGTGCACAAAAACCGGGCGGTCGTACTGCTTGCTGAAAAACGTCTCGTCGTCGCCACCGAAGTCACCGCCATGCGCGAACGTCGTCTTGCCCTCCCAGGCGGGGTCCAGCGCCTGTTGCCGGTAGAAGTTATCGAGCCAGTCGGCCACTTCGTTATAGGCGATGCGCGGGAAGTTCCCCGCGCAGGTTTTCTCCAGTACCGTGCAGTCCCGCTCCAGGACATTCTCCAGCTCATCCCGGTGCTTCTCCAGCACCCGACCCACGGTGTAAACCGTGAAGCGTTCGGCGAGATCGATGATGTCGTCGAGATCGGCAAAAGCAACTTCGGGTTCGATCATCCAGAACTCGGTGAGGTGCCTCCGTCCCTTGGACTTCTCTGCTCGAAACGTCGGCCCGAAGCAGTAGACCTTGCCGAAAGAGGCGGCCCCTGCCTCCATGTAGAACTGCCCGGACTGGGCCAGATACGCAGTATCCCCGAAGTACTCGGTGGAGAACAGCGTACTCGTACCCTCGCAGGCGCTCGGCGTGAAAATCGGCGAATCCAGGTTGACGAATCCTTCGTCGGTGAAGAACTGTCTCATGGCCAGGGCCAGGGTGGAGCGGATGCTGAGTATGGCATGCTGCTTCCTGCTGCGCAGCCAGAGATGACGATGATCGAGCAAAAACGGTGTACTGTGCTCTTTCGGCGAGATGGGATACCCCTCGGCCTGCTGGAGCAGCGTCACGCTCTCGGCCTGGATCTCGAAACCGAGTTTCGAGCGCTTGTCCACTACCACCGTGCCGGTCACGATCAAACTGCTCTCCTGGGTGAGTAGCTGACACGCATCCCAGCTGGTCTCGTCTACGTCCTTCTTGTTGACGACGACCTGGATGATCCCCGTCCCGTCGCGCAGCTGCAGGAACTCCAGTTTCCCCTTGCCGGTGCGGCTGTAGATCCAGCCCCGCAGACGGACAGTTTCACCCTCGTGGGCGGCGATTTCACGAATGATTGCATCCTTGGGAATGTGATCTCCATCCTTCGTTTTTGACATGGCAGAAGGATGCAGTGTACGAGCTTGCGCCCGGTGACGCAAGCTGCCGCCACCCTCTCCGCCCCAAAAATCGGTGACGAAGGTCATACCGGTTGGAACGTCGACGACACTCCCAGCGCTACTTCACCCGGAACTGCAGGTAAAGATGCGCCCTTTCGGCACGATCATTGTATAGAACCACTCCATATGGGGAATGATCTGGCATTATGCCACTTCGCCCCAGGGGCAGAAAGCCGGGAGATACCCGGCCTGAGGCCCATAATCGTATGATCGGGCACAGGTTTCAACATCGGATTGCGAGTCGAGGTGTCCCACAGCCGCCACTCTTCAGCCCAGTCACCGTTGCCTTTTGCCGGGTGGATCCACCGTTTCCCCGTGTGGTCGAGATCCCGGCGGGCCCGGATGGGTGATCTGATCACACCCATCTGGCCCTGGGTAATGGGCTGCCTTTCTGTTGTCGGCATCTGCCTGGCGCTGGCGTCCCCCGCCCAGGCCCAGAACAGTGACCGGCGGGACAGCGTCACCACCGCCACGTCAGCGGCCTGGGAACCACAAGATCTGAACATCTCTCGCAAGGTGATACCGGACGTTCAGGCCACCACCTTGCCCAAGGCCGCCGCACCGAGACGTCCCCCCCGTCTGGCCAATCCCGTGGACGGGGCCTATCAGTTCCACCTGGCGCAGAAAGCGCTGGCCAGTGGCAATTACGAGCTGGCCCACCAGAAGGCGAGTTCCGCCGCCTCGGCGTATCCCGGTCAGTCGCAGTATCACTGGTGGCAGTCCATGTTGAACTTGCGACGGCTCGATCCACCGAACCTGCTCATCGCCCTGCCCGATGCCGTACGCGCCTCCCTCGCCGATCCGTTGGTCCGCAAACGGTCGCTGCTGCTCGGACATCAGGCGAGCATCCTCTACATCGCCTTGCTCTGGAGCCTGCTGGTGCTGGCGTACTTGTTCTGGTTCTGGCGGCAGATCTGTCATGCTCTGGTGGGATTCCTGTTCCGGGAACGACGTCATAGGCTGCGTTCCTGGTTGGGATTGATGCTGCCCCTCGCGGTGGTGTTGCTCAGACCGGGCTGGATCGGTGGGCTGGCCCTGCTGTCGGTACCACTGTTTCTACAGGCCCGCGGCCGGCAGTGTGTGCCGCTGCTGGTCCCCTGGGTACTGGCACTACTGTTCTTCTTCCCGAGTTGGTCCTTCCTGCAACAGGCGATGCCGAGCATCGACCCGTTGAGCGAGACCAGCCTGCTGGTGGCGGCCACCCAGATGCCCCCCAGTGCTCACCGGACCGCGGATATCGAGCAGCGACTATCCCAGTGTCTGAATCCGTCGCGCCAGATCCGCCTGCAACTCTCCCTGGCCATCCAGGAAGCGCGGAACGGGAATTACCAGCGCAGCAGCCAACTCTTTCAACGGATTCTGGACCGTGATCCGCAACATGTGGCGGCCTGGATCGGCCTGGCCAACAACACCTATTATCTCGGCCAGTACGATGCGGCCGTACACCAGTATCTGGCCGCGCGCAAGCTCGCTCCGGAGGTTGGCGAGACCTCCTACAATCTCGCCCAGGTCTACTTCAAGAAGCTGTTCCTGCCCGAGGCGGAGGAGGCACTCAAGCAGGCCCGTGCGCGTGGCTTCGATCCCCCCGCCTGGGAGGATCAGACCGGTGAGGCCAACGGCTTTTCGCCGGTGGTGTATCTTGGCCACACCGACGACGAGATCCAGACCAGCTGTCGCTGGGAAGCCCATCGTTATCCCCTCCAGGCACACCTGGCCGGCTGGCGATTCTGGTTCGGCTCACCCCCGCTCCGGCTGTTCGATCTACTGGCGGTCAGTCTGGCGTTGACACTGATGCTGGCCTGGTGGCAGCGTCGCCGGCCCGCGCATCAGTTCTGCCAGAATTGTGGCTGGGTCATCTGCGCCACCTGCGGCCAAGTACGGGACAGCGCCTGGCTCTGCAGCACCTGCGCCGAGACCGCCGATCGAGCCAAGTCCGAATTGGTACAGGCCACCTTGCTCAAGAACCGCAGTCGCTCGCTGGAGATCGTGCGCATCGCGCGTCGCAGCCTCATGGGTCGGCTGTTGCCCGGCGCTGGACACTACCCGACCGGACATCTGTATGGCGCCAGCATCCGGCTGATCCTGCTGGCCGGCGGCCTGTTCATGGCACTGTTCGGCTGGGCCTTCGATCTGTCCACCCACTGGCGATCGCCAGGTTTGTTATTGGCCGAGGAAACCATCCACCCGCTCTGGTATCCCCTGCCTCTGGCTGCCTGGCCGGGATTCGGCGCCTGGCAAGTGCTGGTGGGAGTCGGCGTCATCGTCGCCCTGTACGTGCTGGCGCAGCTCGACGGCGCCAATCTGCGGCACCCCGATTTCAACCAGGTTCAACTCGGCGAATTCGGCCGGGAAGCGAACCCAGCCTGCGTGTCGACCGCCCGACACGGTTCGTGAGGACTGAGACATGGCCCTGGATGGACAGCTCAGTGATTTCAATCTGGCGGAGATATTCCAGCTCATCGCCAGTCAGCAGAAGAATGGTTACCTGACCCTCGAGACGCAGCCGGAAATGGTGTTCGTCTTCGAGAAGGGTACTCTCATCTCCACCCGCGACCGTCGGAGCGACGGCCCCGACCATCTGGAACGGTACCTGCGGAATTACGGCTTTCTCAACGAGACCCAGTGGCGACATATCGACTTCATCAAGAACAACTCCTCCCTCGACCTGACCGAGATCTTGATCTCGGAACAGTTCCTCGAAGAGGACGGCCTCGAACGTGTCCTGTACGCGGTGGCGCAGGAGATGACCTTCGAGGGCATGAGATTGCGGCACGGCCGGTATCATTTCACCTCGACCCGCAGCACCCCCAAGGGCATCCGCGGACGATTCGCCATCGCGGTGCAGAGTCTGTTGATGGAAGCGGCGCGCCGGATGGATGAAGAACCGCGTCTCCTGGAGTTCTTCCCCACTCCGGCGGTGACGTTCCAGCGTGGCGGCGGTGCGCCCGGCCAGGACGGTCTCTCCCTCGGTGATCGTCATCTGTACAAGCTGGCGCTTTCCGGTCTCCCACTGGGCCGGATCATCCGGCTGGGCAAGCTGGATTCCACCACGACTCGTGAGCGGTTACGGAGTTTCTGCGAGGCCGACTACCTCACGATGACCGTGCCCGGCATGGCCGACAAAGACGGGAAGAAAGCCCAGCACGATCAGCAGAAATCAATCCGCCGTGACGGGCTCCGGCTGCCAATCCTCTTGATCTGCTTCACGCTGCTGCTGGCGGGTGTGGGCTACCTGCGCTGGGCACCGTTCAGTCAGCCCGAGATCAGCAACTGGGGACTACGCCAGGTGGACCTGGCCAGCATCGCCCCCTCCGGTTGGGAAACCGCGCCCGACAGCCTCGGCGACGTGTCCGCCCTGCTCGACCCGATTCAGGCGCCGGCGCGCGCTTGCCGCTTGCGCCAGCTGAACGACGAGATCGCCAACGCCCTCCAGCTCTTCAAGTACCGGCACGGCCGCTATCCGGTGGACCTCTCGCTCCTGGTCAAGGAGGGCATGCTGTCCACTGCCACCTACACCACTACCCGGCAACTCGGCTGGATCTATCAGTTGCTGGAAAACGAGCAAACCTATAGCCTGGCTGGATGAGCCAGTCCCAAACCCGTTCGACTTTCGAATCGTCCCCCGGTCGTCGCCTACTGGTGATTCTTGCCTGCACGCGACCGCACCTGCTGCTCCCCGCCTGGGTATGCGCACTCACCGGCGCTGCCAGAATGGCCTCACCTGCGGCCCCCGTCACCGAAACGACGCTGTTCGATCCGGGGCGCTGGGTTACCTGGTTTGGCATACATTGGCTCCTGGCCTGGCTCAGCTGGAGCAGCGCCCTGGCGGCGGTGCATCTCGTGAATCTGGTGACCGACCGCGAGTCCGATGCCCACAACGGCAAGAACCTGTTCTGGCACCAACGACTTTCGGCACGTTGTCTCGGCTGGCTGGCCGGATCGGCGACACTGCTCTCGCTCGGTCTCGGTGTGACCCAGGGGCTGCCGTTGACTCTGGCTGTCGTGGTCACCCTGGTTCTGGGCGCCGCCTATTCGTTGCCACCACTTCGGCTGGCTGGACGCTGGGGTTGGGATCTGGCCGCCAACTGCCTTGGCTACGGAGTGCTCGCCCCTTGGGTCGGATTGGCCATGGTCACCCGGGGCTGGCCCCGAATCACCGACCTGGCGCCCACGATCACCTGGCTGGTGCCCCTGGTAGGCACGGCATTCCTCTGGACGACCGTGCTCGACCGCCAGGGCGACCGGGCCACCGGCAAGATAAGCTGGTCGGTTCGCTGGGGAGAAATGGCGACGTTGCGCGCCGCCGTGGTGAGCAGCTCCCTCTGTCTCGTTGCCGTCAGCGGCTGGTTCCTGAAGACATCCCGAGCGACACCAACCGCCGCCGCTGTGGAATCAGTCTTGCCGTGGGGAGCCGCAGCGGGATTATTGCTGCTGGCCGCCCTGTTTCTGGCCGTCGTTTCGTCTGGCCGGCGGCAGCTAGTGATCGGCGCCACCGTCCTGGCGGTGGTTGCCGCCGGCGCACCGGCTCTGGTTCGCTGGCCCGGCGTCGGCCTGGGACTGCTGGTGTGGTGTGTCCTGGCCTACGGCTGTCTCTACCTGGCGCGGGTCCGATCCGGTTAGATCCGGACAGACCCGGGCGGCTCCAGGGACCCTCAGCGCAAATCCACCACACGCTCCCGCCGCCACCCGGCGCTCCAGTGCCCGACCCCGTGGGCCAACCGTTCTTTCCAGACTTCCCATTTCCCGCGAGCAGTGCAGTTTTCTGGATCCGAGAGCTTGACCACCACGCTGTGCGGCGAATCAATGCAGTAAACCGGTCGACGCGGGACGGTCAGTAGCCCGGCACCCGGCCACGGCGCGCAGACCACGAAACCGGCGGCAAAACCGGCTCGCGTAGCGACGGCCAGGACCCGGGCATCCACCCGGCCATACGGATACGAAACCAGATTGATCGCCTGGCCGAGCCGGTCAGCCAGGTTAAGCCGCGCGGTGTGCAACTCCCGGTGAAGGTCGTGGTCCGACAGTCTGGTCAGGTCGCGATGACGGTCGCCGTGCAGCCCGACTTCCCAGCCCGCGGCGATCAGCTCGCGGAGCTGACAGCCGCCCAAATGTCGAACCCGGCGGGTCGGCAACGGCCACTCCCACAGATTCGGGCGACCGACGAACGCCGCCGGCACAAAAACCACGCCTGGCAATCGGCGCTCCAGAAAAAGGGACCGGTGGTGATACAGGTCATCGGTTCCGTCGTCGAAGGTGAGCAGGA
>JBDRBC010000229.1:0-6507 GCA_043823125.1 bacterium | reverse complement strand
CGCCATGTACTCGGGCGGGTAGCCGCCTATGTACTGCACATGCAACTTGGTCGGCACCCAATCGGTGGGATCGTTGTAGTACAGATCGCTCGAGTTGGCACTACCGAATCCCCGCGCGTTTTCGTTGGCGTCACCCACGATCTGCAGCGCCCAGCTCCCCCATTCGTTCAGGGCATGGGTCGCAAACCGTTTGATAGCCCAGGGACTCACCAGACCACCACTGTAATAATCATAGAGATCCCGGACATCGACGACATGAACTGACAGATCGCCGCCGGCGAAGGCACGTCGGTGCTCCACCCAGCGATCGATTGTCTGTTCGAACTCGGCGTGGGTCACAACGATCAGGTCGGGCGGCTCCGCCACCGCGGTGGGATCGTCACCCGAGGCAATTCCGGAACGGTAGTAGACTATCTCGGAAACCCCGTCCCCAGACATCTCACTGTCCGTGTAGAAGGTGCGCCGACCGTCGGGCTGCGGGACATGCAGGGAGAGGGCATACGATCCACCAGCATCGACGATGTTCGCTGGAGCGAGATCGATCCAGACCGGCTGGCGGGGATCGCTGATCTCGATCAACCCGAGATCGTCGGTGCGGAAGCCGGTCACCTCGACATCCTGGTCACTCGTCGCGTCGCCGCAATGGAAAAGCAGCGTGTCATCGCGCACGTGATACCGGCCGTCGTACTCGAGTTCGACCCAGTCCAGATAGGACCACATGTCCTGAGTGCCACCCGGCCGTTGCAGATGAACGATCACGTCGCCATCGGTCAGCAGGTCACCGGTCAAGGTGGAGACATAATTCACCCGTGCCAGGGTGTTGACATTGATGGTCGCCAGCAAGGAATCGACGCTGCCGTTGTCGAAGTACACTTCCACCCAGCGGGTGGTCGAGCTGTTGGAGGCGCCGACACACGAGACACGCAGGGTGACGTCGTTGGCGCTGAAGTCGGGAGAATAGAGACGGATCCGCGCCGAGATATCGGAATCGTTGAGGGAGTTCCAGTAGTTGCGGCTGTGATATTCCTGATCGACGGGGATGCCGGAAACCAGCTCCGAGCGTTCGCTGAAGCTGTTGTTCTCCTCGTACGATTCCAGGCGACGATAGCTGGACCGGGCCGGGCCGCTGGCCGGTCCCAGGGTCGCCACCTCCATGCGTGACCAGCTCTCGCCAAGATCCGGCTCGCTGGCGGCCAGCCAGTAAACATTGCGTCCATTGTAGTTTTCCGGCGTGTCGCCACAATCGGGAATGTCCACCGGTCCAGCGCCGAAATCGGTGGTGAAGCTGCCATCGTCCCGCGGCAGCAAACCGTAGAAAAGGAAGAAATCGTCACCAGCGAATTCGTCGCCCTCGCCAACCATATGGATCGGCACTTCGATCTCCACATACGGTGGAGTCGTACCCGCGGCGTCGAGATCCTCGAGATAACGCCGCTGATACACCCGAACCTGGTCTTCCTGAATGGGAGTACCGGGGAAGAGGTTTTCGTCCTGCAACTCGCTGGCCATGACCCGGTGCAAACGGGTCCGGCCGACGATCATGCGTACCTCGGGGGCCAACAGACTGCCTCGCTTCAGGGCCGACCGGGCCGAGGTGGCGATGGCACTGGCTCCACTGAGACTCTGATATGCCGAACCGGCGGCGGCCTCGGTCCGCCAGTGGCTCAGCTTGTCGCCATTGAGGAAGATGGTTCCGAAGGAGTCGTCGCCATGACGGGTTTCTTTTTCGAAACGAAACGTGGCGTCCGCGTCACCGCCACCTCGCTTCTCCGCCACGAAACGGATTTCCCAGGTGCCACTGCGGAGATACTGGGATGCCTGACCGGCTTCGTCGACGCGCAAGGGAGTCACACTGTAGGAGACGATTCGCCGGCCCCGCCAGATCTGAACCTCGCCGAGGATGACCGCGGCGCCGCCCGAAATCTTGGCCTGGTCAAGGCTCTCGACCGACCGTGAACCGTCGTCGACCGCGACGCCCTGGGTAGGCTTTTCCCCCGGCAGGAGCAGTTCCTCACCAAGAATCGGTTCACCGGTTTCCGGATCTTCAAACATGATCGGAGTCGGCGTCACCATGAGCCGCCGCGGCTCACTGGTCACCCACTGCTCCTCGTGAACGACGAGTTCGGGCCACCTCCCCGGTGGCACGATCACCCAGCCGCCGTGGCGTGGCAGCATCGGTTCTGCCGGGCCGCCTTGACTCACGAATCCCGGGATCCGGGCTTCGTACAGGACCAGGTCATCGCCACGGAACCCGTGCTCCTGCCAGACAGGCTCGAGTCCGGTCACACTGAACCGGACACCACCATCGTCACTCGACAGCACCTGGACCGGCGAGACCGCCGACACCTGTGATCCAGTCACCAGCATGACCCAAACGCAGGCCAGAATCAGGGCGCGGGAAAGAACGGGAATACATCGGTTCGTTGACCGCTTGCACGGGCGGGCAGACACTCCGGCAAAACGGCGTTGCGAGGTCGAAGAACGGCCCATGAAAGTCTCCTAGTGTAAATCGGTTGCAGGGAATGACCAGGGGCGGGCCTATCAAGTACCCTACCAGTATATTCACATTCGTGTCGACGGTCAACCAGCGAACCGCGTTACCCGGATTCTGATCTGCAAGCAGACACCAAGACAGTTCGGCAAACCAGGACCTGACCCAAAAAACGGGGCGGTGAAACCGCCCCGTCACTGCACGCTGAACTGCTTTCGAACCGAGGACTAGCGATACAGATTCTTCACGCCACCCCAGGTATCGCTCTCTGTGTCCACGGGGGTTGGAACCAAAGGACCGAGATTGAGATGGAACGCCGGATTGGCATGATCGCCGTTGGCAGGTGCTGCGGGTAGCAAATGACCCGGCACCCCGCCTTCTGCGAAAACCATCGAGCCGGGAATCGAGGTCAGAGACGACGGCGCCAGATAGAACCTGTTCTCAACGCCCGGAGCGCCGCAGAGGAACGAGAACGAAGCAAGCACCACGGATCCATCGACTGCACGCGGAAGCGGCGCACCGAGACCGACACCGTAGTCCGGCTTAACCCCGACGTTGACATCTTGCCCGTACAGGTCAACGGACGATTCATAGAAATCCGCTGGTGCATCGAAGGTAAACCGGCATTCCCAACCGGAAACGCCCGCTGCCATGGAACAATTGGTGAGAACCAAATACATGGTGAAAGGTCCTACAGCCACATCCTTGTTACAGTAGCCGGAACCGTCAGCGGCGCTGTAGAGTCCCATCTTGTCTGCACCAGGTGGCCAACTCGCAAAACCGGCGGTCGCGAAAGTGAAAATCGCGATAGCGGACAGAGCAACAGCAACAATCGATTTCCTCATGGTTCTTTTTCCCCTTTCCAGAGATTCGGTGACCCTGTTTGGAGTCGCATCCAGGCACCGGCTGCCGCCCCCGACCTGGCCAGTCGGTATCCGTAACTACCTGGCCTGCCTGACGCCCATTGGTATCAGTGGAGGACCGTGACGATCGAATCGTCATGCATCCCCGCCTCGGGCAGAAAACTGCTCTGCACCTGAGTGGGACGCCTTATGAATATCCGCGTAAAAGGAATATCTGTCAAGATGGTTGTGCCCAGTTTAGACATCTTCACACATCTGCTGTCACCCGGTTCCCCCAAGGTGCGATTGGTAGGCTGTGCTTGGCATTCTGAATCGTTCCGATCAGCGCCGAAACGGTGCAGGGGGGCCAGTCAGAAGAGACGAGATGACCGGAGTGGAGATCTCGGAAAGATGCATCGCCATCCATAAAGGAGGAAGCCGCCCCGTGGAGGGCGGCTTCCTTGCAACCAAATGAAGATATCGACCGGAGCAATTACCGGTACAGGTTCTTCATCTGACCCCAGGTCTGCTCATCGGTGTCGATGACGACATCGAGGCAGCCCGGGCAGTTCAGGCCGGCGCCATAAGGCGACCCGTCGGACGAAACCTGCATCGGAATGAGCAGGCCGGGATTGATGCCATCAGCGTAGATCAGGTTCCCGGAATCAGACGCGCGCACGTTGAAGCTCATGCACTCCATACCAAACACCAGCACGCCGTAGGTGGCCATGAGGATGGCGTTGCTGTGAGGCAACGCGGTGCCAAAGCCGACGATGAAGTCGGGTGCGGTGGAGACGTTGATGGCGGTAGGGGGCAGAGTCCAGCCCTGCTCGAAGTTCCCGGCCGGAACGACGTAATCCACGTGGCACTCGAAGCCCCCTACACCGGTGATGACAGACTGGTTGGTAAGGACCAGGTAGACACTCACCGGGCCACCCATGAAGTCGTGGCAGTACGAAGTACCAGCGGTGTCGAAGTACATGCCCACGCCGTCCGGATCAAGATCGATCTGAGCGGAAGCGGTACCGGCCAGACAAACGATTGCCAGAGTAACAAGCAGTTTCTTCATGATGTACTACTCTCCCTTGAAGTTGTACCTTTGTTTTTGCTCGAACAACTTGTGTTGTTCGTATTTCAGGCCCTTGCGAAGATCACATGGGCCAACGTCTATAACTCACTGATAGAAAGACTTGGGATTACTCCAAGTCGAACTCTCTGAGTCCAGGATGCCGCAATCTCACCTCAACATGGACACCGGAAGGTCAACCTGGCCGATTGCACGGCACAGGTTTCCGTTGGCTTATCCCAAATCGAGCGCTGACAGTGAGACTATGTGTGCTGTCCCGCCATATGCAATAGCGGGACAGCCACGATCTCAGCTACCGGTATAAAGCTTTGACACTACCCCAGCTACTGCATTCGTTCGGAACTATAGTTTCACTGAGATGTGAAGTCAGACCGACGCAATTGGCGCAGATCTGGGCCGCACAATCAGCGTAAACGAGTCCCTCGTAGTCCTCGGCAACCACCGTGACATCCACCCCAATCGACCCCAGGAGATCTGCCCAGGGGGTGACAAAGATGGTAGCTAACAAGATGGGTGCGCCGAAGAACCCGGAGATACAAGTTCCGAAACCCTGTCTGATTCCGCTATAAAACGGATCACCAAGCACCACTGCGCCTACTGGAATCACTGAAATCAACCAGAAGGGAGGATCTTGGTATGCACACCAGGGTGGCTGGCAGTTAGGGCCGGCTGGACCGATCAGATCACCAGTGAACTGCGGTGATGTCATCTCCAACTGCCAGGCGGCGCCTGCGACAGGCGCCTCGGCGAAGAGAATGACATACATGGGCAGCACTTGGTGCTGAACCGGTTGTACCGTTTGGGTATTGCCCGCAGGATCGAAGTAAACTCCGATCGTCCCCTGTGGGCATCCCTGAGCCAAAGCCAATCCAGTTGAGATAACTAGAATTGCCAGTATAGCCAGCGCGCTCAACGATTTGAGCATCAGCTACTCCTCAAATGCAATTCGACACACGGTGCGAAAATCAGGAGCCAGCTCAACCAACGTTCCCTTACGGACAGACGTGCGTGTTATGCACGGCCAAGATAACGATGTCCGACAGGTTGAGATTCCCATCCCAGTAGAAGTCACTACGGTAATTGTAGGCACCATAGTAATCCTGGGCGAAGAGAATAACATCCGTCAGGTTGACCACCAAGCTACCATCGATGTCCGGGCTGTTGAACAGGATGTCCAACGGGGCATTGATGACTGTCCCGTTGACCACCACAACAGCGCCAGAACCGCTGAAGCCAGCGAACAGAGTGTTCGAGAAGGTCGTGTCACCGTTGATGTCCGTATCGGCATCCGCGTTGGTGCCACCTGCGCAGTAGGTAAAGCCCTTTGTCGCTGACTCCAGCCAAATATCGGAGGCTGGATACAGGAAGACAGGGTCACCATTGATGTCACACAGGTTAGCTGTGATCGTCGCGTCCACATTCGTAACACCCGGATACGCCATGCACCCGTTGATCGGGTTACCGTCACCCTGAGGGCAACTGTAAACCGACACCTGCTGGGCTGCGGCCGTAACCGCGCTTGAACAATCCTGATCAGGTATGCCTGCTACTGCAGCAGATGCGATGAGCAACGTGCCACAAACCAACAGACCCATGAATTTCCTACGAACCATTAGGACACCTCCTAAAAGGCACAATCAAGCGAGGGTGGCAAACCCAAGCGAAAACGTTTCGTAACCGCGTTGACGCCTCCTTCCACTCTTCGAATGTCCACACTTGACGATATAAGAGTACCACACCCATAGTTGGAGTGCAAGGGTATTTTTTAAAGTGCATACATCTTTTAGCAATTGTGCTCTCAGACTATGTATTTTACCATTTTTCACTAGGTTAGAGCATAAATGAGAGTGACAAAAGCACAACTTTGGAATATAAAAATCGGTCGTCAGAGAACCTGACGACCGATTGATTTCTCCCCTAGCCAAGCAGTGATCAGCGGTGCAACTCTCGATTGAAAGTGTGACGCCACCACCGCTTGTTGCGGGACTCGAATCCGCTTACGGGCAAGTGTGGTTGTAGTGTGTCGAGAACACCACAACATCGGACAAGTTGACGATACCATCGCATAAGAAGTCGGCGCAGTAGGT
>JBDRBC010000228.1:0-13309 GCA_043823125.1 bacterium | reverse complement strand
CGACGCCTTTTTATTGGACTAGGTCAGCGGGTTTACTACTTTTGAGGCCGAAAGGCCCGTTTCGACAGGCGAGATGGACCTGGTGGCCTTTTTTTCAAAGGAGACGACTTCATGACAGGTCAGATGATCGAGATCCGCTGGCATGCGAGAGGTGGTCAAGGCGCCAAGACGGCGGCCATCTTCCTTGCCGAGGCGGTTCTGGATAAGGGCAAGTACGGCCAGGGATTCCCGGAATACGGCCCGGAGCGCCGGGGCGCGCCGGTTCGTGGTTACACCCGAATCGCCGACGAGCCGATTCGTCAGCACTGCACCATCGAGAAGCCGAACCTCGTGATCGTTCTCGATCCCACGCTCATCGGCGCCCCGGCGGCGGCGGTGACGGCTGGCACCTCGGCGGAAACCACCTTCCTGGTCAACTCCACCGAATCCGCTGAATTCATTGCCGCGCGACTCAAGGTTCCGGGGGCCAAGGTCTACAAGGTGGACGCCACCAAGATCGCCCTGGAAAGCTTCAAGCGTGACATCCCCAACATGCCGATGATCGGTGCCTTGCTGGCCGTTGTCGACCTGATGACCATCGACGAGCTCAAGGCCTCCATGAGTCTCAAGTTCGCCCACAAGTTCTCCCAGGCCGTGGTGGACGGCAACCTGGTGGCGGTCCAGCGGGCGTACGACGAGGCCGCCTCGTCCAGCTGCTTCCAGTACGAGGGCCAGGCTGCAGAGCTGGCGGTCAGTTCCCTGCTCCCCGCCAGCAAGCTGGTGGAAGCCGGGCTCATCGTCGCCCCGGGCAATGCGAGCGAATACGAGACCGGTGACTGGCGGACCTTCGTGCCGAAGTTCGTGCTGGACAACTGCATCCACTGTCTCTTCTGCTGGATCTGGTGCCCCGATTCCGCCATCGAGCTGGATCTCTCGGGCGAGAAACCGCAGATGGTCGGAATCAATCTCAAGCACTGCAAGGGTTGTGGGATCTGCGCCAAGGAGTGCCCGCCCGCTCGCAAGGGCAAGGACAAGTCGGCGCTGATCATGGAACTCGAAGAGAAATAAGCTGCCGCGAGAAAGGAAGGATAGCATGGAACAGAAGCTCGTGGCGCTGACCGGCAATGAAGCGGTCGCCTACGCCTTCAAGCAGGCCAATCCGCATGTGGCCTCGGCGTTCCCCATCACGCCGCAGACCGAGATGATGCATGCGTTCGCCGAGTTCGTCGCTGACGGCGAAGTGGACACCGAAATGATCCTGGTGGAGAGTGAACACTCGGCCATGTCCGCGGCGGTGGGTTCCGCGGCGGCGGGCGCCCGGACCATCACGGCGACGAGTTCAGCCGGCTTCGCGCTCATGTGGGAAGTCCTGTACATCGCCGCCTCGTTGCGTCTGCCCATCGCCATGGCGGTGGTCAACCGCGCCCTGTCGGGCAACATCAACATTCACAACGATCACAGCGACGCCATGGGTGGCCGTGACACAGGCTGGATCCAGCTCTGGTGCGAGAACGCGCAAGAGGCCTACGATACCGGTCTGATGGCGTTCCGGATCGGTGAGCACAAAGATGTGCGGTTGCCGGTGATGGTGAACTACGACGGTTTCATCATCAGTCACACGGCCGATTCCCTCAAGATGATCGACGACGCATCCGCTGCGGCCTTCATCGGCAAGTACCGACCGGCCTATTCGCTGCTGGACGTCGAGAATCCCATCACCGTGGGACCGCTGGATCTGACCGACTACTACTTCGAGCACAAGATCAGCGAGATCCAGGCGCACCAGAATGCCTTCGGTGTCGTCCGTGACATCCAGAAGGAGTTCGGCGAGCTTACCGGCCGCCACTACGACTTCTTCGAGACCTATCGGATGGAAGACGCCGAGCAGGTCCTGGTCATTCTCGGCTCCACCGCCGGGACAGCCAAGGACGTCATCGATTCGTATCGGGAGCGGGGCGTCAAGATCGGCCTGGTCAAGCTCAGGCTGTTCCGGCCGTTCCCCGCCAAGGAGATCGCCGATGTTCTGGCTGGCGCCAAGGTCGTCGGGGTGCTGGACAAGTCGGCCTCCTTCGGGGGTTTCGGCGGTCCGGTCTTCACCGAGATCCGCTCGGCCCTCTACCAGTCGTCGCAGCGGCCGCCGGTGTACAACTGGATCTACGGTCTCGGCGGACGGGACACCGATCTGCATCAGATCGCGCAGGTGATCGATTCCCTGGGCGAAATAGCAAATGGCAAGGAAATGGAAACCCTCAACGTCTTGGGCGTGAGGCTCTAGGAAAGGAGGCGGCACCATGGCTACCAGCTTGAAGAATCTTTGCCAGAATCCAGACCTCCTGACCGGCGGGCACCGCGCCTGCGCCGGGTGTTCCGGAGCGAACATCCTGCGCCAGGTCATGCTCACCGCGGGACAGGACACCGTCATGGGCGGGGCCACCGGTTGCATGGAAGTCGTCACGACGATCTTCCCGTACACTGCCTGGAAGACCTCGTTCATCCACAGCGCCTTCGAGAACGCCGCGGCCACCATGTCCGGCGTCGAGACCGCGTTCCGGGCCTTGAAGGCCCGCGGCGATCTGCCGGTGGAGCGGGAGCGGATCAACTTCATCGCCTTCGGTGGTGACGGCGGCACCTACGACATCGGCTTGCAGTCGCTGTCCGGCGCCATGGAACGCGGGCACAACATGCTCTACGTCTGCTACGACAACGAGGCGTACATGAACACCGGGATCCAGCGCTCCAGTGCCACACCCATGGGCGCGCACACTTCCACCGCCCCGGCCGGCAAGGTCAAGCAGGGCAAGGAGCAACATCGCAAGGATCTGACCAAGATCCTGGTGGCGCACAACATCCCGTATGTGGCCCAGACCACGCCGTACCACTGGAAGGATCTGGCCCGCAAGGTGGAGAAGGCGCTGGCCGTCGACGGCCCGGCCTTCCTGAACATCCTCATGCCGTGCACGGTGGGCTGGCACTACGAGCCGGAGAACACCATGCAGATCGCCAAGGAAGCGGTGGAAGCCAACTTCTGGCCGCTGTTCGAGGTGGAGAACGGCAAGTACACGATCAACCAGAAGCCGAAGGAACGCGCTTCCATCGAGCCGTGGCTGAAGCAGCAAGGTCGCTTCAAACACCTGTTCAAGCCGGGCAACGAGCAGATCATCGTCAAAATACAGCAGTGGATCGATGACGAGTGGGAGAAGCTCCTGAAGCTGGAAGAGATGACAGCGGAGTGACCCGGTCAGCCGGCGCGACTCGTGCCGGGTAAGGAACGAGCTTCGGCTTTGTCCGCTAGAAAAGTCGACCCCGCGGCACTGCCGCGGGGTCTGTTTTATTTCAAGAGCTACTTCCGGCGGGATCCTGGCTCACCGCTGCAGTCGTAACCCGAGCGAGTAGATCACACCCGGCATGGGGTAGTCGCTGAAGATCCGGTAGTTCTGATCGGTCAAGTTGTTGACGGTCAGGAACAGTTCGTTCTGGCTGCCGGGTGAGTTGCTGATCCGCCATGGCACGGTCCAGGTAATGCCGCTGGAAAACAGCAACAGGTCGGGCAACGGATCGTGGTGGGCATCGGAACCGTACCGATCGATCTCGCTGTCCAGGGTGAGATCGAACCGTAACGTTCGCGTGGCGCGCAGCCACAAACCGAGCTGGCTAGACAGGGCCGGGGTGGCCTGGGTCTGGTCATCGCGTTCCAGCATCCAGGCGGTGCCGAAGGTCATGCCCAGTTGCTGCCGCGGATCCCGGCGTAAAGACATCTCCACGCCCTGGTGCCGGAAGGCTCCGCTGTTGTCATAGGGGGGCGGCCAGCCGGGAGCCGCTTGCTTGATCAAGTTGGAGCCCTCGGACTGGAACGCCGCCAGTTCCGCGTCCCAGCCGGCGAAATCGCGGGAAAGACCGAGTTCGTACTGCCACATCCGTTCCGGTTCCAGCAAGGTCCGGTCCCCTGCAAGGAACGGCAGGTATTGCTCGGCGATGCTGGGTGTCTTGAATCCCTTGGCGGCGGCCAGTGTCAGCAGGGTGTGGCTGTCCAGACTGAACAGGAGACGACCCTGAGGGATCCACTCCGTGGCATACCGGTCGCTGAAGTTGACCCGTAGACCGCCGGCGGCGGTCACCCGGGAGGTGAGGTTGATCCTGGCGAGCACGTAAGGGGCGGCGTTGACATCGTAGGCGTCCACCGGCACGAACCCGGGATTCTCGTTGACCGTGAAGTTCCCGCCGTACCGATCCAGGTCGAAACCGCCCTTCACGGCGTAACTCGTTCGTCGGAGTTCACCGAACAGCCGCACCCCGAAATCGCGCGCCTTGGTGTTGCCGGCCTGGTGGAAGTCGTTGTGCACGTAGTTGTGATACAGCTTCATCCGGGTGGTCCAGTGCTGGCCCCGGCGGTCCAGCGACACGTCCACCGCCCGCTGGTTGATGTCCCCGCTGCCCATGTCGCTGCTGGTGTACAGCCCGGTCTCCGGTCCCGGATTGTTGAAGAACGAGTGGCTTCCATCGGCCAGAGCCGTGAGCCGCCAGTTCTCGACGACGTTCCAGGTCAGATCGCCCCGCATGCCGTCCACCCAGCTCCCGTCGCCACCGCGGTACCCATCGGTTCGCGCCCGGGATCCCGCCAGGTGACAGGTGACAGGACCCGCTTGCTGGCGATGGTCCAGGGAGAGGTTGTAACTGCCGTGGTTGCCGCCGGCGGCCACCAGTTCGGTGCCGGGATTGGCCGCGCCGGAGGTGATGATGTTGACCACCCCACCAAAGGCCTGGCTGCCGAACTGCACCGAGGCCGGCCCGCGGACCACCTCGATCCGTTGCACCGGGCCGAGACGGTGGGCGTCGGGCAACGAGTGACCCCAGACGCCGACATATTGCGGGCGTCCGTCCACCAGCACCAGCAGGCCGTCGTTGGGAATGGAACCGACGCCGCGAATGCGGAAGGCGGCGGGCGGATCGCCGCTGGCCCCGTTGGCCACCAGGCCCACCTTGCGGTAGGTGACCCCGGGCAAGGAGGCGATGGCCGACAGGGCGTTGGCGCCGATGGTCTGCTGCCGGCGCTGCACCTGTTCCGGGGCGATGACATCCACCCGCGAGGCGTAATCGGTCACGGCGTGGATCCGATCGCCCCAGACCACGTGTTCCTCCACCAGCCAGAGGGTGTCGCCCTCGCTGGTGGTCAGATGGTTGTCGGTTTCCGTGGCGGGTGCGGCGGTCAGACCGGTGGGCGGGCACAACAACGCGAACAACAGAAAAACCGTACCGCTCAGGAGAGGAGGAACGAGGCAGACCAGGCGATGGAACATGGGCGAACTCCAGAGTCTGGATCCGTGGGGGAAAAAGGGATCCGGGTGAAGGGATGCGGTTTCGCATCGGAACTTGGTCGTCATGCGGGGGACTCTGGCCGACAATATATAAGGCCGACGGGAATAATGCATCCTGGTTTTTCAGTGGTCTACAGGGACGATTCTGGACCGTGTGGTCTTGAACAATCACCAGCCGGTGGGTTCTCGCTCTGGACTTTGCATCCGGTTCGGTTTACCCTCTCCCGCCATGAAGATAGCATTCATCGGCAGTCACGGCGTCGGCAAGACGACGCTCTGTTTCGAACTCGCGGCCGTCCTCAAACGGCTCGATCTGAGTGTGGATCTCGTCAAAGAGGTGGCGCGTTCCTGTCCCCTGCCCATCAATCGTGAGACCACGGACAAGGCGCAGCAGTGGATCCTGCACATGCAGGTGGCCAAGGAGATCGAGCTGAACAGCCACTTCGACGCCATCGTCACCGATCGCGCCGTCGTCGACAACTACGCCTACATGGTGCATGCCGCTGGTAGACGTCCGGAGCTGGAGCCGTTCATACACCACTGGATGCGAACCTACTCGCTCCTGGTCAAGGTGCCGATCATCGCCCCTCCGACCTTCGACGGCACCCGGGACACGTCGGTGGAATTCCAGCACGCTATCGATGAACTCATCGACAAGCTCCTGGATGATTTCGAGCTACCGCGCCTCCGGCTCCCCGCCGACGATCGGACGGTCTGGATCCCCGATGTGCTCGCGGAACTCTCCTTGCCGAGCCGCCCACCTCAGCTCGATCTGTTCAACCGACACTGATTTTCCCGACTATTGTGGAACTCAAAGTCTGGTCCGGAATATGCATAAGTCGCGGCGGCCCTGAGCCAGACCTTGCCAAATGGCAGAAAAATAGCGACATTGCCGCGCAGTTAACCTGGTCTTGCTGACCCGCTAGAGCATTTCACCACTGGAGCATTGCAACGTGCAACATCGTCCGCTTCGTTTGATGACCTTCAATCTGTTGACTTCCACCAAGATGCGGCGCAGTCACCCCTGGCAGCTCCGTAAACGATCGGTCGCCCGCATCTTCGAGCGCTACCAACCCGATGTGATCGGAACTCAGGAAGCGAATCTGCCGCAGCTCCTCGAGCTGGCCGAACTACTTCCCGAGTACGAATTCCTGGGGGAGGGCAACCTATCCGGCCTGGAAGCGACCCACTCGCCCAAGAACTGGTATTGCGCCATTTTTTTCCGCCGTGACCGGGTACGGCCCGCCGAGGAGGAAAGCGACACCTACTGGTTTTCGCCGACCCCCGAGGTACCCGCCTCGCAGTTCCATCTGGGCACCCGCCCGCGCCTGGTGACCTGGCAGACCTTCGAGCACATTCCCGACGGTCAGGAGTTCATCTTCGGGACCACCCACCTCGAAGCGCTCAATCGCTGGCATCGCCACAAGAGCGCCGGGTTGCTCCGGGCCTATATCACCAGCAAGCTGCAGCAGAAAGGTTCGGATACGCCACTGTTCCTGACGGGTGATTTCAACGCCGTGGACAGTTCCCCCGAAATCCAGGCTCTGGCGCGCCTCGGCGCTAACCAGACCTGGAGGGATCCCGACGATCAGCCACAATTTCTCTATGACGCCTGGCTCGAGGCCGGGTCCACCGACCGTGACGCTGGCGCCACCTTCCGTGGCCTGGGGCGAATGGGACAACTCAACCAGGCCCTGCTCGGCCCGCGCCGCATCGATTACATCTTTTTCCGACCGCAGCTCGAAGTGGTGCGGGTGGAGAAGATCGACTTCGACCGGTTCACCAACCGCCGGGGCAGCTTACCCTCCGACCACTTCCCGGTCCTGGCGGATATCCGCCTGGAGCAGGCCGTGCTCGATGAGGTGGTGGCCCGTAACTGAATGTATCGCAGTATTTTGGCAACGCATGGTCATTTGCGATACTTCACGAGAGTTCTTACCGGAAGGGAGGCGCTTGCACAATTCCGTCACTCTGTTAAGATGTGTTTCAGGAAAAGCCCACGTGTCTGGGCCAGGTTGCTCCCCAAGCCAGAGGAGGGCATTCTGTATGGAAGCTGCCAAAAGTCCCGCCGAGATCAATCCATTCCCGTCCGAAATTCTCTCTCTGCCACTAGTCGAAATCCCCATTGATGGTGTGACCGGCTACTGCCTGCATAACAGCGAAAGGCAGCTGGTGTTTTTCGTCATGGAGGAGGGAGTGTCATTTCCGGATCACACACACTGTACCCAGAGCGGGAAGGTAATCTGCGGTGAGATGACCATGGAGATCGACGGTCAAACCGAACTCTATGGCCCGGGTGATACGTACCGGGTTCCAGAGGGGACCAAGCATCGTACTCACTTCAGCATGCGGACCTACCTGATCGATATGTCGAACGCGCCCGATCGTTACACGGTCTGCGTCTGATTATTGATCTTCACCGGACCGGCCAGCTCTTGGCCGGTCCGTTTTATTTTGTCGTCTCCGGCCCCAGCACCACCTCGAATCGATTCTCGGCGTCGATGAACTGGGCGGCCGCCTGCTGGATATCGCGAGGTTTCAGGTCGCGGATCTGCGCCAGCAGGGTCGTGAGCCCGCCCGGTCCCCGCTGATAAAGGGTGTCGAAGGCGCAGCGGGCGACCCGGGCGCTGTTGGCCTGGGTGGAGATGAGCAGATTCCCGATGAGTTTGGCGCGCGCCCGCTCGAACTCCTCGCCGGGGACCGCCGACTCCGTCATACGCACCAGCTCTTCCTGCAGGGAAGCGAGGGCCAGGGAGGCGTTGGCGGGATCGGTCAACACATAACCGGCCAGCATGCCCTGGCCAAATCCCGCCGTACTCAGCAGCCCGGTGTTGTAGCAGAGTGATTGCCGGTTGCGCAACGCCTCGAACAGGCGTCCGCTCTGACCGTTCATCAGCTCCTTGAAGAGCATCAGGGCAGCCCGGTCCCGGTTGGGATCCGGGGGGCCCGGCCAGGCCGCAAATACCACACTCTGATTCATGTCCCGGGTCAGTTGCTGTCGCTGAGCCCCCACGGGTGAGGTGATGGGAGCAAGCTTTGGCCATTCGGGCGCAGTGGCCGTGGACAGGTCAGCCAGGCTCGTCTCCAGCAGTGGCATAAGTGCCCCGGCGGTGACGTCACCCGACACCACACAGGTCAGATTCTCGGCGACCCAGACCCGGTTCCAGAAACCCACGAGCTGATCCCTGGTCAACTCGGGAAGGCTCGATTCCAGGCCGATGATGGGACGACCGTACGGGTGGTCGCCGTAGATCAGATCCCGCAGCGCCCGGGCGGCCGATTGAAACGCGTCGTCACCGATGGCCTGTAGCTGGTTCTGTGCAAGCTCCCGTTCCCGTTTCAACTCCAGCTCGGGGAACGATGGTCGACAGATCAGATCTCCCACCTGAGCGAGTACCGGCTCCAGTTGGTGGGCGAGGACGGAAATGCTGAGACCGGAAAAATCGCGGTCCACCTGGGCGGAAAGGGAACCACCCAGACTTTCGATGCGGCGATGCACGGTTTCGGCGTCTGCCTCGTGGCTTCCCTTGATCTGCACATGCTGGGCCAGGTTGGCGAGTCCCGCCTGCATTGACGGCTCCAGACTACTACCGCCGCGCGTGTAGAAGCTGAGGGTCACGGTGGGAACGGTGTGGTCGGCGCGGTGAAAAACCGCCATGCCGTTGTCCAGATGGGTGGCGGTAAAACTCGATTGGGCGGGCGTCTGATCCTTGCTGGCAGTGACAGCCAAGCCGTTGCCAGTTTTCGGGACCGGAGCGGTTTTCCCGGTGGCGGATGAATCGGTCCGACCAGGTGCCGGTTCAGGGGAGGCATCACTCAAGGCGGTGGCCAGAATGGTGTCCATTTCCCCTGAGTCCATCGGTAGACCGACATCCTCGGGAGCGACCTTCTCGGGCAGGTAAACCAGCAAGGTCAGGTTGCCGCGGCGAAAAACCTGGGCACAGAATCGCGTCACCTCTTCGCCTGTCACCGCAGCCGCCCGGGCGGGGAAGCGGAACGCTCCATCGAGATCACCCATGGCGTCGTAATGCCCGAGGGTTCCCGACTGGCCCTGAACAGTCTCTGCGTTGAAGACGAAGGATCGCTCCACGCGCATTTTCACCCGGTCGAGTTCGTCGGTTTCCGGTTCCACCGACTTCAAGCCTTCCAGGACCTCCAGGGTGGCCTCGATGGCGGGCAGGAGCTGCTCGGGATTGGTCTCCATGTCCACCATCAGCACGCCCTCGCGTAGACCCGTTTCGGACAGGGCGGAAATATCGCTGACCAGTTGCTTCTCCTCCTGGACCGTGCGGAAGAGACGGCAGCTCCGCCCATCGGACAGGATCCGCTTGACGAGACTCTGCACGGAGTGGGCTGGATCCGATTCCGGGACCGCGTGGAAGATGAGCTTGGCGTACGCCTTCTCCAGATCCCCTTGCTTGACGAGGTATCGCAGGCTAGTCTGGGGCGTCTCGCGGGGCGGTTCAGGTAAAAACGACGTTTCGCTGGCGGGGATCCGACCGAAGTGAGTTCGGATCACCTCGAGCGCTTCGTCGGCGGTGACATCGCCCACCACGATGACGGTCATGTTGTCCGGCCGATACATGGTGTGGTAGAAGGCCACGATCTCTTCCCGATCAGCCGTGAGCAACACCTCGTCCTCACCGCCGATGGGATACTGGTAGGGGCTGTCGTCGAAGGCGGCCGCCATGCCCCAGCGCCAGGTGACACCGAAGCCGTAAGGGATATCGTCGTACATGTGATTCTCGTGGACCAGGACCTTGCGCTCGGCGTCGAGGGAATCCGGAGCGAAGACGGCAGCGAAGAGGGCGTCCGCCAGGATATCGCACGCTCCCGCTAGCTGTTCCTTGGGCGCCAGGATGTGATAGCTGGTGGTCTCGTAACCGGTGCTGGCGTTGGTGGTGCCGCCCATCTCGGCTACTTCACGGGCGAAGTCGCCCTCGGCCCGACACTCGGTGCCCTTGAACACCATGTGTTCGATGCCGTGGGCCCAGCCACGCAAGTGGTCCGGCTCCCGGTTGGACCCGACTCGAACCCAGACCTGGCAGATGGCCAACGGTGTCCGATTGTCCTCCTGGATGATGATCTTCAGGCCGTTGCCTAGGGTGGCGATGGTGACGCCGTCCCGTTCTTCACGGGTGACGATTCGAGTCGGACGGTCGTTGGGGTCAGTGGTCATGATGGTATCCCTCGGCGCGGCTCCTGGATTTCTCGCTCTGGCTCACGGATGGACGCTGGCAGGATAAAACGTTCCGACTGCTTTGGCGACCCTTCATCTATGCTGGCGGGGGAATTCCGCTCCCGGCATTGACTCCTCGGGGTGGATTACGCAAGTTTGCGCTGGTCAAGCGCCACCCGTGCGCTTGACGCTGGCAGTGGCGGCCGGTCAACGGTCGAATCTTGTTCCTCGCTGGAGAAGAATAATGCCCAATCCCACGGGCCGCACACGGAGTTCTCGGTTCCGTCAGCTGGTGTTTCGCCTGCTGGATCGGTTCGCGCTGGACGAGACCACGATCCTGGTGATCACGGCCTTGGTGGTGGGGATCGTGGGGGGTTTCGGGGCGATTCTGTTCCGCTGGCTCGTGCAGTTCTTCCAGGGCTTCGCCATCGGCAAGGGTGAACATACCGTGGAGCTCCTGGCGCAGTTGCCTTGGTGGCACAAGCTCCTGTTGCCGCTGGCGGGGGGGATCGTGGTGGGGCCGCTGGTGCATTTCCTGGCCCGGGAGGCCAAGGGGCACGGTGTGCCCGAGGTGATCAACGCCGTCGTCTTCAAGAACGGGGTCATCCGTCCCATCGTGGCGGCAGTGAAGATCATCGCCAGCGCCATCACCATCGCCTTCGGCGGTTCGGTGGGTCGGGAAGGGCCCATCATCCAGATCGGCGCCGCCATGGCGAGCAGCCTCGGCCAGTGGCTCCGGTATTCTCCCCAGCGTTTACGGACCTTGATCGGGTGCGGCGCCGCCGCCGGCATCGCGGCCACCTTCAACGCTCCCATCGCCGGCGCGTTTTTCGCTCTCGAGATCATCCTGCGCGATTTCGCCATCCGGACCTTCAGCCCCATCATCGTCTCCAGCGTGGTGGCCACGGCGGTGAGCCGGCAATTCCTCGGTGACACGCCGGCCTTCCCGGTGCCCGGCTTCAGCATTCATTCCTGGGCGGAGCTACCTTTCTACGTGGTGCTCGGTGTCTTCGCGGCGGCGGTGGCCGTGGCGTACGTGCGGTCGCTCTATGCCACCGAGGACGGTTTCGAGCGGATCAAGCTCCCGCCGTACCTGAAGCCGCCGCTGGGGGGACTGTTTCTGGGACTGCTGTTTCTCTGGTTTCCGCAGGTGTACGGCATCGGCTACGAGTCCATGGTCCAGGCGCTCAACGGCGACATCGTCTGGCAGCTCATGCTGGTGCTGGTGGTGGTCAAGTTGATCGCGGTCAACCTGACCCTCGGGGCCGGTTTCTCGGGGGGTATCTTCGCGCCGGCGCTGTTTCTGGGCGGCATGCTGGGGGGGGCCTACGGCGCCCTGGTGGGCGAACTCTTCCCGGCCAACGCCGGCGCCGTGGGCGCCTACGCCTTGGTGGGCATGGCGGCCCTGGTGGCCGCGGCCACCGGCGGCCCGTTGATGGCCATCCTGATCCTGTTCGAGATGACCGGCGAGTACCGGATCATCCTGCCGCTGATGCTGGCCTGCATCACCGCCACCCTGGTCTTCCGCCGCTGGATGTCCGACACCATCTTCACCTTGAAGTTCACCCGCCAGGGGCAGCAGCTCGAGTTCGGTCGCGAGAGCGCCATCCTGAAGAATTTCCACGTGCAGGACATCATGGAGGCCAACCCGCCCACGATTCCCATCGGGTACACTCTGGACAAGATCCTGAAGCTGTTCCTGAGTAATCAGGACAGCCATTACTACGTGGTGGAGTCGGACCACAGACTGGTCGGCGCCATCACCATCCACGACGTGAAGGATATCTTGCACACCGAGAGCCTCGGCAAGGTGGTGGTGGCCGCCGATCTCTGCCTGCCGGTGGACCGGTTCGTCTATCAGCGAGACAACCTGGAAGACTGCTTGCTGCTGCTGGGACAGGAAGACGTGAACGACCTCCCGGTGCTCGCCTCGCCCGAGCGGCCCGTGCTGGTGGGGATCATCACCCGCCACGCCATCTTCGAGATCTACAACCGGGAAGTGCTCCAGCAAGAGGACGCGGGCATCAAGCTGGTGCACGGGGAATCCCGCCTGCACGACTGTGTGGAGCTGCCCGAGACCTATCGGGTCCAGCTGTTGACTCTGCCCGGTTCCTATCTCGGCCATTCCCTGCGGGAGCTCTCGTTGCGGCAACGTTTTGGGGTGTCGGTGCTGGTGGTGAAGAGGCGGGGCTGGCGGGGTGAGGCGAAGAACGAATTGCCCGACCCCGACCGCCCGCTCCAGGCGCACGATCGTATCATCGTCGTGGCCCACGTGGATGATCTGGAGCGGCTGCTGGACGAGGTGGAGCGGGACGACTTCACCGTCTGAACCGTCGGTCGCCCATTGGTTCCCAAGCTCCCGGCAACCACTGGCGTGTTCCCCCGGTCCGTGTTACCGTGCTCTCGAAATCGTCGGGAAAATATCGCCTTTGCAGGGAAACGGAGACCGGCAATGGCCGACCTGGTAAACATCGTCACCATCGACGTGGAGGAGTGGTTCCACGGCCACAACTACCTGGAGTTGGTCCCTCCCGGGTTATGGGAGGCACAGGAGCTGCGGGTGGTGGCCAACACGGAGCGCTGCCTCGAACTGCTGGCGCGGCGCCGGATCAACGCCACGTTTTTCGTGCTGGGGTGGACCGCTGAACGGTTTCCGGAACTCGTCCAACAGATCGTCGCCGCGGGTCACGAGATCGGCTGTCACAGCTATGCTCACCCGGTTCTGTATCGCCTGACGGAGACGGAATTCCGGGACGATCTCGGCCGGGCGCTGACGGCACTCCATGCCGCCGGCGTCGAACGGGTTGCCGGGTATCGTGCTCCGAGTTTCACCCTGACT
>JBDRBC010000227.1:0-5302 GCA_043823125.1 bacterium | reverse complement strand
AGCATAAGCAACGGATCGGTGACCAACACGGCTGTGCCCTTCTTCGTCGAATCAGATAATCCTTACCCTGCATCCGTCTACCTTGCAGGTAGTAGAGAGGTTCACCGCAGCAAACGAAAGGGGACTTTCACTTCTTCTAACAGCGAATCCTGGCTATGGCCCTCCTGGTTACTATATCCTCGGAGGGCAAGGCATAGCATATTATGTGCCTCTCCTCTTCTGGAGACGTGATCCTAGCCCTATCCTTGCAGAATGACCGCAATTCCTTGCTAAGTCTCTGATTGGATATCTGTCGCTAGGTGAATTTCCGGTAGTTTCGTCCTGAAATACTGCATTTTGGAAAACCTGGCAGACAGCGCTGCTAAGGCCCCTAAAACGGCATGATCCTGGATTGCGCCACCCGCCAACCTGCTGGTGCTCGGGACACTGGTATCGCGGTTCGTCTCCATCTACCTGCCGGGATACACGCGAAGGGAGCACAAGGAATAACGACCGCGTTTCTGGAGCACGCCGGGCGAAGGTCATCCTCGTCCAACACGACGGCTATTACGCGATGACCTCAGCCAAGTACTTTCGTGGAATCAATAATCGACCGGTTGATTTTGAAGAACTTGTTACTCTGTGACACCGCATGGTGCAGAAATACCTTCAAGTTCCGGATAAATATCCCCTACGTGTAATGACTTATGAAGATCCCACGAGCGATTCGTCGGCAGCATCGCCGCCGTTCTGGATTACCCGGGATTACCGTACGATCAGCCATTGATCGATAAGATCAACGCCGCCACCTGTTTTAGAAAAGATGACCGGCCGCTCTCGCGGCCAGGAGGCCGCCGGTATCATTCGCAAGGGTGTCGTCGGCGATTGGCAAGAAAAAATGACGACCGCGGAGAAGGATATCCTCAAAAGATCGGGGGCGAGGTACTGATCGAACTGGGATACGCCCACGAAATCAACTGGTGATATCACGCACGACTTATGTAACAACCGGTCACGGTAATATCTCGCCGCCGCGGCTGCAATCGTTTATAAACCGATCCGGAAATAATCGTGAAGTGCCCTATTCCGACGGTATCGCACTGCTTGGCCCGACACGGTAAATAAAATGTAGAATTCAGTTGCATGACCCCCTGCCTTTGATTAGAATACGCGCGTCCCTATAGGTTTACCTAGGTAGACGAACCGGCCGCGGCAAGGACGCCGTGGCCGTTTCACTTTGTAGCCATATTTCTCGTCTCAGCCGATCCACGACTGCCTCTGTCTTGTCTGTGTTCCTCCAGTTTGCCATATCTTCACACCGATCGCCTCGCGGCCTCCACAATCCCGGGTAACCCTGTTCGGAGGAATCTCGTAACCATTCCCGCGCTCATGTGTCCTTATAACCAGATCCGGTTCCAGGGCGGCCGTTCCGAGCGGTCCGGACGGGTCTGGAGCGAGGACGGACTTCGCGGCCCGGCACGAGGGGCCTGTGAGACCGAGACAAGCCATCGAGGATCGAACAGGAAGTCGATCGCCGCGAAAAGCGACCAGGAGATTCAGAACGATGTCCAGCCAGTCCGAAGTTTACGAACGACACGGCACGGAAGTTCTGGCTTTCCTCAAACGTCGCCTCTGGAACCGGGAAGAAGCCGAGGATCTGTGCCAGGAAACCTTCATTCGCGCCTTCAACGCCCAGGACAACTTACTCGATAGCAGCAAGTTACGTTCGTATCTACTACGGATTGCCAACAACCTGATGCTGAACCACATCCGGCGGCACAACGTGGTGACAAGCGTGAGCAATCTGGGCGAGAATGCCGATCTCGAAGCGTACGCCAATCCTCGTCAGGTCAGCCCCGCCGCGGCTGCGGAATGGTCGGAATTTCATCAGAAACTGCACGAACAGCTGGCTCAGTTGCCATCTGGACATCGCCAGGCCTTCGAGCTGGGTGTCCTGCAGCGGCAGCCTTACGCGGATATCGCCCGCGAGCTCGGCTGGAGTGTGGCCAAGGTCAAGGTGACCATCTTTCGCGCCCGCAAGCAGTTGATGGACGGCCTGCGAGAGTACCGGCCCGAATCGAAGTCTGCAGTCGGAGGGTTTTGAAATGAGCGCCTGCGAACAGTACGAAATCGAATTTTCCGCCCTGCTGGATGGCGAGAGCAGCACGGCCCAGGTGGTCGAACTGCTCGATCACCTGGTCCAGTGCCCGGCCTGTCGGGAATTCTACCAGGAACTCCGTTCTTTCCAGGATCTGGTGGATGATCTCCCGGATCTGGCCGAACTCCCGGCCCAGCTGTCCCTGCAGCAACGTCTGCAGACCCGCGCCGGCATCGTCCCGCGGTGGGCCCGGGGACTGGCAGCCGTGTTTCTCTTCATGGTGGGTGTGGTGGGTATCACCACGGTCAGCATCACCGAGGAGCCCGATCTTGCCAATTCACCGATTCCGGCTACCATCACCCTGGAAGAGAATCGCGGCCAGATGAACGACGATCGGTTCCTGGAAATCGTGACCGAACTGCTGCAGGCGGGCCGTCAATACCACGACGAGATGGCCGAGATCCTGAAGCAGATCCAGCGACCCACGAGTGCCGACGAAATCGTGGATAGATACGCAATCGCCCCCGACGAGGGAAGCAACTACGAGAACCGGAGTGAGACCATCCAGTCTGCCCAGCCCCTCAGAATCGTGAACTGATAGAAGGAGCGCCGACTCTCTATTCACGGCAAAGGAGAAGTGATCATGTCCAGCCGAACTGCTCAAATCATCACCATCTGCCTCCTGCTCGGCATGGGAGCCGTCCTGTACGCCCAGGACACCGCAGCGCAGGATAACCGCGGCTTCATCTACGGCCATGTGGTCACCGAATCCGGGACCGATTACACGGGATTCCTCCGCTGGGGCGATGAAGAGGCCTTCTGGGACGATCTCTTCCACTCCACCAAGAACGATCTGCCGTACATGGACATGGTCGACGAGGATTCCGAACGCGACCGCAAGGGCAACAAACGCAGTCTGCGCATCTTCCGCCGGATCATCAGCATCGATGACGACAACTGGTCGTCCTCACGCATTTTCATCAGCCGTTTCGGCGACATCGAGGAGATCCGCCCCTCCGGCGGCGACGACGCCGACATCAAGATGAAAAGCGGCGAGACATTCGAGGTGAGCGGCTACGCCAACGACGTGAGCGACAACATCCATGTCACCGACGACGAACTCGGCGATGTCACCCTGCGCTGGGAACGCATCGAGTCCATCGAGTTCATGCCGCCGCCGGCCACCGCCGATCCGGGTGTCTGGCGCCTCTACGGCAGTGTCGAGTCCGATGCGGGCGACTTCGAGGGCTTCATCCAGTGGGACAAGAACGAGTGCCTGAACATCGACAAGCTGGACGGCGAAACCGAAGATGGTGAAGTGGCCATCGAGTTCGGCCGGATCCGGTCCATCGAACGACGTGGTCGCCGGGGAGCCATCGTGGAGCTGAAAGACGGCCGCAGTTACCGCCTCAGCGGCACCAACGACGTCAACGACGAAAACCGGGGCATCATGGTGGAGGACCCGCGCTACGGCCGCGTGACCGTGAGCTGGGACGCCTTCGACCGGATCGTCTTCTCGGAGGTCCGCGGCAGCGGCCGCGGTTATGACGAGTACAAGGATAACGGCCCCCTCCAGGGGACCGTCACCGATCGCGACGGCGAACGGTACACCGGCCGCATCGTGGTGGATCTGGACGAGGCCGAGGGCTGGGAGATCCTCAACGGCTCGTACCGTGACGTGGAGTTCGACATCCCGTTCAACACCGTGGCCTCCATCGCGCCCGACGGGTACGACGAGAGCAGTGTCGTCTTGCGCAACGGCGAGCGGCTCACCCTGGAGGATAGCCAGGACGTGAGCGACAACAACGACGGCGTATTGATCTTTACCGAGGGGGATCGGGATCCTGTTTATGTCGAATGGCAAGAGGTTGAGATCATTCACTTCGACTGGTAGAGGGTTTTCTGGTTACTGCCGTCCCTGTTTGTTGAGCCGGGTTCTTTGGGAGCCCGGCTCGTTTATTCCGTCCGCCTACTTGGGCCGCTCCGTGACCCGGTCGAGAGTGTCTGGCTCCGTGGTTGGGGCCGCTTGCCGGCAACCTCCTGTTGCCGGCGCGCTTATACCGGAGCGCTGATCGCCGTCCTGGCTCCTTCAGCGCCCGGATGCCCCACCACGGAGCCAGACACTCTCGACCGGGTCACGGTCGCTGCGCAGTGGTGGAAATATGCGGGGGCTTTGCCACAAAGAATCATGTCGAGAGCTGGAGCTGGTGGTCGGGAAACTCGGTTTGTCGGGGTGACGGTGGCCATGCAACCTTCGGGTGTGAGCGTACGTCTTTATGGGGCCTACTCGAACATTGCCATCTTTGCGGGTCATCTGATCTGTACTTTTCCACCTTCTTTGGGGGGTTAGAACATGCGACGACATTCCGGTGTGTTGTTGATTTCCGCCGCGCTGCTGCTGCTGGCGTCCGTGGCGCTGGGCGAGGACATCGAGAAGGATTACCACGAGGAATTCGACGTCGAGCCGGGTCACCGGTTGCACCTCGTCCACGGCGACGGTGACGTGACCATCACGCCATGGGATCAGGACGTGCTGGACGTGCAGGTGCGATACCGGGCCACCGTCAAGAAGATCGGCTTCGGCCGCAGCCCGTCGTTCGAGGTGGAGTTCGATCAGGACGGGCGGACCGTGCACGTGGTCGGTCGTGAAGAGGGCGGCGTCACCATCGGCTCCCTGAGCTGGAACGAGCACGAGTACATCTACATCATCCGGGCGCCGGAATATCTCGTGCTGGATCTGAACGGCGATGACGGCGACGTGGAGATCGAGGACTGGCGCGGCGACATCGAGTGTCAGCTCGACGACGGCAACATCGAGCTGGTGGATGTCCGCAACAAGATCACGAGCATTTCCCTCGAGGACGGCGACCTGCTGATCCAGGGACTATCGGGCGACCTCGACGTGGACCTGGAGGACGGCGAGGTGGAGATCAGCGACCTGTCCAGCGACAACTGCCGGGTGGTGGCTGAAGACGGCGACATCGAGATCGAGGATTCGGAGGGGAACTTCACACTCGGCACCGAGGACGGCGAGATCATCGTGAAGAACACCCTGGCGGAAGAGATGGAGGTGAGCGCCTCCGATGGCGACATCGAAATCGAACTGCGCCAGACCGCGGACCTGGACCTTCACGCCGAATCGGAGGACGGCGATATCACAGTGATTGTCGAGGACGGCACTTCGGCTTCCTTCACCATCGACGTGGACGACGGCGACATCCGACT
>JBDRBC010000226.1:0-2399 GCA_043823125.1 bacterium | reverse complement strand
ACCGTGGAAGCGGTCCTGATGCCGGAGGAGGCGCGCGACACGATCTGCATTTCCACGCAGGTCGGCTGCCCGGTTGACTGCAAGTTCTGTATGACCGCGCTGATGGGCTTGGAGCGGAACCTGACCGCCGGTGAAATCGTGGGACAGGTGCTCTCGGTGGCGCGCGACAACGCTCTCGCGCCCCCGGACCGCCGGGTCAACGTGGTTATGATGGGCATGGGCGAGCCTCTGCTGAACCTGCCGAACGTGATCAAGGCCACGCGGCTGCTCACCGACGACGCCGGCGTGGGGCTTTCCCCGCGGCGGATCACGCTCTCCACTTCCGGGATCATCCCCAAGATGGAGGAACTCGGGCGGGAACCGGTGCGGCCCAAGCTAGCCGAACTTTCGCACTTCGAGGCCACAGTGTCACCTAAGTCCCGAAGAATCAGCACAGGCTATCGAAAGGTCTTCACCACAAATCAGGGCTGCCGACGAGCCGCCGCGTCGGCTCTGACGGCAGGGTCCGCGGTTATGCGCGGGGGCGGCTGCGCGGGCAGGGCGAGCTTGAGCTTGTGGAGGACGAGGCGGGTTTCTGCTTCCGGCTGCGTGTAGCGGGGGAGAATCAACCAGCGTCCATCCACGGTCGGGATGTGGACGTCGATCATTTGAATCGTCGCCAGCGCCTCCATCACGGCTGAGGGCGTCAGCCCCGGCGCATGCATCATCAGCCGGTTCTTCAGCGTCACCTGAAGACAGTAGGCGAGGAAGGCGATCAGGATGTGGGCGTCGGCGCGATGCTCCAGTTGATGGCGGATCGGCCGGATCCCGAGCTCGCTTTTCAGACTTCGGAAAACAGATTCGATCTGCGTCAACTGCACGTAGCGCGACCACAGCACGGTGGGATCGCCGCCGGCGAGGTTGGAGCGAAGCAGATAGTGTCCATCACGCAGTTCGGCCTCTTGGAGCTTGGCCTTGTCTACGCGGAATTGGAAAGACTCGCGCGTCACCGGCTGGCGAGCCTCCGGCATCTGGACCTTCACGAAGCCGAAGGCGCGGCCCGCTTCGGCCTTGGCGGCGCCGATGCGTAACAGCAACTGATCGCGCGCCGGCAGGCTGCGGCGCATGGCGCGCAGTTTGCGCAGCAACCGCGCCAGCCGCTTCCGCCGCATGGCCACCTCCTTGGCTTGGCGGCCCTCGCTCTTGGCCAGCACGTACAGCTCGTCGTCCTGTTCGAACAGTTTCACCTCCACCGAGTCGCGGACCTTCTGCCAGGGCAGGTCGAGCCACTTCTTCTCATGCTGCTTGATCTTGCTCTTCGCCGTCCCCACCAGATAGTAGACCTGGCGCGCCGGGTCGCGCATCTCGGCCAGAATTGCTTCGGTCGGGATGCCCCGGTCCATGACCCACATGCGCTTCGCCTTCCCGTAGGTCCTCTCAATTTTGTCGAGGAACCCTCGCAGCGTGGTGCAATCGGTGGTGTTGCCGTCCATGACTTCATAGGCCAGAGGGAAGCCATCGGTGGTGACCACCAGCGCCACGACCACCTGCAAGCAATCCGGCCGGCCGTCGCGGCTGTAGCCGCGCCTGGCCTTGGGGTTCTCTTCCATGGCGCCTTCGAAATACGTGCTCGTCAAATCGTAGAGCAGCACCTCGAAGTCGGCCTGAAACAGATCAGCCCACTTCCCTCGCAACCACACGAACAGATCCTGCTTGTGCTCCAGCACCCGGTCCAGGCAACGGTACAGCCGGTCCTTTTCCGCGACCACGTAATCGACGTTCAGCAACTCGTCCATGGCGGTGGACAGGAACCACTGCCGGTGCACGCGGAACTCGCTGGCCGGATCCAGCAGGTGATTGACGACCAGTAACTCCAGCACCTTCTCCCAACTTACGGCCTCGCGGCCGTCCGGCAAGCGCCGCTGCCAGAACTCGTCCAGCCCCAGTTGGCGCCAGATTTCACAAGCCAGCCAGCAGTTGCCGAACATGCGCGGCCGTCGCAGTTCCAGCCCGCTCAGTCTCACCTGTAGGCTGTCGACGGCATCTTCGGGAATCTCGCGATCCTCGGGGAACAGGCTCAAGGTGCGCGAGCGGTGCTGCTGCTCGTCGAAAACTTCCAGGGTCTTGCGCCAGGCCGTTTCCTGCTTGTCGTTGACTTCACCCAGGTACAGCACCGTGCGTTGCGCCGTCTTACCGGAAGACAGCCGCCGGTTCTCCACCACGCTGAAGTAGCGGTGGTCCTTGCCATCCTTCTTGCGGTTGGTGGCGCGCAAAAACATCGAAGCTGCAGAATGCCAGAAAAACCGGCGGAGGGGAAGAGGGTAGGTCTTCACCACAGCGGTTTTCAGATTTCCGGATTGCAGGCAAAAGATTTATGCCCGACTCACCCGGCAAAACGGCTCTGAAGTGCGAAAGTCGGG
>JBDRBC010000225.1:0-2910 GCA_043823125.1 bacterium | reverse complement strand
CCACATCCATTCCGATGACGGGAGCCTGAGCAGCACGCCGTACGACCTGAGCACCAACAACACCTGCGACGGGGAACGCGCCTACCGCCTGGTGCGGGTTTCCGGGAGCAGCTTGCAACCGCGTCCCACCATGGAGGCCGGTTACAGTGGACAGAATCTGCGGGTCACCTGGACCCCCGCCAATGACGGCAATCACGACAGCGTGACCGCACAGGTCATCAACAACCAGAACGAGCGGTTCCAGCACACGTTGCTGAAGTTCGTCATGCCGGCCGGCACCACGGCCGTGGATGTCAATGGCGGCAATTTGACGCAGTCGGATCTGACCGGACCGGTGCCGGTATATTATGTCACCGCCGATGTGATGGACAACTCCACCAAGAGTGTCACCGTGATGGTGGATGCCACGCCGGTTTCCGGCGATGACAGTGACGTGCCGCTCGGTGCCTGGCTCGGCGCCAACGTACCCAACCCGTTCAATCCGTCCACGAGTCTGACCCTGTTTTTGCCCAGCGCCGGACCCATGCGACTGGCGGTGTACGACCTGCAAGGTCGGCTGGTGGCCCCCCTCGCCGACGGGCAGTGGTCCGCGGGATACCACGAGTTCCGCTGGGACGGCATCGGTCTGGACGGCCAGCAGGCCCCGTCGGGGGTGTACTTCGTGAATCTCCAGGCGGATGGGGTGCACCAGTCCCGGAAGATCATTCTGGCCAAGTAGTCCCGGGCAGGGCCGCGGCTGATTTCCTCTTGCCAGATTCTGGAACAGCATTATATTTCGATACATGTCGAATAATCGAATTGCATCCATCGAGCAGTATGCCGCGCTTTTTAAGGCGCTGGCCAATCCAGGCCGTTTGAAGATCTTTCTCCGGCTGGTGTCGTGCTGTGCGCCTGGCGTCGCCTGTGACGTGGAAGGCGCGCGCGCCTGCGTCGGCGAACTCGGGGCCAACCTCGGCCTGGCGCCGTCCACCATCTCCCATCACATCAAGGAGCTGCACCGGGCCGGCCTCATCGAGATGCAACGTCGCGGCCAGAAGATCGAGTGCTGGATTCCAGCGGAAATCCTGTCGGCGCTGGCCGGATTTTTCAGTGGCTGTTGCACTGGGGCAGTGGACGATGCGCTGCAGATACCGTCCCGTGAGAACGTGAAGACATGAGGAGCGAAAGAATGCAGAGAACCAAACACGTTGGGTGGTCACGCACGCAACACATCGTGTCGGGAGTTGTCGTCGCCCTGGCGGTCGTGAGCGCGGGGTTGGGTGAGGCGACTGCTCAACCAGTCCTCGAGACGACCAGCGATGCCAGGACCGAACTGATCACGAGCCTGCTGGAGGACCAGGACTTCGTCTTCGTGATCATCGCGAATAGTGACGCCGGCCCGGACTCCCTGCTCTCGACCCAGGTATCCGGGGCGCGGCAACGAATCGCCGCCGAGGGAGTGGCCGTGGATACCCGGATTCTGCTGCCTGACGACCCCCGTCTCATGCCCGCCGTGGTGCTGTTCAACGTGCCCAGCTTGCCGGCGGTTTTAGCGATCAAGAAAGATGGCGAAAGCGATCTCGTGCTGGGCGAGCCAACGGAACTGAACCTCTTACAGGTATATGTCCGCTGTTGCGGTGGAGAAACCCGCTGCGGCAAGGAAGTCGGCCGAACGCCGGGCAAGGCGAACTCCTGCCCGGTGAGGTAAGGAAAAATCATGACAGATACCAACCGCTGCGGCCCTGACCCGTGTGGATGTTCGGGCGACGACGAGAACAAGAAGCCGGTCACCCAGCTCCTGTCGTCGTTGCCAGTCGAGACACCAGCTTCTCTACCGGCGCCACCGCCGCGCACCGGACACTACATCGATGGCAGTGTCGAAACAGCCATCGGACCGATCCCCCGGGTCAGCACGAGTCTGGGCTGGGCCGACCGGCTAGGCGCCTGGCGGGTGCGGTGGGGTATCGGTCGCATGGCCTATCTGGTCACCCCGGGCCTGTACTGCGTCGGTGATCCGACCCCTGAATCGCCACTGCTCGTGTCGGCCAACTACAAGCTGAGCCTCGATCGCCTGCGCTCGCAACTGGCCGGGCGGGATCTCTGGATCCTGGTCCTCGACACCCGTGGGGTGAATGTCTGGTGCGCCGCCGGCAAAGGGACGTTCGGCACGACGGAACTGGTGAACCGGATAAGACAAACACGGCTGGCCGAGATCGTGTCTCACAAGCGGCTCATCGTCCCGCAACTCGGCGCCACCGGAGTCAGCGCCCACCTGGTCAAGCAACAGAGCGGCTTCCGGGTGAAGTACGGCCCGGTGCAGGCCGAGGACCTGCCCGCCTATCTCGACGCCGGTCTCCGGGCCACCCCCGAGATGCGCCGGGTGCGATTCCCGTTCAGGGATCGGATGGTGCTCGTGCCCGTGGAGATCGCCGGCTATTTGCGGTTCGCCTTGCTGGGCGCCATCGGCCTCCTCGTACTGTCGGGCCTGGGCCGGGACGGTTACGTGTTGGCGCGATTCTGGAGCCACGGTCTGACCAGCGTGGCGTTGTTATGGAGCGGCGCACTGGCCGGCATGATCCTGGTGCCGGCGTTGCTGCCGTGGTTGCCCGGTCGACCGTTCGCCCTCAAGGGCGCCTGGATTGGCGGCCTTGCCGGTCTGGTGCTGTTTCTGATCGACAGCGCCGCAGGCACTCCGCACCTGTTCGCCAACTGGGCCACCTTGAGTGCGTGGCTGGTCTTCGTGCCCGCAGCCACCAGTTTCGTCGGCATGAATTTCCCCGGCGCCTCGAACTACACCTCCCTGTCGGGGGTGCTGCAAGAGATGCGAATCGCCGTACCGCTGCAGATCGGCTGCGCCGTGGTGGCGTTGGGATTGTGGATTACGGGTCTATTTCTCTGACCTGGCGGGAGTGTACCCGGGTACACCGGAGC
>JBDRBC010000224.1:0-2664 GCA_043823125.1 bacterium | reverse complement strand
CTTAGGGATATTCGTGACGATGCGTGGCGGGGTCTTCAGGAGGCCAACAACCCGCCGGTCCTTTTCTGCCGCGACGGCGTCCTGGTGCACCTTGCGGGCGGCGGACGCCGAGCGCCGAAACTACGTCAGGTGACCGAGAAGTGGATGCTCGGTCGGCTGGCATCCGTCGCACGCTGGTACCGCTACGCTGGCGTAGGCGACGAGACGGTCAAGGTGGACTGCCTGCCTCCGGACGCTCTCGCCGGCGTGCTGGTGGCGGATCCTGTGCCCGACCTCCCCGAGCTCGATGCCATCGTGGCATCGCCGGTGTTCGACGAGGCCGGTCGACTGGTTGCCCGCCCGGGGTACCACCCAGGGGCACGGCTTTGGTATCACCGCCCCCCCGGGTTCGATCTCCCGACGATACCGGATGTGCCCCTGCAGGAGGAGGTCGATACCGCGGTGGCGTACCTCTTCGACCACGTCCTCGGCGAATTCCCCTTCGCCGGCGACCCGGACAGAGCGCATGCCCTGGCGGCCATCGTCCTGCCCTTTGTCAGGCGGATGATCGATGGATGTACGCCTCTCCATCTTTGTGAGGCCCCAACACCAGGATCTGGCAAAACGTATCTGACCGAGATCATCAACGTTTTGGTCACAGGCGAAAGGGGATCAACCACTCGCATCACAATGAACGAGGAAGAGAACACCAAGACCTTGGCAGCGGTGCTTCTCCGGGCCCCCACCATCATCCGCCTCGACAACATAGCCACAGGCATCGACAGCTCGGTGCTGGCTGAAGTTCTCACTACTACTGAGTGGGAATGTCGTATTCTGGGTGTTACCCAGACGGTTGTGTTTCCTAACCAGGTGCTGTGGTGCGCAACGGCAAACAACCCGACGCTGTCCAGGGAGGTGGCTCGCCGAACTGTACGTATCCGCATCAACCCCAAGATGGAGTGCCCGGAGACTCGGAAATTCGCCAATCCGAAACGACTCGAGTGGGTCATGGAGCACCGGGCGGAGATCCTTGGCCACGTGTTCACGATCATCCGAGCTTGGGTTGTTGGGGGTTGTCGCAGGCTGAACATCATTCATGGAGGCTTCAACGCCTGGGCAGGGGTCATCGGTGGGATCCTGGACGTTGCCAGAGTGCCCGGGCTGCTGGAGAATCAATCCCAACTTTACGAGATGGCTGACGACGAGACTTCCATCTGGCGAGAGTTGGTGGCCGCATGGTGGGCGAAGTTCGGCAACCGATGGGCCCGGGTCAAGGATCTGCTGGAGCTCTGCCAGGACCAGGACCTGCTCGGCAAAGTCATCCAGGACAAGACCCCACGCTCGCAGCAGACGAGGTTGGGCAAGGCCCTCAAGGGCATGAGAGACCGACAGTTCGACGGGAAGACCATCCTGGCAGAGATAGAGCGCGCCAGCAAGCGATGGCAGTACCGGCTCGCGGAGGAGAATGAAGAAAAGCCGCCTGTCCGTCCTGACGCCAAACAGGAGACGATCTGGTGAGAACTGCCCGCCGGCACCTTTCGCGGCACGTCGCGGCACCTTGGAACGATAGGTGCCGAAGCGGAAACCCATGCAGGGTAAGGATGTGCGGCACCTGGGGCACATTCGGCACTACTATATACTCTCTGGGGGAGAATCGCGAATTTAATAACGGATCGTCACCAAATCAAATGCGGTATGTAGGGAGAACGTCAAAAAAAAATGTCGTTTTTCCCCCGCGCACGGAAATAGGTGCCGAACGTGCCCCAGGTGCCGCGAAGTCTTGTCTTGCAAGGCTGTGCTGGTCCGGCACCTCAACAACACAGGTGCCGAAGGTGCCGAAGACCAACACAGGTGCGAGTTTGCTGCGATTCTTGGTGGCCAAATCCGGATCTTGGGGCACCTGAGGACTGAAGGAGGCAGGAAATGCCGGCGCTGAAGACCGCAACCACGGGCGAAGGAAACAGACCCATCGTCGCAATCATCGTCCTCCTCTCGATGCAGGCCTTACGCGATGCAAGGTTGAACCGGACCGGTATCACTGACATGTATGGCAGTCCCTTCCCCCGTTGTGTGGGTCGGCCCATGCCGCCTGACCGCACGAGACACGGCCTGCTGTGGGCGTTCCTCTCCCCAACGCCCGGCTGTGTCCGCCTGGTCCCCCGACCGTCGGGTTCTCCTCCGCTTTCCTGGCGGTCGGGGTGGCTGGGTGTTTCGTGGGTTGCCTTTCTCTTTCTGTGGGACAACAAAGCCATGACGTGGTACCAAGACGGCTTCGACGAGTATAGCTGCGGCGACCACGACCACGGCGGGCGGGTCTGGCCGTCGGGCGACGCCTGGGAGTGGTGGGCGTCGAACGGTGACCGGGTGACCACGGGCCGACACCCGACGGCTGAGGGGGCCATGCGGGCGGCCGAGGAGGTCATGGTCGCATGAAGACCCCCGCCCTCGCAATCCTCGCCGCCCTCTTGGCTGTCATCGCCTTCGTCGCCGGCTGGGCAGCCCACCCTATCCCCGAGTGCCCGGCGTGCGAGGCGTGCCCCGAGTGCCCCGAGACGCAGCGGGTGGAGGTGTCCGGAGAGGTCGTGGTCAACGTGGACTTCGGCGGCGAATACCAGGCGGCGCTAACCGATGCGGGGGGCATAGTCGTGCGGCGGATAGGTGACCTTGTCATTGCGGCGGCCGTGG
>JBDRBC010000223.1:0-12883 GCA_043823125.1 bacterium | reverse complement strand
TAACCAGCAAGACTCCACGACAGTGTCATCCGACGACGGAGGTTATTCTATGCGACAGCTAGTCGCGGCAATCATCGTGAGCAGTCTTGTGCTGTTGCCGCTCTGTCAGGCAGTGGCCGAGCAGGAAAACCCGGAATCTGCCGATATGTTCCTGGCCTCTGGGGAGAAGGCTGATGTGAGCAACAGTATCGTACGGATCCTTGTCGATGAAATATTTCGCCCAGGTGCATTTAACATCCTCGCGTACGACGGGCGATCACTTCTGTTCGTTCAGCCCAATGGATCCTCAATGACCCACATCAATGCCTGGATTGATGGATATTATTACACCACACACACTACCTATGTCCCACTCCCAGTACAGGAGCTACAATTAACAACGCTGCCATATGAATCCGTGCCCGACACGACCATATCCTGCGTATGGACACAGTCCGGTGTCTCCATAGAACAACGGCTTACCCCCGTGCTGTTCAGTGACGACAGCGGCGCAATATTCATTGAGTATGTCGCAACCAACAACGATTCGTCACCCCACAGTGTGGGGATCCTGTTGTTCATGGACATCTACGTCACCAAAACAGACGCGCCACCGCTCGCCACCGCGTCAGGCTACATGGACCGGGAGTATGGTTGGGGGCTGGGTTTTGACGATCCCATACCGACGTATTATCAGGCTTACGAGGAAACGCCGGATGATCCTCTCACCGTCGCCCAGGGCACCCTCATCGGCGGATACGCCGTGCCTCCAGATGTATTCATACTTGGCAACCGAAACAATCTGATCACTGTCGACTGGAACTACACCCCTGCGGGCAGTATCACTGATGATTGTGCTGTTATCTTGCGCTGGAACGCCACCACTCTTCAACCCGGTGAACAAACCAATTATTCAACATACTATGGCCTCGGCGCTCCCAATATTGCCGCTGAAGGCGATCTGGCGCTGAATGTTCCCCAACCATCACCGATTTATTGCATCGATGATGAGCTTATCCCGCGCGAGTTCGACGTGATTGCACTCGTCGTGAACACCGGCATGACAGACGCCGCCAATGTATGGGCTGAACTGACACTCCCGGACGGTCTGGCTCTTACCTCCACTTCCGCTGCGAGTCAACAATTGGTGGCAGACACCTTGACAACTGGTTCCATCGGCACGGCCGCCTGGCAGGTCGAGGCAGCGTACCTTACCGAGGACACGATTCTTGATATGAACGTCTCGATCTGGTCGGACAATCCCGATGACAGCACCTCGACAATCGTCTCCATCACTGTCCCCGAATGCTATGATGACTGTGATTTCCGTATTACCGTGGATCCTCCAACCCGCACCATCTCGCCGGGCGATGTAACTACCTTTACGGTATCCATCGATCCTGATGTCTGCTTTTATGGTATAGTCTATCTCGACATCACCTCTAGCCATCTGGGATTCTACCCATCTCTCGACCGAACAAGCATCGAGTACCCTCTCACGGCGACCATCACTATCGACAGCGACAATAACGTGGCAGCGGATCAGTACATATTCGATGTTTCCGCCACCAACCGAGCGAGAACTCGATATGACACGGCTGTGGTTGTTATTGAAGGTCGGATAGTTGTTGACCCGAATCCATTTACACCCAATAACGATGGTGCCAACGACAACCTGACCTTCACCATTTCAGGATATGGTGACATTGTTCCCACATTGCAACTCTTCCACATGGACGGGAGACAGGTACGCTACACTCCCACATGGGATGGAGTCAGTCTCACGTGGACCGGCATCGATGATTTCAATGTCATACAACCACCTGGAGTCTATCTCTATATTCTCAAGGACGGTTCCAAGGAACTTGCCAGCGGCACGGTAGTGCTCGCTCGGTAATAACTGCGCGTTCAGTCACGGAGCGATACCAATGATGCGACGACTTCTACTGATGCTTTGTCTTCTGGTCATTCCGACTTCGGCTTGGTCGCAGGGATTCGACGCCAACGTCAGCAACATCAGAGATCCGCGTGTCTACCTGCTTTCACCAGCAGCGATGGGCCTGCGTGAGACCGTTCACGCCGTCGCCGGGTACAACCGTTTTCACGCCGGCGTTGCTGCTGATCGCCTGTCGAGCGGGCTTTTATCCTTCGCCCTGCCGGTCCGTCCACTTGGCTCGATCGGACTGAACGTGCAGTACTTCTCCTCGGATGTTTACCGGCAGGGACAGTATCGGCTAGCTTTCGGTCGATCTCTGCTGCGCGACCGTCTTCAACTGGGGTTCGATGTCGGTATGCTCACCACGTCGTATCGAAAGAGTAACTTCTCATCTAGTGCTCTCAATGACCCTCTGTTCGCCAACGGCACTTCCAAGAGCAGCCTGGACACGGGCGTCGGCGCCATCGCCAATCCCTTCGGACCCGTCTACATCGGTCTGGCGGCCACCCACCTCAATGCGCCAAATATCGCGCTGGACGATAGCTATTCCCTGCCTTCCCGGGTCAACGCCGGCGCCATGGCCGAACTATCATTCGGCAGCCCCATGCTGGGCCTTTCCGTCAGCGACGGACTGTCTAGCTGGGATCTCGGCCTGGAACGCTGGTTTCTCGATCAGAGTGTCATGCTCCGGGGATTCTACGGTTTCGGTGATGAAGATCAGGAGGACTTCCGGTTCGGCGCAGCGTATGTTCTGGACAAGCCGACCCATGCCATCCGCTTCGATTACGAATACCTGTATCCCCTCTCGAATCTGAACGACATCTCCAACGGCACTCACCAGTTCCTGGTCAGCTACGCCCCCCACTACTGGGATTTCGAGCTGCGGGCCCACCCGAGGAACCGCGTGGTGAACCTCGGCCAGGATGCGCACTACACCATTTCCTGCGACCAGAGCGGAGAACCGTATCAGGACATCCAGCTTCGTCTGCCCAGCCCGGGAACATGTATCTGCGCCTCGCTCGATCCCCTCGTCATCGACGAGAAGTCGGTTGCCGAGCTGGTCCTGACTCCCGTCACCGCCTGTCGACCGGGAACGTACCAGTACGAAGTGTACGGCACGGCCGACGGCAAGGAGCGGAGTTGCCTGGTGACCCTGGAAGTTCAGGCGCCGCGGCTCTCCGGCGAAGTGACCGCCGCGCCGGATACCTTCGAGGTCACGAAATACGTCGAGATCAAGAGTCAGAATCCACTGATCCCCTACATCTTCTTCGAAAAGGATAAATACGGGCTCGATCCCATCCGTTACGAGTTCCTCAATGCGCCGCTCGATCCGCGGGAAGATCGGGTCTTCTTCGACGAGTCTTCGTCCGAGATTCCCGATCAATATCGGAACACGTTGAATGTCATCGCCCAGCGGCTCATGAAGAACCCGGACATGCAGATAACGATCACCGGCTGTAACTCGGACTGGGGCTCGGAAGCCGGCAACCTGACCCTGTCCCGCCAGCGCGCCGAAGCGGTACGTGACTACCTGATCGAGATCTGCGGTGTCGCCCCGGCCCAGATCCTGGCGGAGGCCAGGAACCTTCCACCCGCACCGGCCAGTCAGCAGGACATACGCGGCCGCGAGGAGAATCAACGGGTCGAGATCACCACGGATACCTGGTCCGAGCAGATTCTCGAACCCATCGTGACCGAGACCGTGGACATCGTCACCACCGACAAGGAGTGCGAATTCCAGGCCCACGATGTGGTCGCAGAGGCCGGGCTCACGGAATGGGAAATCATGATCGTCGATCAGGAAAGCAATCTGTTCCGAGTGCTGCAAGGCGTCGGACTCCCCGCGGAACCGCTGCGCTGGGACTGGCGAAACTTCGACGGGGAAACGGTGGGGGTCGGCTCGGAATACCGGTACCAATTGATCCTGCGGGACGAGGCCGGCCAGACGTTCGAATCGGACTGGAAATCACTGTACGTGAAGCAGTCGGAGGTCGTCACCGGACCGATCACGCAAAACATCGAGAGAACCCGGCTCATCCTGTTCCAATTCAACAATGCCGATCTGGATCTGAATTCAGGTCAGCTCCGCGAAGAACTCGACCGGATCGTGCAACGGCTGAACAGCCTGCCCAATTCGATGGTCCATATCGACGGACACGCCGACACGATCGGACTTCCGGAATACAACCGGACACTCTCCGAGCGCCGGGCCGATGGCGTGGTCGCGTACCTGGAGCGCCACGGCATTCCAGAATCCAGGATCACCTGCCAGGGACACGGCACCGATGTACCGTTGATGGACAACGACCTGCCTGAAGGTCGTATGGTCAACCGGCGGGCGGAGATCACCGTCATTCATGACCCCGGTCCGGAAAACAGAAGAGAGATCAAGCAGGACGACGACGACCAGGCGGAATCAACGCCGACACCCACCCCGACCCCGGTCGCTGGCGTTTACCAGAAACCCGTGGGCCAGGACGGCTGGGCGTTGCACCTCTACTCCCTCTCCAGCCAGCCGTCGGCAGAGGAAGCGGTGCGAGACCTCCAGAAACTGGACATCCAGGCGGTCTGGCGGAAACAGGATGTCGCCGGCAAGGGAACCTGGTACCGGGTCTACGTCGGCAGTTTCCCCGACCAGGAGCAGGCGTCGTTGGCGGTGAGTGATATCCTGGCGCGGCTCCATATCGATTGGGCGGGACCGGTGCGGTTCAGCCCGTAGGTCACCGCTCCCCTTGCCGCTTGAGGAAGCCGGCCAGCACCCCCTGAAAGTGCGCCGGCGTCATGTCCAGGGCCTGCGCCACCTGCTGGACGAGTCTTTGCTCTTCAGCCTGGAAGACCCCGTCCGCGGCGGCGACCGTGAGCGCCGCCTTGATCACCATCTCCTTGCCATAATCGTTGAGCAGATGCGTGAACGTGGCCACCCGAGCCGGAATGGGTTCCCGGGTCGCCTCGGTGATGGCGATCTCCTCCAGCACGTCGGCCTCACCCAGATCGCGGCCCACGAATTCCTGGTAGAGAGTCTGGATCGCAGTCACTTCTTGGTCGTCGACCCGGTCGTCGGCCAGCATGATGCCCACCATGACGCGCAAGATGGCTTTTTCATACTCGGCCTTGAGTTCGGCTTGTTGCCGTTCGGGATCGAGGTCGAGGACCTCGGGGCTGAACGTGCCCTGGCAGTGCTGACATTCGACGAAATCGCCGAGATGCTCCAGCGGAATGAGGGGCATGAAGAACAGGGTGAAAAAACGACGGACCCGTTTCAACATATACAGCTTGCCCTGACCACATCGAGGACAGCAGAACTCACCGCAGTTCGTGGTCGAGGTCACTCCCTGGCGGCCGAAAAAGACCATTCTGGTTCCTTTCGTCCCTAACCTGGATTATTCATGACTCGGATCAGGAATCGCGACCGAACGACAGGGCCCGGCGCGAACGCTGGACCAGTTGATCCGCGCCGAGATCGCGATAGATGTACCGGGCGGTACGATAGAGGGCGCGTTTGACGCCCCGTTGCAACCAGTCCCCCGTCTGTTGCATGTACTTGTATGCGGAGCAGGTAGTACACGGGATTCCGTTCTGGGGGATGACCAGGCCGAAGAGCATTTCCCGCGCGTACATCATTCTTTCACTGTTCACTGCCGAGAGCACGCCTTCCTCGAAGGCGTTGGCGCCGAAATTGCCCCAGTGGTTGCAGCAACAGCCGAGCACCCGGCCGTCCCAGTTGATTTGCGGATCTTCCCAGAGCTGGTGGCAGAAAACTCGCATGCTGCGATCCGGGTCGTTCTCCTGGTCCTCCGGCCGCGCGGACGCGTTTCGCCAGTGCTCCTCCTCCACCAGATCCCGATCCTGGACGGGCGAGAAGCCATCGTCCCAGGCGACTTTTAACCGGAACGCCATGCCCAATTCCTCCGCCATGTTCCTGGCGGCGCTGATCTCGTGCTCGTTGTGCCCGAAGACGACGAACTGCCAGGTCAGTAGTGGAAGCTTCGAACCGTGCTTCGCCTTGTAGGCGTTCAGCTTCCGGATGTTATCGAGCACCACCTCGAGATTTCCGCGGCGCCGGTAACTGCTGTATACCTCCTGGGTCGCACCGTCGATGGAGCAGGTGATGCTGCGAAACTTGCTCCTCACCATCTCCTCGAGTACGGCCTCGTCGACGTGATTGAAGTTCGTTCCACTGTTGGCCGTGAGGGTCACGCCGTGATGGAACGCATCCTTGATGATGGCGCTCAGTTCCGGATTGAGAAAGATCTCCCCACAGTTCGCCAGCTCGACCTCACGAACGAAAGGACTCTTGGCCAGCAGAGTCCGGAAATTCTCGGGATCGAGATGCCCGTTGCCCAGGGTGGACAGGGTTTTCTTGTTGGCATTGGGACAGGAAGGACAACCAAGCTGGCAACGCGCACAGGCTTCCAAACGAATTCGCTTGGGCTGGATCTGGATACTCATGGTCGTGTGGACCTTTCAACGGCAAGTGCCTCGACTACGACAAAAGATGTTCCTCGATTTTGCGTAACCTCACCTCATCAGCGATTTATCGCGCAAAAGCCCACTACCTGAATCTTCAGGCCGTCGTCAGATCAGCGCAAGCATAGGCTGGCCAAGATCATACACCAATCGCCCACCGGATAGGGGATTTTTCTCCAGTCAATTCCAGTCTGACTTCTGGTTGCGCTCCCCTGGAGTTTTTCAGTTATTGAAACCAGAAAAGGAGCAGCCTCGTGAACACGATCCAGGTACAGCCGTGGGAGAAAAAACGGCGCTGGGGTATCGGTGTGTACTGCATCCCCAGGGTGCTCGGGGTATTCCTGGTCATCACCCTGTTCGACTACTTCGTGGTGGGGCGGGACTGGGTCCGTCTGGTGGGCGAGCTGCGCGGGAATCTGCTCGTGGCGGCCGTGGCTGGTGTCGTGTTCGGAATCATCGGCTGGCGCGAGAACGAGAAACGATACCGGGAGTATCTCCGCGCCCGGATCGAAGCTGGCGAACAGATCGAATTCTGACTCCACTGACCAGCGGTTATGGTGGCCTTCCACCACTGTTTGAACTACAATCCGTCCATGTCGAATACAAGCCCCAGCGTACATCAAGCAATCTGCAGCCACTCCCTCACGGGGATATTTATCCATTCCGGCGGGTGCCTCAGCTACTGCAACCCGCGTCTGCTGGAAATGCTGGGCCATGAACCCGGCAAGCCGGCGCAGTGCCTGGGCAAGCCGTTTCTGGACCTCGTGTTTCCCGACGACCGCGAAACCACCGCTCACAGAATCGACTCCCTGATCGCCGGCGAATCACCACCTTATCGATTCACGGTGCGTCTCCTGAAACAGGACGGCGATTCCCTGTGGGCCGATATCCTGGTCTCGACCTTTCAGCAGGCAGCAGAGACCCAGGTACTCGGCAACGTGATCGACATCACCGAGCACAAGAACGTCGAGCAGGCGCTGCGCGAGAGTGAGGCCCATCTCCGCAGCCTCTCCGGCGCCACCTCCGAAGGAATCCTCCTGCATGAGGACGGCCGGTTGATCGACGCCAACGAGACATTTTTTCAGCTCTCGGGCTACGGTCCCGAGGAACTGGCGCAGATCAGCCTCTTCGACCTGCTCACACCGGAAACACGTCCGGTCATGGAGGAGATGTACAACTCGAGGACAGAGGGGACTCGTGAAGTAGTCGGGATCCGCAAGAACGGACAGCAGATCCCCATCGACCTCTCGGCCCGGACCATCGACTACGCTGGCCGTCAGGTGCGCATGGTCGCCATTCGCGATGTCAGCCTACGCAAACAGGCCGAGCAGGAAAAAGCGCATTTGATCGCCATTCTCGAATCCACCCCCGATATGGTTGCGACCGCCAATCCCGCGGGCGAGATCCTTTTCATGAATCGGTCGGGCAAACAGCTCGTGGGGCTCAATCCCGCCGCCGATACGAGCCGGATGAAAACCACGGATCTTCACCCTCCCGGTATCGGCGAGGAGATAACGAACACAGCGATTCCTGTCACCATACGGGACGGGATCTTCACCCACGAGACCTGGCTACAGCACCTGGACGGCCGCAAGATTCCCGTCTCGCAGGTGATCATGGCGCACTATTCGCCGGAAGGCGAGCTGGCGTACTTTTCCACCATCGTTCGCGACATCTCGGGATTGATCCATGTCGAGGGAGCGCTCGAGGAATCGGAGCAAAAGTTCCGCAACATCATCCAGTCATCACCCATGGGAATTCACATGTACGAGCTGGACGCCGAGGACAACTTGCTCTTCGTCGGCAGCAATCCGGCCGCCGACAAGATCCTCGGTGTAGAGCACGCGCAGTTTCTCGGCAAGACCATCGAGCAGGCCTTCCCACCCCTGGCCGATACCGAGATCCCGGACCGTTATCGGCAGGCGGCGGCCAAGGGCATCCCGTGGCAGACGGCGCAGGTCGACTACGAGACCAACCAGATCGCCGGGGCCTACGAGGTCTACGCCTTCCAGACCTCCCCGAACCGCATGGCTGTCATGTTCCTGGATATAACCAACCGACTCCGGGCCGAGCGGGCATTACGCGAGAGCGAGTCCAGACACCGCTCCCTGTTCGAGAGCATGGCCCGGGGAGTCGTTTACCAGAACGCGACCGGGGCCATCACCGCCGCCAATCCGGCGGCGGAACGCATCCTGGGCATGGCCTTCGATCAGATGAACGGGTGCACCTCCAGCGATCCCCGCTGGCACGCCCTGCGTGAGGACGGAACCGAATTCCCCGGCGACGAACACCCCTCCATGATCGCCCTGCGCAGTGGGCAACCGGCAACCGCCATCATGGGGACCTACAATCCCAAACTCGAAGAACACCGCTGGCTCGACATCCTCGCCACGCCACAGTTCCGCAAAGGCGAGAAGGCGCCGTTCCAGGTCTTCACCACTTTTTCCGACATCACCGATCGCCGGCGCGCCGAATCGCAGCGTCAGGAACTGGAAGATCAGCTCCGTCAGGCCCAGAAGATGGAGGCCATCGGCCGGTTGGCCGGTGGTCTGGCCCACGACTTCAACAACCTGCTCACCGCCATCAGCGGCTATTCCGACCTCATGGCGTACGACTTGCCGCAGCAGCATCCGCTCCAGGAGAACGTCGAGGAAATCCGCAAGGCGAGCAAGCGCGCCGCTTCCCTCACCCAGCAGCTCCTCGCCTTCAGCCGTAAACAGCTCATCTCGCCGAGACTGATGGACCTGAATGCCCTGGTCGTGGACGCCCGGAAGATGCTGGTGCGACTCATCGGCGAGGACATCGAGTTCCGTTTCACGCCAGCCAACAGCGCTAGCTACGTGACGGCGGATCCCAACCAGATCGACCAGATCCTGATCAATCTGGCGGTCAACGCCCGGGACGCCATGCCCGACGGTGGTCTGTTGCTCATCGCCACCGAGGGTTTCCAGTTTGACGAGGAATCGTGCCAGTCGTATCCGGACATCAAGCCGGGCGAGTACGTCCTGCTACAGGTGAGCGACACCGGCTGCGGCATGGACGAGGCCACCCAGGAACGGGTCTTCGAACCGTTTTTCACCACCAAGGAGCCCGGCCACGGCACCGGGCTCGGTCTGGCCACCGTCTACGGGATCGTCCGGCAGAACCACGGCGCCATCAACATCCACTCCGAACCGAACGCGGGCACCACCATCAACATCTTCCTGCCCCGCGGGGAAGATCTGGACTGGCTCGAAGATGAAATAACGGAACCGCCCGTGCTGGCCGGGACCGAAACGATCCTCTTGGCAGAGGACGAGATCATGGTGCGGAACCTGGCCCAGAAGATGCTTGAGGGACAGGGGTATCAGGTGCTGGCCTCGGAATCCGTGGAAGACGCTCTGGACATCTGCCATCGACACGAAGACCATATCGACGTGCTGCTCACCGACGTCATCATGCCCGGCATGAACGGCAAGGAACTGTTCCACAAGCTCCAGGTCATGCGCCCGGATCTGAAGGTCCTGTTCATGTCCGGCTATTCTCAGGATATCATCGCCCACCGCGGCATACTGGAGGACGATTCCAGCTTCCTCACCAAACCGTTCAGCGCCGAAGCGCTGGGCAGGAAGATCCGACTGGTGCTCGACCGTGGGGAGTGACAGTCCAGCACCTGGTCAGCATGAACCACCCTGATCCGATACTATCCACCCAATTTTTCCGTGGGATTTGATTTTAACGAATCTTGTTGGTATGGTGAGATCAGATATCAACGTGGATCAAGCAACTGCCCGGGGGGGAACAGATGTTAGGCTTGATGTGGGTTTTTCTGACGATTCTGCTTCTGGGTCAATCGGCCGTCGCTGCGGTGCTCCCGTCAGACGACATTTCGAACCGACCGGGAACCGCCACCGGACCACGTATCGAACAGGATGTGCTGGGCATCTACTTCGACCAAACCGGCTCGACCACCAGCTTCCAGACCACGGCTCCCGGCGAGATCGTGTGGGCCTACCTGCTCATCATCAATCCGAGCTACGGGTATGGCGTCTCGGGCTGGGAGTGCTGCGTGGAGACCGCGGGCGGCGGCGATCCGGTCTGGTTTACATTGAATGGCAATGCCATCAACGTGGACACTCCGCCCTGTTTCGCCGTAGGCATCAGCGGCAGTCTGCTGCCGGGATCGGAACAGGTCCTGCTGGCGACCATGGGTTTTATCCAGAGCGATCCGTCAGTGTCCACCCAGATCTACCTCCATCCGGCCCTCAATCCTTCGGTCCCTGACGTGCCGGTCTATATCGGCGGATTCAGTCCGGGATTCCTCCTGACACTGGACTGGTCGTCGGGCGGCGAGGCCTTGCCGGTGGCCGTGGTCAACGATCCGGGGTCCCCGGTCTTCACGCCGGACCGGACCACCCGGCTGCTGCCCAACGTCCCGAATCCATTCAATCCCCGGACGACCATCCGGTTCGAGCTGGCGGAGTCGGAACACGTCCGGCTCGAGGTGTACGACCTGGCCGGGCGACGCGTGAAGACCTTGCTGGACGAATGGCTGTCGGCGGGCTTGTATGCTCGGCAGTGGTCCGCAAAAGGCGAGAACGGCGAGTCGGTTCCGTCCGGGCTATACGTCTGCCGGCTCACGGCGGGCGAACTGGTCGAGACACAGCGCCTGACTCTTATCAAGTGACGCCATTGCCGCTTCGACCCCAGAAAACGCCGGTCAGCGAAACTGACCGGCGTCGTTTATGAGTGATCTGCTTTCTCCCGTGCTACCGATTGCCGTTGCACACCACCCGGGGCGCTGGCTCGTCCATCCCGCTCTTACCGGCGATGGGGTCGTTCTGAGTGAACCGGAAGGGGATGGGTGAATTGCCGGCCGGTGTCAGGTACTGGTTGCCGTTCAAGTACGAACCGGAGATCTCCCAGTCCCAGGCGCCGCTCTCGTGTCCGGTGACGTGCACCTCGACCCAGGGATAGAAATTCTCCCAGGATTGGGTCGTGAAGTAGTACCGCTCCCACCAGCAGCGACTCAGGGGACAGTTCAAGCCGGTGGCGTCACATTCCCAGGTTCCCAGCCCGATGAAGACAAGGTACTCCGCCCCCACTGTCACCTCGAAGGTCTGGGAACTGCCGGGCGGGAGATTATCGCCGGGCAGGTCCCAGCAACCGTTGTCCTGGGTGAGCAGATCGGCATCCGAATAGTACGAACCCGCCGGGATGATCTTCAGTCGCACCACGGTATCGGCCAGCTGTCCACTACTGGCGTTGTTGATGATCCGGAGTTGCCGGGTCGCCGCGTTCACCACGGCGGTCCGGACCTGGCTGTACGCGGTCAGTCCGAAGTTGGTGCGCGCCCGCACGCGGTAGTAGTACGTGCCGGGGGCTTGATCCAGCGTCACCGAGAACGGCGAATCGTGCGACGCATACTGGGCGATCTGGGTGAATCCCGAACTGGCCGAGGTGGTGGACTCCTCCAGCAGATAGCGGTCGTTGCTCGAACCGAGGCCGCCCGGCCAGTCGAAGGTCCAGGTGAGGGCCACCGCGTCGGACGAAACCGCAGGATTCTGCAAGGCCGGTCCCTCCGGAGGCAGAGACACGGTGAAGGTCACCTGAATGTGCCGGGGACTGTTGGCCGCGCCCGCGGCCGCCAGAGCCACGGTTGCCGTGTACGTCCCGGGCGCCAGGGAGACCACCGTGGCCTCCAGCGTCAGGGTCGACAGCCGTGGTGGAACTCAGTCCGGCATACAGCCAGCCAGCGGGCTGTCCGCTACCGTAAGCCACATTTCGCGTGAGCCCGATCAGCGTGCCGCTGCCACTATTGCTTAGCGTGACCTGCTGGGCGGCCGGATCGTTGCCGCCTTCCGCGCCGGTGAATATCACCGCGGACGTGGACAACCCGATGACCGGATTGCCGCTGTCCGGGCTCACGGTCAAGATCACGGTGATGTCCTGGGGACTGTTGGCCACACACGCGCTCGTCACCGCGACACTCGCCGAGTAGGTGCCCGGCGCCAGGGAGGCCGCCGCCGTTGCCAGGATCACGGTTGCCGGCGCGGTGGTGGTGGTCAGAGCGACATTCAACTAGCCGGCGGGTTGCCCGCTGGTGTAGGTGATATTGGCGGCCAAGCCGGTCAGATCGCCGGCGCCGGTATTGGACACGACAACCTGCTGATCGACAGGATCGCTGCCCCCCGCCACGGCCAAAAATGTCACTGTGGAACTCGACAAACCAATGGCCGGCGAAGTCGGGGAAAGCGTCGAAGCGGTCCCGGTAGCACTGGTTTCCGATCGGCCGCGTCATTGTACGCGTAGACACTGAACTGATAGGTCTCACCAGCAGCAAGCCCCGTGACCAGCGCACCGTCCTCGTTCTTGCCCACCGTGACCAGCAGGACCTCCCCAGCCAGCGAGCCGCCGTTCCGGTAGATCTTGAAACCCTTCTCGTTTGCCGACTGGTCACTCCAGGCGAGATCGATCTCGCTGGTGGAGATCGGCGTGCACTGCAAGTTTTCAGGGGCCGCC
>JBDRBC010000222.1:0-3364 GCA_043823125.1 bacterium | reverse complement strand
GGTGCATGGTGGATCCGTGCTGTCTGAGCAGCTTTGGTGCCAGAATCACCGAGTTGTGTAACTGGCATTATCCCTGTGACTTGACGTGTCTATCCGTTTGTTGCTGTCACCGGTTCCGTACCTGGGAGTACAGGGACGTCCCGTGATGTCCGGGATTACGGGGGCCAGGCCGAAATCCAGACGATTGTGGTGGGACAGCGTCGATGGCGTTGGTAGAGACCAGGTGAGGACAGAACGCCCACTTGGAAGACACCGGGCCTGGCTGCTATAGTGACCGGGTCGATCCAACTCCAAACCTCGGGAGCACTGGCATGCAAGTCGCCGTTCTGCGTATTCAGCGCGCTCTTGTCCCGACAGTGTTCTTGGTTCTGCTGCTCGCCGTCGTCCCTGGCTGCGGCAAGAAAGACAGCGTCACCCCGACTCCCACCTCGCCAGAAACCATCATGTCGCTGGCAGTTGGCAATTCCTGGTCGTACCAGTACCGGTCGACAACGGATCCGGGTTCCCCCATCCTGAGCATGACCCGGCAAATCACCGCTAAACGCAACATCAGCTACGGGGGGAAAACCATCGAGGTCGCCGTGGAGGAGGAAGGTGCCGGGGCAGGAAAGCGGGCGGCTGGGGCACCTGGCTGCTGCGTAACGAGTCGAACGGGCTTGTCCAGTACACGCAGAACATTCCCGACTCGGGCGACTACTCCCGGCGGCTGCTCGCACCGGCTGATTGTGAAGTGGGGTAGTAGTGGGATCTCGGCGGCATGGATCTGCTGTGCGTGGCCATGGACAACACGGTCACCACGCCGTTCGGCACCTTCCAAGCCGATGTGTTCGAGTACCTGCTCTGCGAGGGAACCGTCACCGTCCCGGATGTCTACGTGATCCCGGAGGTGAGGCTGACGACTTATCACACCTCGGAATATTACACCTGGATGACTGGCTTCGACTTTGGAGAAGAGGGGCGCTGATCCCGCCCATCGGTTCAGAAATCCAAGATCCGCGGCGAGTACGTCGAATTCGCTCAACGGAGTTGAGTTGGAAGGATCCTGTGAGAGTACCCGGTACACTGTGTGGCCTGATCACAATTATTAGAGCAGACCCGCCCGCCAGGATGAGTTAATAAAACCATGCACTCTGTCCAGCCACTTCTCGATCCGGTTCTCTGGTGCCGCTGGCTGGCCGCTCTGGCGCTGGTCGTGGCTGGTCCCGGGTGTCTGCTCTGGGGGCGCTGACAGACCGGACTGGACCGCTTGAGCCGTCTCGTCATGTCTCTGGCCGCCGGTCTGTTCCTGGTGCCGCCGCTAGGCCTCGTCTTCCAGTTGGTCGGCTTGCCGTTCCGACCGCTCAGCTATCTGCCCGTCGCTTTGTTGCTGGCCTGGGGGCTGGGCCGGTTGGCCGGCTACCGCCGGTACGCCAGAGCCTGCGTCACGGATATTACTCCGCTCGGTTATAGAGCTCAGATTCTGCTGTCCGTCTGTTGCCTCGCGGTGCTGATGCTGCTCCTGCTGGGTCTGGGGGATCTGAGCGCGCCGCCCACCGCCCACGACGCCACCAATCACGCCTTTCTGGTGTATCGCATCAGCCAGGTGGGATCGATAGACATCGAAGCTATCTGGCAGGGAGTGGTCGGCCGCCCCAACCGGTTGTATTACGCGGGTTGGCACGGTGCAGCGGCACTGGTGGCGACCACCGGCGGGGTGGCACCGTACGTCAGCGGCTGGTACTTGCCGCTGGTGCTCATGTCGCTGCTGCCGGCGGCGCTATCCCTGTTGTGGCGAGCCGTTCGCGTTCCGAAGCCGATACTGTTGCTCGGCGCCCTGTTCGTGATCACCAGCAACTATGTGCCCGCCTCCCTCATCGGCTGGGGCGGCTACGGGCAGTTGATCGGTCTGTTTCTCGTCCCGGCGGGAGTGCTCGGTTTGCTGGGGGCGTTACACACGAGGCGCTGGTTCGCTGGGATGACACTGGGCCTGATCCTCTTCGCTGTGCTTCAGGTCCACGCCAGCGAGATAGTCGTGGTGCCGCTGCTCGGCGCCCTCGCCTGGTGGTTACGGGGTGGTGGACGGCCTCAACTGGCGACCGTATTGGTCACCCTCGGTGTGTTCGTTCTGCTGGCCGGTCCGGTAGCCTGGAAGCTGGCGGCCAGCTACCTGCAGCACAACCAGGTGGTGTATCATCCCGAGACGGTCTCCCTGGCGCTGGCCTGTACGCAATTCATGGATGTGGGTGGTCGTGGAAGCTGGGTGAGAGAACTCGTGGTGCTCGGGTTGATCGTGGGGCTGTGGGTGCGTCCATTGCGACCGCTGGTTTTCCTCTCGCTGGCGTGGGGGATTCTGTTCGTGACCCTGTCTGTCTTGCGTGACCCGATCAGCAACATCCTGGCCACCCCGTTCTACCGGCACGCGCCGCGGATCCTCTACCTGCAACTCTACGTGATCCCGCCGTTGATGGCGGCGCCGTTTGTGGTGGTGTTCCGATTGCTGAGCCGTCGCGGCTGGCGGAAGCTGGCCTGGGAATGACCTCGGTTCTGCTGGTGGTGTCGGTCTTCGAAGCGCCGAGAATTGTCGTCAAGTCCTACCACCGCCATCACAGTAGCGTCTGCTTCTCCGCGGATGGCTACCGCTGTGCACGGCGGATCGCCACGGAAATCCCGGACGACGGCCTGATCGCCAACTTCTGGTACGACGGGAGTCCCTGGGCATCGATGGTGTCCGGCCGGCCGTTCTATCTGCCGTGTTCCTAGTTGCTCTCCCTACCGGACGGCCGCAGCACCTGGGAGCAGATGCTCGGCTTGCTGGAGAACCCCTGGAGTGCCGAGACCCGGCAGCTGGCCGAGTCATCTATCCGGTACCTGTTCGTCTCCGACGCCATCTGGCCGGCCCCGAAACGGCTCCGGTACTCACGTGAGATATTCGACCGCGACGCCCGCTTCACCCCGTTGCTCGTGGGCGAGGAGGTAGCGGTCTATGGCATCAACTGGGTTGCGGGTATTGCCGACCCGGATTCGCAATCCAATTAATCCCCGCCACTTACCAACCCTTTCCCCTTGCCCTCGATCCCGAAATAGGGCAGAATAAGAACCGGTCCGGTCAACAATATCCGCTGACTGAACCCCACCTGATTCGACTCCCCGTGCCAGTCGGCCCGACCGTGATCCACCTTGTGTAGCGAATCAGCGGCAGCGGCACCCGCGGAGGCCATCCTGGAGGTAGCCGTTGTCTGTTCGGTTGGAGATTCGAATCCGGGGCCGCGTGCAGGGTGTCGCCTACCGCTGGCACACTTTGCAGCAGGCTCAGCGATTGGGCGTCACCGGCACGGTCCGCAATCGGCCCGACGGGTCGGTGCGTATCGTGGCCGAGGGGAATCGT
>JBDRBC010000221.1:0-9816 GCA_043823125.1 bacterium | reverse complement strand
AGGTATAGGCGATGGCGCATATTCTTGCTTGATGCTGTCGCACAAGCACCTCCCAGGCCAGTTCGTCGCCTTCGCGACACCGTTGCAGAAGTTCTGCCAGGTCCATGTTTCGCCTGCTGCTGGTGTTGGTTTCCGCTGGGTACCCAGGTCGCACCGGCCCCGTGTTCGTTCCTGCTCTCGCCCCGCCATCACCCGTGTGATGCAATTAAAGACGCACGGGTTCCGGCCAGGTTCGGTAGTGCCGCCAATTTATTTCAACAGCATTAATTTCCGGCAGACCAGCTCGCCATCCATCTGCAACAGCGCCAGATAGACGCCGGCTGCCAGCATGCGATCGTGATCGTCCCGGCCGTTCCAGACCAGTTGGAAATCACCGGCCGGGTGTTCTCCCGCCAGCAGAGTCCGGATCCGCCGGCCACGGGGATCGACGATGTGGAGCCGCACCCGACCGGGTCGCGACAGACTGAAGGCGATGGTGGTGAGGGGATTGAACGGGTTGGGCCAGTTCTGCTGGAGAACGAGGCTGGGTGCGGGTGTCGTGGTGAGCGGTCCAGGGTTGGCCACGGCGGTCGTGATCAGCGGGACGGTGGGGATGCTCTCCTGGCCCGACAGGACGGTGGCGGTGAGTTGATAGTGGTAGCCGTAGCCCGGCGAGATGGCGTCGAACCAGTCGGTGTCGGTGGTGATCTTCACCCGGTTGCCGGGCCCGGGAGTGAAATCGGGAGTGGTACTGCGGTAGATCCGGTAGTCCTGCAGATCCGGATCCGGGGACGGCGACCAGGAGAGCTGGTTGCCATCGCCCTGGTGGTAGGCCACCGCGAAATCGCCGGGGATGCTCGGCAGATCGTTGTCCATGGAGTATCCGCTGTCCGGCGCCGAGTCGAAATAACTGCCCGGGGTTTCGGTTCGCGCCCGGACGAAAAAGACCGTGTAGCAGATGCCGTTTTCGGGCGTGGCGTCGCAGAGGGTCGGCAGCACGGTGTGGTAGGTCTCCTCGGCATCGGCCGGAATGGTCAGCAAGTAATCCCAGTCGCCGGGTGGATAGGTCGGCAGCAGGTCCGGTAAAGGCAAGACCTCCGCTCGTTTCGAAACATCTGCGATCGTACCGCCGTCTGCCTGCAGCCCGGGATCAATGCGACGATAGACACTGTATTCGGTGATGGGCTGACTGCTGCCCGCTACGTCGTACCGGCTGCGTAGGAAGGAGAGCCGGACCTGGCCACCGTGATCGGCCAGCACGTCCGCCACCGAGACGATCTCCGGCGCACTGGCCAGCTTCTCCCATTCGATCTTCAGGAAGCTGCAGGCCGGATTCTGGTTCTCGCCGAGATAGTGGTGTTCCGACCGCCACAGCAGGCTGTCGCCGGGATTGCTGAAGGCGCACAGGCTGTCGCCGGGTTGGAACTCCTGCCAGTTCCCGCCGCCGTCGGCGCTGAGGTACCAGCGGATGGAATCCACCTGAGTCGTGAACAGCCGGGCGCGCAGGATCGGATCCGCGGCGGCGTCGAGCACCAGGGACTGGGCGCTGTTGGCCTCGACGTTGAATCCATCCGGCGACAGCTCCACCACCTTTAAGCCGGCGGTGCCGTCTGCCACGTAGACCAGATCGCCGGCGCCTGCCACGCCCCGCGCATCGGTCAAGGCGGTGCTGGTGCCGGTAAGTCGGGGGTTGGTGGGCATGGAGATGTCGATGATCTGCAGCCCCGCACTGCCGGTGGCCACGAAGAGGCGATCGTTGTCGATGTCCAGTCCGTAACAGTTGCCCGGCAGATCGAGGTGTGCCACGGAATCAGGCGCGGCGGGGGTGCTGAGATCCAGCACCAGCAGGCCGGCGCTGCCGTCGGCCACGAAGGCGTACGGTGGTATCACGGCCACGTCGCGGGAGAACCCCACCGTGTCGTATTGGCCCACCGGCGTGGGATCCGCGGGGGCGCCGAGATCGAAGATGGACACGCCGGCATTGCCGTCGGCCACGTAGAGATAGCCACTGCGGACGTGAACCGCTTGCGCCCAGTCGTTGGTGGGAATGCTGGTGACGCCGGTGGGCGCCGTCGGCACGCTCACATCCACCACCCTGATGCCGCTGCCGGACTGGGCCAGGTAGGCGTAACTGCCCGCCAGGGCCACGCCGTGGGCGAATCCGGTCACCCCGACACTGCCTACCGTATCGGGCGCAGCGGGATTGCTCACATCCACCACCACCAGACCGTTGATGCCGTCGGCGATGAAGATGTAATCCCCCGCCTTGGCCAGATCCCGGCTGTTGCCGTCCGTGTCCTGCTCACCCAGCAACGCGGGGGTGGTCGGATCGCCGACGTCGATGATCTGCAGGCCACGATCGTTGTCGACCACGTAAGCCAGTCCGGCTTCCACCAGCACTTCGTAAGCCATACCCGGGGTGTTGTAACTACCGGAAACCGTGATGCCGAGTGGGTAGAGCTTGACCGCTCCCGCCACGGTATCCCACCAGGCGGTCGTGAACGCCGGGTCGCGGTAGCGGGTGGTGGTGAAGGTCTCGGTGTAGCTGTGTACCGAGGCGAGACTCCGCCCGGAAACGACGGTCAACGTGGCGAGCAGGATCAGTACGCCACTGCAAGTGATCGGCAACCTCATGATGGTCTCTCCCGAGAAGAACCGTCGAGGCGGCGCGGAACCGACCGCGCCGGAACCTGGACTCCATTCCTTTGCCTGGTTGATCTGTCCGCCAACCCACGGTAGCATACTCTGTTGGCACTGCCTACTCTTTCACCGGGGGCGCGAAGTGGTTGATCTCCTGGACCTGTTGCGAGTTTCCGAACGGACCGTGATCTTCACCGGCGCCGGCGTATCCACCCTGTCAGGGATCCCTGATTTTCGCGGGCCGCAAGGGCTCTACCAGCAGTTCGACGCGGAACGGCTGTTCAGCCTGGAAGGGTTCCTCGCCGATCCCTCGTACTTCTACCTGAACAGCCGCGACTTCATCTACGACCTCCAGAGCAAGCAGCCGAACCTGATCCACACCGAATGCGCGCGGCTGGAAGCGGCGGGGAAAGTCACGGCGTTGATCACGCAGAACATCGACATGCTGCACCAGCGCGGCGGCTCCCGGAACGTCATCGAACTGCACGGGTCACCGTCGGTTCACACCTGCGTGAAGTGCGGCCAGATGTACGATTTCGACTGGGCGTGTGGCCTGGTCCAGCAGGACCGGGTGCCGAGCTGCGAGAGTTGCCACGGTATCGTGAAGCCGAACATCACCTTCTACGGAGAGATGCTGGACCAGATCGCCCTCACCAAGGCCATGGAGGCGGCCACCGGCGCCGACCTGATGCTGGTGCTCGGCTCGTCGCTGGTGGTGCAACCGGCGGCCGCCATCCCGCTGTTCACCGTGCAGGGCGGTGGCAAGCTGGCCATCGTCAACCAGGGGGAGACGCCGTTGGATCGGCATGCCACTTGCCGCCACGACGATCTGCTGACCTGCTTCGAGCAGATCGCCGCCTCTCTCTGAGCCGGCAGCCGCTCCTTGCGCCCCGCTCCACACCGTCTAACTTGAACCGTGGGTCCCGACCGGCTGGGCGGGCAGACGACAGCGTGCAGGGCGGCGGCACTGCCACCTCTCCCCACCACCCGGAAACGAAACGAGCAAAACATGCCAGCAGTGAAAAAGGGCGACACGGTCAGGATCAACTACAAGGGCACCCTGGCGGACGGATCGGTCTTCGACGACACCAGCGAGCGGGGGCCGCTCGAAATGACAGTCGGCGATTACCGGACCCTCCAACGGTTCGAGGACGCCATCATCGGCATGAGCCCCGGCGACACCAAATGTATCGAAATCCCCATGCGGTACGCGTACGGCCCGCCGCGCCGGAACATGGAGCGAGTGCTGCGGAAGGACGTGATTCCGGAGGGAATGCGCGTCCAGGCCGGGCAGCGCATCCGGGTCAGCCTTGAGGACGGGAACGACACCATCGCCAAGGTGATCAACGTCCGGGGGGGCGAGGTGATGATCGACGCCAACCATCCCCTGGCGGGCCAGGATCTCAAGTTCCATATCGAGCTGGTGGAGATCGTGTGAGCCGGTTGGTGCCACCGGTCGCGTAGTGAGAGAACAAAAAAAGGCGGGAGTCGACCCGGCTCCCGCCTCTGTATTGCCGCTAGTGTTCTAGGTCAGAATCGTCACCCCTCGTATTTCTTGATGGCCCGATCCAGCTTCGGCAAGACGAGGTAGATGAAGAGCGCGGTCAGGGCCGACAGTCCGGCGAGCAACAGGAAGAAGTTCACCGGCGACATCCGTTCCTGGATTCCGCCGAAGAAGCCGGAGAAGTTGTTGCCGAACGAGACGGCCAGGAACCAGCCCCCCATGGTCAGACCCACCAACCGCTTGGGCGACAGCTTGGTCACCAGGGACAGGCCCATGGGGGACAGGCAGAGTTCACCGAAGGTGATGATCAGGTAGAAGCTCATGAGCCACAGTCCCGACACCTTGAGGGTGCCGCCCTTGGTCATCAAACCCGCCACGGCCATGAGGAGCAGCGCGCCGGTGGTGAGCAGCATGCCGATGAACAGTTTCTGCGCCGTTTGGATCTTGCGACCGCGGCGGATCATCCAGCCGAAGAAGCCCACCACCACGGGGGTCAGGATGATGACCCAGAACGGATTCCACGACTGGTAGACCTCGGAATTGATGACCGGCAGGAATTCTCCGGGCTCGAGGTAGGTCGGGTCCTTGCCGTACCGGTCCCGGTAATCGTCGTAGATCGCTGCGAAGGTGTGCCGGTTCACGAGGTAGACCGGAATCTGTCCCGTGTCCAGCTCCCGGAGGAAGACGACCTGCCGCAGGGCGCGGGCGCCGTCGGGCACCGAGACGGAGATGGTGGCGGCGCCGTGGGAATCGGTGGTCTCTGCCACGGTCACCACGCCGCTGGCGAAGACATCGCAGGCGCGGGACTGCCAGCTATCCGGGGTGGTGCCGGCCACGTCGTCGCGGATCTCCACCGCTTCGATTCCGACCAGGGCCGAGACGGCGGCCACCGCATCCACGTCCAGCCGCTGCTGGCCGTACATGCGGGCGATCTGCTCCGATTCCACCACTAGCAAGGTCTGCGGGTGCGGCCGCGGCACGTCTTCCGCTGCGTTGACGTAGTAGAGCGGCAAGCCCTCTTGCTGGATGGAAGGCAAGATGGTGGTCAAGGCCGTGCCGACTCCCCTGGCCTCGCGATCGGTATCGTCCCGCGCCCACTGGGTCATGGCGCTGCCGTTCAGGTGCAGGATCATGAAGAAGGTGGCGCCGGCCAGATAGATGGGCAGGAGCGCCAGCAGACCCGGCTTCTCCTTTTCGTTGGCTGTCACCCCCATACGCACGAAGAAGATGAGTACCGGGATCATACCGGTCATGAAACCACACACCGCCGGTCGGAGCGGGATGGAGGCCGGCAGGTATTCCTTGGCCAGCCACCAACCGCCGATGCCCACCAGAAATGCCGGCAACAGGATCTTGATGAGGATGTCGGCGAACGAGGTGTCGTCGGGATTCTGCTCGGGCTGACGATCGGCTCCCGCCAGCGCCTTCCACTGGGTCATCAGGATGACGACGGCCAGCAACACGCCGATCCCGGCGGCGCGGAAGGTCCAGAGCCAACCGAACACGTTCCGTACCATGGGCGCCACCACGAGAGTCGCCGCCAGGGCGCCGATGTTGATGCCCATGTAGAAGATGTTGAAGCCGGCGTCGCGTTTGGGATCGCCCGGCTCGTAGAGATTACCCACCATCACCGAGATGTTGGGCTTGAAGAAACCGTTGCCGACGATGAGCCCCACCAGACCGAACGAGAAGAAGGTGAAGCCGGGCATCCCCATGAGGAAGAGGCCGGCAGCCATCAGGACCCCGCCCACGGCCACGGCGCGCCGGTAGCCGAGGAAGCGGTCGGCGATCATGCCGCCGATGAATGGCGTGAAGTAGACGAAGGCGAGATACAGGCCGTAGATCTCATTGCCCTCGGCAGACGGTAAACCGAGTCCGCCGCGTTCGACGTCGGTGACGTACAGCAGGAGAATGCCGACCATGGTGTAGAAGGCGAGCCGTTCCCACATCTCGGTGAAGAACAGCGCAAAAAGCCCCTTCGGATGTCCCAGTGCCATGTCCACTTCCTTTCGCCCGGTAATCGGCCCGGGTGCCGTTGTCAAAACGCTCCCCAAACAGTTGCTGGTGCGCGGAACTCGAAAATTAAGTGATGCGTCGCCAAAAAGCCACAGCAACGCTCTGCAACGACCCGGGTGAGGGGATTCCCGACCGCGAGGCCAGGGATTCGGGTCTGCACGGCAACGGCAATCGAGAGTAGAGGATCGTCGCGGGATAGGCAAGTCATTGCTGTTGCGGATTTCCCGGGTGAAGCGTGCCCTGCAATTAACGGTGGCGATCGAACTTGCTTTCGCCTAGCCTGCCCAAAGACCATCCCGGCAAAGACTGTAGACAAGGAGATGACGGGTGAAACGAACTGTCGGTTTCTGGGCTCTTGCGGTGGTGATGATGCTGCTCCTGGCCGTCTGGCAGCGGCTCAGCGGTCCCACTCACCCCCTCCGGTTCGACGAGCAGATCGCCGATTTTCAGGTCAGCGGCAGCCTGTTGCGTACGCACAGTACTTCCGCTCCGATGCCCGTGGCCATCAACGTGAACGCCGGCGGCGAGCCGGTGTCCGGCACGTTGGTCTGGCGCCGATATCCCTCCGGCGAGAGCTGGACGCGGGTGGATCTGGTCCTGACCGAAGGGGAGTTACGCGCGGAGATTCCCGCCCAGCCTTCGGCGGGCAAGGTCGAGTATCGGATCGAACTGCAACATGTCGGGACCACCACCCTGCTGCCTGCCGAGGAGCCCGTGGTCGCCCGCTACAAGGACGATGTGCCGCTCGGTTTTCTCCTGCCGCATATCCTCTGCATGATGCTGGTGTTGCTCTGGGCCAGCCGGGCCGGTCTGGAAGCCACGGTGGCCGGTCCCGGCTTGAAACGCCAGGCCCTCGTCACCCTGGGGCTGCTGGTGGTCGGTGGGCTCGTTTTCGGACCCATCGTGCAGAAGTACGCTTTCGGCGCCTACTGGACCGGTTGGCCGCTCGGCCAGGATCTGACGGACAACAAGGTGGCCATCGCGGCGCTGGCCTGGCTCAATGCAGTGGTCCAGCTCCGTACGCGACGGGGGGGACGCTGGGCGGTACTGGTGGCCGCAGTGGTGACCCTGGTCATCTTCGCCATTCCCCACAGCTTGCGCGGCTCGACCCTGGACTATGACTCGGGTCAGACCCTGACCGGGTAGGCGACCCGGTCGGCGCGGTCGGTTTCGAGACCGGATGATTATGAACTCGGGATGGTAGCGTTGGCCGCAGATCTCTCCACACCTTATTCCCGAAACTGGAAAACCGTCGTTGCCGGTGTGGTGGCGGTACTGATCCCGTTGCTGGTGGGACTGTCGGTGCACCGGCAAGGCTGCAATCTGCTGGACGATGGTCTCTGGTTACTCGGCGGCAAGCTGCTGGCGGATGGCGGCGTCCTGTACCGCGATCTGTTCAGCATCTACGGACCGGCTCGATACTTCCTGCTGCTGCTCTGTTTCCTGCCGCTCGGCCAGAATGCGCTGGCCCTGGTGGTGCTCAAAGCGGTGGTGGACGGGCTGGCGGCGGGCGTGGGGTATCTGCTGGCGCGGCGGCTCGGCGCGGGGCGTCTCGCCTGGCTAGTGCCGCTGGGCGTGGTGGCCCTCGGACCCATCCAGCCGCGATACGTGGCCGCGGCCCTCTTTACCTGGTTCGTGAGCTGGGCCCTGGAGCGACCGGCACGCTGGCGGAACGGTCTGGCGATCGGACTCGCCTGGGGCGGGCTGTGCTGGTTCGGTCTCGACGTGGCCGGATACGGGGCGATCATCTGTGGTATCGGTCTGGTGCTGGCGAAGTACTGGTTCCGTGGCTCGGGTCGGTCCAGCGGATCGAAATGGCAGGCCACGGCGGCCGGCGACCCGGTTTTGCTTCGGTTTGGGCCTCTGGTGCCGGGTATCGGCGCCGGGTTGGCGGGCATGCTGCTCCTGCTGGGCGGCCTGGCCCTGGTTTACGGAGTTTTCAGCCTGGCCATCTGGGATACGGTGATTTACCCGCTCACCCGCTTCTCCGGCCAGATGGGCGTCTCGTGGACCGAGACCTTCGCCAATGACACCTTGCTGGCGACCCCGTTCGGTGAGCTGACCACCGGCGAGCAGTTGGCGCCGATCTGGCCCGGCCAGGCCACCCTGCGGAGTCTGGCCGTGCGGGGGCTGTTCATCACCCTCTGGCTGGTGGCGCCCATCGCCGCCTGGGTCTGGCGTCGCCGGGTTGATGCACTTGCCGCCGCCCGCCGGGGACCGTTCCTGGCTCTGGCCCTGGCCGGCTGGGCAACCGTGCTCGGCCGGGGGGACGTGGCGCACCTCGGCATGGCCTGGTTCGGTTCCTTGATCCTGCTGCCGGCCCTGCTTGCCACCGTGCCCGGGCGTCGTTGGCTGCGACTAGGCGGGTTTTTTATCCTGGCCTCGCTGCTCCTGGCGCCGCTGGCCGCGGAGAAGCTGTGGCTGGCCGCCAACAGCGGTCGTCCCACCCTGCGCACCTGGCACCGGAATACGGCCCGGATCCAGCTGGCGCCGGACCGGATTCAGGGGCTGGAGTCCATGTTCGAGGACATGGCGTGGGACGGGGAAGCGCCGTTGCTGATCTGGCCCGTCCAGCCGGGACTGCATTTTCTCTTCGCGGCGCCGCTGGCCACCAGTCAGGCCACCTTGCTGGCCGGAGAGGTGCGGGATGCCACCACGGTGACCACCGAACTCGAATCGAGCCAGCCGCCACTCTGCCTGCTCGGGCGGTCGTGGGGTGTGCTTTCCGGGATCCGTTCGGTGAAGCAGTTGAGTCCGGAATTGTGGTCGTACCTGCGCCGATATTACGCCGCCACGGACCGGATCACCACCCCGGGGAATCAGTACTGGCTGCTCACCCGGCAACCGGGCGGTGAGGCGGCCATCCGTGATCTGCCCTTGCTCCAGCAACTCGCGGACAACGAGCAGCGGGTGGCCAATCAGGTCAGCCCGCCGCTACGACCCGGTCTCCAGGTGGGCCAGAGTTTCCGGGTGGGGGAGCTCGATTTCGGTGGGGTCGGGGTGCGGTGGGTGGCGGGCGCCCGGCCACCGGTGACGTTCCCGGTGATCATCCGGCTCTGGGGACGCGGGGCCGCCGGCTTCACGGTCCCGCTGCAGTCGTGGAACGTGGAGGTGACGCTCACCCGGGACAGTGAACTCAAGCTGTGGCAGTTCCCGCAGCTTCCCGGGAGTGCCGGCCAGGAGCTGGCGTTGACCTTCGAGGTGACCACAACGATCCCCGAGGGGGTGTACCTCGGCTGGCACGTGCCGCGGCCGGCCGAGTCGTACGAAGATTTTTACGCCGAGGGTGACGCGCTGGTGAACGGCCAGAGCGTGGTCGGCGACCTCTACTTCCTCACCTTCTGATTGACCGTCCACGCTTCCAGATAGTGATCGTAGACCCCGCAGTTGAGTTCCAGGATCGTCCGCCAGCGGGCCGGATCACCCAGCTCGCCGCGGGTTATCACGGCCAGCTTGGCGTAATACTGTGCCAGCTCGGGGTGGCTGATCCGGGAGGCGTCCGTCACCACTGCCTCGAGGTAACCGGCAGGCAGATCGCGTTCCAGGTGGCCGGCGCGCCAGTGATCCGTCGGGGACGGCTCGAGCCGCGCCAGCAACGGATCGGCCAGGCCGAAGCGGTCGACGATATGGATCCGGGGACCGGCAAAAAAACCGAAGAAGCCGATGGTCCGCTTGGC
>JBDRBC010000220.1:0-16936 GCA_043823125.1 bacterium | reverse complement strand
CTCGAAACCGTCGCAGGCGCCGCACCGGATCAGGCTCTCCAGTTCGGGTTCGGACAGGGCCGGCACCCGTTCCAGCAGGTCGCCGAGGGAGACGTAGGCGCCGTCGCGCCCTCGCTCGTCCAGCAACTGGTCGATGCTACGCCGGGACAGGCCGTGGATCTGGCTCAGGCCGATACGCACTTTCCCGTCCCCGCCGGTGAAGTCGGACTCGCTGCGGTTCACGTCCGGGAGCTGGATCTCCAGGCCGAGCCGTCGCGCCTCTTCCAGGTAGGCGGAGGTGGAGTAGTAGCCGCCGTGATTGGACAGGACGGCGGCCATGAACTCGGCGGGGTAGTGCGCTTTGAGGTAGGCGGCCTGGAACGACAGGACGGCGTAGCTGGCCGAGTGCGCCTTGCAGAAGGCGTAGCCGGCGAAGCTGCTCACCTGGCGCCAGATCTCCTCGATGACCGCTTCGTCCACCGCCTCGCCGGCAGCCGTTTCTTTATCCACCGCGCCACCCGCTGTCCCGCCACCATGCTCCCGCGCGCCGACGAAGAACCGCTCCTTCAGGGCGAGGAACTCGGCCGGGTCGCCCTTGAAGCTCATGGAGCGGCGCATGAGATCCGCCTCGGCCAGGGACATGCCGGCCACCGCGCTCAGGGTGCGCATGACGTCCTCCTGGTAGATCATCACGCCGTAGGTCTCGCGCAGGAAGGTGAGGGCGGGATGGGGCAGGACCGCCTGCTCCTCGCCGAGATGCCGCAACACGAAGCTGCGCCCCATGCCGCTGTCCGACGGCCCGGGCCGGATGACGCTGCTGGCCGCCACCACCACCGGGAAGGTGTCGGCCTTGAGCTTCTGCAGCAACGCCCGCATGCCGGGCGACTCCACGTAGAAGCAGCCGAGGGTCTCGCCCTGGCGCATCAGCCGCTTGGTGGCGGTGTCGTTTTCCGGCAGGTGGCTCAGGTCCACGTGGATACCGTGGTGCTCGTGGACCGCCCGCGCCGCGTCGGCCACCACCGCCAGCCCGCGCTGGGCCAGCAGGTCGATCTTCACCAGGCCGAGTTCCTCGATGGAGTACATGTCGAGCTGGCTGATGAGGATCCCCTTGCGCGCCCACTGCAGCGGGAACAGGGTCGTCAACGGCTCCTGGCCGATGACCACGCCGCCGGCGTGCACGCCGAGATGCCGGGGAAAACGGTCCAGGGAACGCGCCGTCTGCAGCAACGAACGGCACGGCTCCTCCAGCAGCGGCAGGCCGGACGCCTCCGGGATCCGCTCCATGGCCTTTTCGGGATCGACGATGGCCCGGCGCGGCAACCGCTTGCTGATGCGGCTGATCTCCTCGTCGCCGTACCCCTCGGCCTTGGCCACCTCCCGGAACGCCGACCGGGTGCTGAATCGGTTCAGGTTGCAGATCATGGCCGTGTTGTCCCGCCCGTACTTCTCGTAGACGTAGTCCAGCACCGCGTCGCGATCCTTCCAGCCGAAGTCGAGATCGATGTCCGGCGGCGACAGCCGCTCCGGGTTGAGGAACCGCTGGAAGTAGAGGTCGTGGGCCAGCGGATCCACATGGGTGATGCCGAGCAGGTACGAGATGAGGGAGTTGGCGGCCGACCCGCGCCCCAGGGACGGCATGCCCTGGGAGCTGGCGTACCGCACGATGTCCCAGACGATGAGGAAGTAGCCGGCGAAACCGATCTTCTCCACGGCGTTGATCTCCTCCTGCAGCCGGCTCATGGCTGTGGACGAGACGCGGCGGTATCGGCGCTGCAGCCCGTCGAAGCAGAGCTTCCAGAGATACGACTCGGTGGTCTCGCCCCTGGGCAACGGGAAGGCCGGGTATCGCCACTGGCCCAGGCGGTGGTTGAAGCGGCAGGCGTCGGCGATGGCCTCGGTCTCGCGGCAGGCGTCGGGGAACTCGGCGAGTAGCTGGCGCATCTCGGCCGGCGGACGGAGATACGATTTGGCCGGTGCGTATGCCTCCGCCGCCACCGTCTGCCGGGTGGCGCGGGTGCGGATGGCCGACAGTAGCCGCTGGCGGGTCAGATCCGCTTCGGTGGCGGCGTAGATGTCGCCGCCGGCCACCGTCGGCACCTTGTACAGCTCCGCCCAGTCGGCCAGCCGCCGTACCTGGCGCAGCAGTGGCCCGGCCTCGCCGCCGGCCGTGGTGAGCAGCACGCGGAGGGAGCCGTTGGTATAGGCGAGGAGGTCGGGGCGGGGGCCGGTGCCGTTACCATTGCCGTTGCCGCCGCCCGCCGTCGCCTGGCGCGTGGCCTGTCTGGCTGTTGCTGCGATGGCCTTCAGCAGCTCCTCCGAATCGGTCAGGCAGAAGATCCCGTCGCCCTCGCTGGCCAGGAACGGCGGCAGCTCGCGGCAGAGCCGGAAGTCAGGGCGGACCTGGCGCAGGGTCGTCAGGCGGCAGAGGGCGGCGAAACCTGCCTCGTCGCGGGCCAGCAGCACGGCGCGGCGGCGCCCGGGTGCCAGTGAGTTAGGGACCAGTCGAACCGGCGTCCCGGCGCCGTCAGGGCGGTCGTCAGTCAGTTCGACGCCATGAATGGCCCTGATGCCAGCCTCGCGACAGGCTTTCTGGAAGTCCACCATGCCGTGCATGGCGTTGAGATCCGTGAGCGCCAGCGCCGGCTGGTCGCAGGCGGCGGCGCGGTTGGCCAGATCCTGGGCAGAGGAGGCGCCGCACAGCAGGGAATAGTGACTGTGGCAATGCAGGTGGATCATCTGTGGGTCCTCCGTGAGTTTTCCGGGATACTTCCGGAATAGCCGGGACTCTTGCCAGTCCGACCCGTCAGGCTCCGTCCTTCCGGGCCGTTTTGGCTGCGGTTTACAGGATAGGCGAAAAAAAGACGAAAGTCAATGGCAAAAACCGCTGGGTTGTTCTCGGGGGGAGAAACCACTATGGTCGTGACACCCGATCGAATACCAACCGCAGGGAGGAGAAACGATGGTCCACGGCAAGCAGATCACCCTGTCCAGCCAGGGATTCTCCGATATTCACGACATCACGGCGGCGGTACGGGAAATCGTCAACGAGTCGCCGCTACAGGACGGGATCGCCTGCGTTTTTAACGTCGGCTCCACCGGCACCATCACCACCATGGAGTACGAGCCGGCCCTGGTGCAGGACGTGCAGGAGCAGCTCGAGAAGTACCTGCCGAGCAGCATGACCAGCCATCATTCCCAGACCTGGGGCGACGACAACGGATTCTCGCACCTGCGGGCCAGTTTCATGGGGCCGGGCATCACGGTGCCGTTCCAGGCCAAGGAGATGCAACTTGGCGCCTGGCAACAGATTGTGGTTATCGATCACGATAATCGGCCGCGGCAACGCCGGGTCTTCGTCCAGCTCCTGGGGGAGTGAGCAGGATTAGTATATCTAAAATAATAGTGCATATGTTATAATAATATGGCAAAAACAGTGTACCTGGGTACACTGGTCAGGTTGTTGCGGGGATTCGTGTGATCCGGAGGAGACGCCGTGGCAAAGGCATATAGAGGCAAGATATACTGGCTGGCCGGGCTGGGAATGCTGGTGGCCGCCGTGAATCTGGGAACGAGTCTGGCCGCCGGGCCGGTCGTGAAGTCGACCACCACCGGCACATCGCAGACCGCCACCGTGCAGGTCCGGTCCCTGCCGACGCCCGCGGGCTCACTGCCGCAGATCGAGCCGCCCGACCGGCGTGACATCGCCCGGACCGCTTCCGGCCGACTGCCGGAGCCCACCACGCTGAAACAGCACCGTGCCGAACGGAGGACCTACCGGTCGCTGGCGGATAAATCGGACCTTCCCGAACTGCAGGTCATCCAGCCTGACGGCGGCTGGAGCCGGGACGCTGCTCGCCCCGTCCCGGTTCCGGACGCCGGGACACTCGCCAGGCTGCGCCGGCAGGTGGACCTGTTCGGTTTGCGGTCGGAGTCCGAGAAAACCGAGGCGGATGATCCGACACCGACCCCGAGAACCGTTTCGCCCGGCAAGGACGACCCCTGGACCACCGATCATCTGCTGGCCGACGCCACTCGCATGAACGACGAGTACGTCTCGTTACAGGTGGCTCGCGGCAGCGGGTACCTGTACGCCGTGTTCGACGCCTACGATCTGGGCGGCAGCGACCGCGACATCCACATCGCCCGCAGTACGGACGGCGGCGAAAGCTGGCAGGTGTGGGAGCTGCCGAGTACCGGATTCGACGAGTACCAGCCCGAGCTGGCCATCGACGGGGGCGACTACCTGCACGTCACCTGGATCAGCGGCGACGGAAGTATTGTTTACGTCCATTCAGTGAATCCGGACGATCCCGTGAACTGGGATTACCTCGGCGGTCTGTATGTCGGCGAGACGGTCCTGACACCGGCCATCGCCGTCAGCGGCGCCGGGCAGTTCGCCAATGTCTTCGTGGTGGCGGGCTGGCTGACCATCAACTACGACCTGATGCAGTACGAGTACACGCTGGTCTGGTTCTACAGCACCAACGGCGGCATGACCACGACCTATGATTACTTCGTTCCCGACGGCTACCAGGACCTGTGGCCCGACGTGGAGATGGACGGTGGCATGGTGTTTCTGGTCAACGGCGAGCAGGATTATTACTCCGGTGAGATCGAGATCTTCCTGGCTGCCGACGCCATGAGCGGCGGTTTCGGCGACATCGTCTCCCTGACGTCCTGGACCAGCATGAGCTGCGGCTTCCCGAGCCTGGCCGCCGACGGCAGTAATGTTTACTGCGTCTATCAGCAGGACTTCGACGACGGGCTGGGTAATATCGACGGCGACATCATCTACTGCTTTTCCTGGGACGCCTGTGCCAATGTGTACGGCCCGTACGAGCTCGTAGCGGACGAGTGGGAGAGCGTCGGCCCCGCCATCTTCACCCACGGCGGGACCGTGGGCGTCGTCTGGCTGGATGCGCCGGCAGGGGTGGACGAATTCGTCCTGTCCGGCTGCCACGCCACCGGCGACGGCCATCCCGATTACTGGAGTTACGTGGAGACGGTGAGCGACCAGAATCATGTGGAGCCGACCTTTCGCTCGGCGGCGGGCGCGGTGGCGGACGACTGGTTCCATGCGGCCTGGATCGACCGGCGTGATTTTCCCGCCGAGGGGCTCAACGTCTACACCAGCGAACGGCGCAAGTTGCCCGATCTGCTGCCGTTCCGACCGGACGGCTGGGACGCGGAGCTGGTGGTCAACATGGAACCGGGCATCCGGGAGAATGGATTACTCGCCGCCAATCAGACCGCTTACGTCAGTTTCGCCTTCAACAACTTCGGCCTGGCGCCGGCCAGCGAGGACTTCTTCTTCGAGCTGACCGTGGACGGCGGCACGGTGGCCGCCTGGACCCTCACGGGCGGACTGCCGCCGCTGAACTACGTGGCCGTGGAGGATCATACCCTGGTGCTGAGCGAGGGCCCTCACGACATCGGTTTCAATATCGATTACACCAACGTCGTCCGGGAAGACGATGAGGGCAACAATAGCTATTCCGGAGATTTCCTGTTCTACGCCGGCGACCCGGTGCTGCGGGTCAGTCCCGAAACCATCATCCACTTCCTCCCGGCACCCGGTAAGGGCGGGGACAGGCTGGAGCGTCTGGCGGCGGATCCGCCTCTGCGCCGGCAAGTACACTTGCCGGTTATCTCCAGTCGGCTCGATGCGGCCCTGCAGCAGGCGGCGCCGGGGGAGAAGTTCCGGGTGGTGCTCCAGTCCGCAGCACGGGTCGACGGCGAAGTAATGAACGAGGCGTTACGTGGTGTGCCGCTGCCCGAACGGCGAGCCACCGTGATCGCGGCGCTACGGCAGCAGTCCGGGCGGGATGCGACAACCCTGTCGCCGCTGCTAGACGATCTGATCCAGCGGGGGGAAATGTTACCCCCGCAAGCACTCTGGCTCTCGGGACAGTTCTTTGCCGAGATGACGGCCACGGCCGTCCAGGTACTGGCCAAAAGCGCAGATGTGGGCTGGCTCTGGCTGGATGACATCAAGAGCGAGCCGTTCGGCAGCATCACGCCGCAATCGCCCGGTGCGCTGACGCCTGCCGGCGATCCCAAGGTACCCGCCTGGCACATACCGCACATCGGCGCGGACGTGGCCTGGGGGCGTGGGTACGACGGCAGCGGCATCCTCATCGGGCACATCGACACCGGGGTGGCCTACGATCATCCCGATCTGGCCAATCACCTGTGGGACGGCGGCCCGACCTATCCTCACCACGGCTGGGACTGCCTGGACGAGGACGACGACCCGTACGACGACCCGTATTATCACGGCACCTTCACCGCCGGCCTGATCGTCGGCGACGGTACCCAGGGCACAGAGACCGGCGCCGCCCCCGGCGCCGAGCTGATGGTTGTACGGTCGGTGCCCGGCTACTTTCTGGACACGGCCGAGGGGTTGCAGTTCTGCCTCGATAACGGCGCCGTCATGATTAGCTATTCCGCCGGCTGGTCAGACCCGGCGGCGGGAACCCGCGAATCCAACCGGTACAACGCCGAGCAGCTCGGGGCGGCGGGTATCCCCTGGATCTGCGCCGCCGGTAACGGTGACGGCGCCGGGGGGCACTACCCGGTACCGACCGACATCGCCAGCCCGGGCGACAGTCCGCACCCGTGGTACGGCTCCGGCGGCCACTCGGCAGTTATCGCGGTGGGCGCCTCGGACGACACGGACCGTATCTACAGCTGGTCGAGCGTCGGCCCGACCTCCTGGGACATCACCGGCACGTATACCTACGTGGACTACCCGTATCCACCCGGTCTCATCAAACCCGACCTGGCCGCGCCCGGCGAAGATGTCACCAGCACCTTCGAGAACTCGGGGTACGGGGTCGGCAGCGGCTCAAGCATGGCCGCGCCGCTGGTGACAGCCGCCTGCGCCATCCTCGTGCAGGCCAACCCCTCACTCACCTTGCTCGACCTGGCCGAACTGCTGGAGACCACCGCGGTGGACATCGAGTCCGCCGGTCGCGACAACCTGTCGGGCGCCGGCCGTGTCGACATCGTGGCCGCTCTGGATGGTATGACGGTGGGCGAGATCGAGCACTTCTGGGTCCACAACGACGGCCCGTTGTCGCTGCACCTCACCCAGGTGAACTGGTCGGCGGGCTGGCTCGACATCTCGCCGACGACCACCACGGTGGCGCCGCTGGATTCGGTGCGTTTCACCGCCACGTTCGATGGGACCGGTTACGGTACCGGTACTTACACCGAACAGGTGACGCTGGTGTCGGACGATCCGGATTCGCCGCACGATCTGGCGGTGAAGATGGTGGTCGGGGATATGACCGGCGTGGGCGATGGAGAGACGGTGGCGGCACCGGCGCGGTCCAACCTGGGGAATTATCCGAATCCGTTCAATCCGCGCACCGTGCTGCGGTTCGAGAACCGGGTGGCCGGTCAGATCCGGTTGGGGATCTACGATCTGCAGGGGCGGCTGGTGCGGCTGCTGCTGGAAACGTCGTTACCGGCCGGTAATCACGAGCGGATCTGGGACGGTCTGGACCAGGCTGGTCAGCCGCTGTCCAGTGGGATCTATCTGGCTCGGTTCACGGGGGAGGGTGGTCAGCGGGCGGTCCACAAGGTGACGCTGGTGCGATAACCATGCTGAGCGCCTAGTGCTCTTCCACCCTCAGTCCCGTGTGGCCGAGTTGACGCCTCACCGGTGGGCGGCGGCAAGGGTCAGCGAAACTTCCTGACTGACAGCTACATGCGGATGATGTCCGAGGTGGGATTTTTGGGGTAGGTGCGGTTGCTTGGCCGTACTCCGGATCGATCCGGTCGGCCGGGCCGATCTGCTGCACGTCTTCCCGTTGCACCACGAACAGCAGCACTGCTCGATCGCCGCCGGCCACCAGCCGCGCCAGCTCGAGCAGATGTTTCCGGCCGCGCGTGGTCACGGCGTCCGGAAACAGCGCCACGTCGCCTTCCCGGTAGGTGACGTTCTTGACTTCCACCCAGGTACGAGCAGCCGCGCTCTCGGGCCCCGATTCCAGCAGAAGATCGAGGCGCGAGTTGCTGGCGGGAGGCCGAACCTCGGTCCGCAACCGATCGTATCCGGCCAGCTCGACGATGACGCCGGTTTCGATCCCCTCACGCGCCAGCTTGTTGGCCAGCAACGTGTTCACGCCCACCAGGGTTGATTCGTCGTCGTCAACCGCGATCAATTCCAGCGTCCAGGCCAGCTTGCGTTGGGGATTGTCGGCCGGGCTCAACCAGACCCGATTGCCGGGCAACGAACACCCGCGTATGCTGCCGGTGTTGTTCGTATGGGCGATGGTCTCACTGCCGTCGTCCAGCCGCACGTGCACCAGAAACCGCTTCTCGCGTTTCAGCAGGCGACCGGACTGGAGCGGATCCGGAAACTTCACGCCGAAAGCTCTTCTGAGTCCGTTATCTCTTCCGGATGACCTTCCGGAAAACTGAGCGCCGTGATATCCTGCGCCGTCTCGAGGCACCCAATATACTCACCCTCGCCATCCCGCACCGCCAGATACTGAATTCGGATCCGCCGCCCGTTCACGTCGTGCACCCCTTCATCCTTGTCCTTGCGCCCGCTACGCAGGTCGTCCATCAACCGTGCCAGCCGTTGTTCCGCTGCCGGCGGATGGCAGTTCACCAGCGGCCGGCCGATGATGGCGGGCGAGCGGTTGAACAGTCGTTGCGGGGGGTCGGAGTAGAAGACGATACGGTCCTCGTGGTCGCTGAAGGTGAGGTCCACCGGCAGGCTGGCGAAGATGCCCTCGAGCTGATGCGGCGTGAGCTGGCCGCTGGACAGGCGCAACGCCACGTTGTCGATGCCGTGCAGGTACGGCCGGTGCGGTGGCAATGGCGGCGGCTGAAAATCTTGTCCCGGCGTCACCAGGCAGTAGCCGAAGCGGACCGACTCCTGATGGATCTCCACCCAGTCGACCGGTGTGAAGCGGTCACTGCAGTGGGGCAGCAGACCCTGCTCCTCGGCGATGATCATGGCCTCGATCATGTCGAGCAGCAGGGTGGCGGAGCTGCGGGCCAGTTCCTGCCAGCCCGACGGGTCGTGTGTTTCCTGCAGCCTGGCCGTTAGATTTCGCAGCTCCTTGCGGATGTCGTCGTCGAGCCGCCACATGTCCCGGGCCGGATCGATGAAACCGTATTTCTCCAGGTGGGCGAAGTAGCAACGCTCCTTGCGTTGGTAGTGCCGGCCCACTTCCTGCAGGCGGTCGCTGGCTTCTCGCCAGCGCGCCACGAGCCCGTCGCCCTCGGGGTCTGTTGCCTCGCTGATCGCCAGGAGTTGGCTCCGGAGTTCCGCCACCGCGGCGGTGAGGGCCCGGTTCTCGGCCAGGAAGATCTCCAGGGGATGGCCGGCGGGTAGCGCTTCCGGCTGGTGGGGAGTATCGGTCATATCAGCTCGCTCCTGGCAGGGGGTGGTTCGCCGGGAATCACCGGCGGGATCGAGGACGACTCTCGCCAAAATAGCTGCTCCGCCCGTCGATCACAACGCCCGCTCCGCGAACCACACTGCCAAAACAGTCCTGTTGCCCTCCAATGCCATTGGGATTACTCTGCTCCTGACCGGCCCTTCTCGCGCCGGTTCCCGGGCGGCGCGCCCGGCCAGTCATTGACATCGATATCGAGGTAGAAACGATGAAACTCGGCGATTGGACCTTCAGAGTATTCACCGACGGCCGGTTTCGGCTGGACGGTGGGGCCATGTTCGGGGTCGTGCCCAGGACCATGTGGGAGAAACAGCATCCGGCCGACGAGAGCAACCGGATCGAACTGGCTTTGCGTTGTCTGCTGGCCGAGAACGAGGACCGACGGATCCTCGTGGATACGGGCATCGGGGATCGCTGGGAAGAGAAGTATCTACAGATCTATGCCATCGATCGGGAGCCGGATCATCTGCGCGCCGAGCTGTCGGCGGCCGGGGTGAAGCCGGAAACCATCACCGATGTGGTCTTGACCCATCTGCATTTCGATCACTGTGGCGGCGCAGTGCGCCAGGGCGATGCCGGTCTCGAGCCGACGTTCCCCGAGGCGGTCTACTGGGTGCAGGAGAAGCAGTGGAACTGGGCCGATCGACCCACCGAGCGTGATCGCGCCAGCTTCCGGCGGGAGGACTTCAAACCCATCGAGGAGGCCGGGAAACTCAAGCTGGTGGAGGGCAACAGCGAGATCATGCCGGGGGTGCGGACGGTGCCGATCCACGGACATACGCCGGGCCAGCAGCTGGTGGAGTTCCACACCGGCGCTGGCGTGGTGGTCTACGTCTGCGATCTGCTGCCGTTCGCCAGCCAGGTCCATCCACCCTGGATCATGAGCTTCGATCTGAATCCGCTCCTGACCCTGGACGAGAAGGTGGAGTTCCTGAGCCGCGCCTGCGAGGAGAAGTTCATCCTCGTATTCGAGCACGATCCCGTGGTGGAAGCGTGTACGGTGGAGTTCGAGGACGGGCGGTTCCGAGTGGCCGAGGCCTTCACCCTGGCTGAACGGTGAACCGGCGGTTCCAGCAACCTGATGAGGAATCCGGGCCGGGCGGGAACGTGGCCGGCAAGACCAGAACGCGCAAACCCGAATGGCTGCGCGCCAGATCCACCGGTGGCAGCGACTACCATGCCGTCAAGCGCCTGTTACGCGGCGCCGATCTGAACACGGTGTGCGAGAGCGCCAACTGTCCCAACCGGGGCGAGTGCTTCGGCAGCCGCACCGCCACCTTCCTGTTGATGGGCCATCTCTGCAGTCGTCGCTGCACCTTCTGCAATATCGAAAGCGGGCCGCTGGGTGTCCTGGATCCGGACGAACCGCGGCGGGTGGCCGAGACGGTCCGGCAGCTCGAGCTGCGGTTCGCCGTGGTGACGTCCGTCACCCGGGACGATCTGCCCGACGGCGGGGCAGCCCACTTCGCGGCCACCTTGCGCCAGATCAGGCGGCACAATCCGGACTGCGGGGTGGAGCTGCTGATTCCTGATTTCCAGGGCGATCCGCTGGCGCTGGAGAAGGTGCTCGCGGCGTGGCCGGAGGTCCTGAACCACAACCTCGAAACGGTGCCCAGATTGTATCCCGAGCTGCGGCCGCAAGCACGGTACCTGCGTTCGTTGTGGTTGCTGCGCCGGGCGCGGCAGTGGGCCGACAATCACGACGGCTCGTTGCGGGTGAAGACCGGCATCATGGTGGGCGCCGGTGAACACTCCGAGGAAGTGGTGGCCTTGATGCGAGACGTGGCCGAAGCTGGCGCCGAGATCTTGACCATCGGCCAGTACCTGCAACCGACCAGAGCGCACCATCCGGTGGACCGCTATTACGAACCGGAGGAATTCGAGCAGCTCGCCGCCGAGGGACGGGCCCTCGGAATCCGCTGGGTGGAGGCTGGTCCGCTGGTCCGTTCAAGTTATCGGGCCCGGGAACAGGCCAGTCATTTGCCCACGTGAGTTGACCAACCGGCGCCGGCCGGCGGGGGAGGCCATACGGCAGCATGAAATCACGCGGCACCACAGAATCCGGGATGTTCCCGGGGCGGCAGCGACGCTGGCTTCTCTGGGGCGTGCTAGTGTATGTGGCCATCCTGCTGGTGGTGTGCGGCGGTCTGTGGCGGGTGGGTCAGGTGGCGCGTGATCGGCTCGACGAGGCCCTCGGCGAACGGCTCACCGCCGTGGCGGTCACCGCTTCCTATCTGGTGGACGGCGACTCGGTGCTGGTCTGGGCCGTGGATCCATACGTGTCGCTGGAGTTCATCTGGTTGACATCTCGACTGGAACAGTTGCGGTTGGACAACGAGCTGGCCGAGATCACCTTGTGCGATCCCGACGAGTTCGTGCTCAGCTCGGCGGCGGGTCGGATACCCAAGGGCGGCGCCAATCCGTTCTTCGATCTGGACCGTGAGGCTGTGCAGGTGGCCAAGGAGGGATTCGCTTCCGCCTCGCGACTCTACCGGGTGGGCGAATTGTATCAGAAGAGCGCCCACGCGCCCGTGTTCGCTTCGGACGGACAGGTGGCGGCGGTGCTCACAGTGGAGGGTAGCGCCGATTTCTTCGACTCGTTGCAGGCGTTACGTAACGGCGCCATCCTCACCGGCGGTCTCGTGCTGGTCTTTCTCACGGTGATGGGCTGGTTGCTGTACAAGTTACAGGCCGGTATGGAGCGGTACCGCGCCTCGGTGATGCGTCAGGAGAACCTGGCCGCCATGGGGCGCATGACCGCCGGCATCGCCCACGAGATCCGTAATCCCCTCGGCATCATAAGCGGCTCTGCCCAACACTTGCAGCGAAAGCTGGAAGAGGCCGGCGTCGAGGACGAGATGAGCGGCTACATCGAGGAAGAGGTGGAGCGGCTCGACCGGATCCTGCGTAGCTATCTCGCCTTCGGCACCGACGACACGAGCGAGATCGAACTGCTCGAGCTGAACCAGACCGTAAAGCGTAGTGTCAAGCTGGTGACCGACGAGCTGGCGACGGGCGGCGTGGCGGTCGACCTTGACCTGACACCGGAAACCTGTCGGGTGGAGGGCGATCCGCGTCGGCTGCAGCAGGTGCTGCTCAACTTGTTGCTGAACGCCCGCGACGCCATGCCCGACGGCGGTACGGTGACACTGGGCCTGGTGGCGAGGGACGGGCAGGCTGTGCTCACCGTGGCCGACACGGGGGCCGGGCTCCAGGGGCAGTCGCAGGAGAAACTGTTCGAGCCGTTCTGGACCAGCAAGGAGAAGGGCAGCGGCCTCGGCCTGTCGGTGGCGCGGCGGGTGGTGGAGAACCTGGGCGGGACGTTGCGCCTGTATGACAATCCGGACAGACACCCGGACAAATATCCGGACAGACATCCGGACAGATCCGGCGCCGTGGCGGAGATCAAACTACCGCTATACACCGGGACCATCAGCTAGCAGAGGGAGCCGACGTGGCCAAGATACTCGTGGTGGACGACGAGAAACGGATGGTGGACCTGCTGGTGGGATCGCTCACCCACAAGGGGCACGAGGTCACCGGCGTGACCCAGGGACAGCAGGCGCTGGACGCCGCGCGCAAGGAACATTTCGACGCGCTGCTCACCGATCTGAAGATGGAACCGGTGGACGGCCTGGCGGTCATCGAGGGGGTCAAGGCCGACAGCCCCGGCACGGCCGTGGTGGTGTTGACCGCCTACGGAGAGGTGAAGACCGCCGTGGAGGCCATGCGCAAGGGCGCCTACAACTACCTGACCAAGCCGTGCAACTTCGACGAGGTGGCGCTGGTGCTGGAGAAGGCGGTGGCCGAGGTCTCGTTGCTGCGCGAGAATCACGGCCTGCGACAGACCGTGGCCAGTCTCGCCGGTGAACGTGAACTGGTGGGCGGCTCGGCGGCCATGCAGGCGCTCAAGGATCTCATCCACAAGGTGGCGCCCAGCGGGGCCACGGTGCTCATCCGCGGCGAGAGCGGCAGCGGCAAGGAGCTGGTGGCCCACTCGGTGCACGCCGCCAGCGATCGGGCGGCCGGCCCGTTCATTGCCGTGAACTGCGCCGCCATCCACGAAAACCTGCTGGAGAGTGAACTGTTCGGTTACCGCAAGGGCGCCTTCACCGGCGCCGACCAGGACAAGGAAGGGCTGTTCGAGGCGGCTCAGGGCGGCACTCTGTTCCTGGACGAGATCGGCGAGGCGGGCGGCGCTGTCCAGGCCAAGCTGCTCCGGGTGCTCGAGGAGCGCAAGATCAACCGGGTGGGCGATCCGCGGGAACGGGAAGTGGACGTGCGTATAGTGGCCGCCACCAACCGACCGCTGGAGCAGGCCATCGAGGACGGTGGCTTCCGGCAGGACCTCTACTACCGCCTGCTCGTCTTCCCGCTGGACGTGCCGCCGCTGCGTGAGCGGCTGGATGACATCGGCGACCTGGCTCTCCACTTTCTGCAGGGGTTCGGCCGCCGGGAACAGCAACTGCCGGCGAGCACGTTGAGCAGGCTGCACGCTTACGGTTGGCCGGGCAATGTACGCGAGCTGCGCAATCTCATGGAGCGGGCCCACATTCTCGCCGGCGCCGGAGCGCTGCGGGACGAACATGTCATGCTGGAGATCGGCGGCGCGACCGGCCGTGGCAGTGCGAATCAGTCGGGCCTCGATCTGAATCTCGAGCACAACGAACGTCGCCTGGTGCAGGAAGCGCTCAAACGCGCCACCGGCAACAAGAGCCTGGCCGCCAAGCTGCTCGGCATCACCCGCCGGACTCTGTATTCGCGGCTCAAGCTGCTCGGATTGACCGACGCCATTCGCCATGACGAGGCAGGTCCGGGTCCGGAGGACCCTGTCGCGTAGGATTGGTCCTGCCGGGTCAGCCCGGGCCGGGATTGTACCTCCAGGTACGGCGGCGATCTGTGGGGTGCTGGCGCGACTTGAAGCGAATTGGAATTGTCGGACGTAACGACATGCAAAAGTTGACTTTACAGCATCGACGTTCGTGGTCTGATTTGCCCGATACAGAATCTGGATGGCACGGCCTGTGCATCACCTTGCACACCGGAAGAGTACCAACCGTGTCGATTCGAAGGGAAACCATGGCATGTATCCGCTAACGGAAATGAAACATAGAAACTCCCGGACCGTGAAGCTGGCCGTGCTCGGGCTGCTGGTCTGGGTGGTCACTTTCTGGGGCGCCGCTGACCAGGCGCAGGCCCAGGGTGGCCCTAGTTTCTCCAGGGTGTCCGAGTACATCGAGATGACACACGACATCCTGCAGAGGTCGCGGGAAATCGTGCAAGAGACCGAGAGTGTCCGGGCCCGCACCATCATGGAAGACGCCAAGCAGCTCCACGATCGTTCCTATGCTTTACTGGACAGCGGCAAACCGACCGAGGCGTTCAACGTTTCCAAGCGCGCGCGTTCGGTGGCCCAGTACGCGGTGCGGGTGGCGCGGGACGATTCCAGTTTCCAGGAGCGCGCCCGGGTGCGGCTGGACCGTCTCCCCGAGCTGTACGAACCGATCCTGGAACGAGCGCAAGAGGTCCATCACGAGCGGGCCCTGCGTTTCCTGAACGAGGCGGAGCGGCAGTACCACCGCGCCCGCGAGCAGTTCGCTCAGCACAACTACGAGATCTCCCTGAATCTGCTGGAATCTGCCGAGACCCTGTTACGACGGGCGGCGCGCTTGCTGTTCGAATCTGGCGGCGCCGAGCGGCTGGAGCGCGATCTGGAGCGGACCCAGCAGTTCATCGACAACACCCACGAGCGAATCGGCGCCAACGGCGACCCGGTGGCGCTGAACCTGCTGGTCCAGGCCGAGGATGTTCTGGCCCAGGCGCACGAGGCGTTGCAGGCCGGTCAACCGCTGCGTACACTGCACCTGGCCAAACAGGCCCGGCGGCTGGCTGGCGAAGCGGCCGCCCTCATCAGTGGCAGTCCCTCGGCGGAGAGCGTCCAGGTACAGCTCGAACGGTGGGATGATCGGTACAGCGCCGTGGCCGAACAGGTGCAGGAGTCCGGGAACAACGAGGCTCGGCTGCTACTGGAACGGGCCGTACGCCACCGCGAGAGCGCCGAGGATCGATTGAACAACGACGACTATTCCGGCGCACTGCGCCAGATCAAGATCGCCCACGATCTGTTGAACGAGGCAGGTGAGCGGATCCGGTGAGACCAGGTTTCACGCTGACGGTCCTGACGGGACTGCTCCTTTCGTCGGGAATGGCTACAGGCGGCGACCGCACCGATGACGGCGCCGCCTGGTCCTTTTCCCTGGGATTGGGCTACGATTCCTACATCCACACCTACCCGCTGGCCGAAGCCGACACCACCGAGACCGTGACCGAGTGGAACACAGTGCTCGGGGCCGAGGCCGTCTATCGCCAGCCGAGCAAGCATCGCTGGCGCTTCCGTCCCGAGATCTCCTTCGGCAGCGAGCTGGTGCGGGAGCGTCTCGGATTCAACTACCAGTTCCGCCCCGACTCTACCCATACCGTCTTCCACTTGGATGCCCGGTGGCGGGGCCGACAGTATCGCGGCGACACGGAGTACTCCTTGTCCAGCGACAACCACGAGGGCAAGGCCGAGGGTCGATTCATCGTCTCGCCAGCCGGCCGTTACGCCGCCGACCTACGTCTTCACACTGCATACCTGCACTACCTGGCGCCCTCGATCCTGGAAGTGAACTACCGGGAACGGGGCGTGGCCGCCTTACTGCGTTCAGGCGCCGATGCTGCGCGACGGTTCAGTCTTGGCGGCCGACTCACCGGGCGCAGTTACCCCGATTCGACGGTCATCGACCGCACCGTGATCACCGGCGAGGGCGATTACGAGGCGTACGGCGACGACGGCTCCCGCCTGCGGATGTTCCACCGCAGCGACCGGCGCCTCATCCGCGACGAAACGATCAAGCCGTCGGCCATGATCCACTGGTCGGAGCTGGAGTGCGCCGTGCCGGTGGGGCCCGGCTGGATCGACGGCGAGCTGGTGAGCGAGATCTGGCAGTACGACACCGAGACCTCGGTCTACTTCAACTCCTGGCGTCTGGACGGGGCACTCTCGTACCGGGGCGGCGATATCCTGACGGTGAGTTATCAGATCGGTCTGGCGTTGGAGCGGCTGGACGCGGCGACCGATTCACCGGAGGCGTATTCGCAGATGGGCATCCGGGGTGGGCTGGAGAGTTACGGGCACGCGGTGAGTGGGGCGCTGACGCTGGAGTACGGGCATCGGGATTACGGGTTCGAGGCGCCGGCTTATGACGACTTCTCGGCCGAACTGGACAGTTATGAGTTTGCTTATGATTACAGCGACTTCAATTACTGGGAGATCTGGTTGATGGCCAACTGGGGGTTGGCGCGGTCGCTTTCCCTGGATGTACTGGCTAATTACCAGCCTGAGTCGCATACGGAACGTGATGATGATTCTTCTGTGGCTTTTGTGAGCCTCCGGTTGCTCTGGCGCTGGTAGGCGGCGAGAGCGTGGGGGTGTCGGATCGGGGCCGCTCGCTGAATACGTCCTGTATTCAGCTCGCTTAACCGCCAGGCTGCTCGCC
>JBDRBC010000219.1:0-3216 GCA_043823125.1 bacterium | reverse complement strand
AGCATCTTGCCGGCGAGCCAGGCCGCGTACACGCCGAGCCAGAGCGTCATCAACCAACCGCCGCCGGGCCGCTGTTCCGCGGCGAGGGCTTCTTCATGCCGATCCTGTTCGTCAGCACCGTGCTGCTGGTGGGTCCGGCCTGGTGTAGCCACCTCTGTTATATCGGCGCCTGGGACGATGCGGCCTCCCGTCGTCGACCGCGACCACGACGGATTCCCGGGTGGACGCGCCGAGTGCGTTTGGGATTGCTGATGCTGGTGATGACCACCGCGCTGGTTCTGCGCCTGGCCGGCGCCTCGACGGTTCTGGCCAGCGCCCTAGCCGGCGGCTTCGGCCTGGTGGGCGTCGGGCTGATGCTGTTCTGGTCGCGACGGATGGGCAGCATGATGCACTGCATTGTCTTCTGCCCCATCGGCCTGCTCGCCAATCTGATCGGCAAGCTGTCGCTCTTCCGGCTGCGGATCGGCGAAGGGTGCACCAGCTGCATGCTGTGCCGGACGGCGTGTCGGTACGATGCGCTGAACAAGGTCGACATCGACCGCCGGCGGCCGGGATTGACCTGCACCCTGTGCGGTGACTGTATCGGGAGCTGCGACGAGAAGCAGATGGAGTACGTCATGCCGTTGCTCGGCGGGCGGTCCGGACGGGTGGCGTTTCTGGCCCTGACAGCAGCCGCGCATGCGGTGTTTCTGGGGGTCGCACGAATCTAGACATCGATCCGGAAATCACGGTTCACTGCTGGCAGCACAATTCGCCCCAGCGATAGGGAGGACCCGACGTGATACTCAACATCAGCGAGGCCGCCAACCTGGCCATCCATGCGCTGACCTATCTTGCCCAGCATCCCGCGGAACAGCCGGTCACCACCGGCGTAGTGGCCCGGACACTCGGCGCTTCGGAGGCGCATCTGAACAAGGTGCTGCAAAGGCTGAAGAAAGCCGGGCTGGTGAACTCGATGCGCGGTCCTGGTGGTGGGTTTTCTCTCCGCAAGAATCCCGAGGATATCAACCTGAAGGAGATCTACGAGATCATCGACGGGCCGTTGCGGCAACATGTCTGCATGCTCGGGCATTCGGAGTGCGAATTCGGGCAGTGTATTTTCGGGGATCTGCTGACGAACGTTCACGAGCAGGTGGACTCGCATTTTTCGCGGACCACGCTGGCCAGTTTCATCGAGAGTTCGGCGGGGTGAGGGGAGTAACAGAAGAACAGGTAGCTGGCCGGCCAGGATTCGTTTTTCAGCCGGCCATGCCCAGGAACGTTGCAAAGGGGATGACGAAATCGAAATAGCCTTCTTCCTCCACCGCACTCGCTAGCACTCCCTGATAGACCAGAGCGGTGCGAACCGACCTCCCAGGGGTGGACTTCATCCGGCGGATCTTCTCCTCGACCTCGCCCACGACTTCCAGGCCGATTCTCTTGCGCCGCTTGATCTCCACGATATAGAGCGAATGCTTGGTCACGATCAGCAGATCGACTTGGCAGCCTTTCCAGCGCGCCGTCGCTCGCTGTACATAGGGCGACGCGGAAAGAACGGGCGTCTTGGCGATACCCAGCAACTCCGTCAGCGCACCGATGTTGCTCAACACCAGATTCTCGAACTGCAGTCCCAGGACGGTGTCCCACTCGGGAAGTTGAGCAGGACTCGTCTGGTGCATGAGATCCGCTTCGATGCGTTCTCGCCGGGGCTCGATGTATCTCAGGTAAAACCGGGAGTAGTTGTCTCGGAGTCGATATTTCGCCGTGCGGCTCACCTGCCCCGACTTCGGATCGAAGGACTGGTCTCTGGCCACGAATCCCGCCAGCACCAGATCGTTCAGATGCGTGGTCAAGTGGCCGCTACGCTCTTTCCCGAGCGCACCGCTGATCTCCGAGACGGAACGGCTACCGGAGGCAAGCGAGCGCAGGATCTCTCGATACCTGGCCGTATGCTTGCCGAAGATATCGCTGAAGATCTGGTCGAACTCCCGAAACAACATCCCTTCGGGCCGAAAGCACAGGTGTCGGATGTTCTCGTCAGCGCTCAACCCGGGATCGATCTCCTCGAGGTACCTCGGGACACCACCAGTCACGGAGAGCACGGTCAGCTTCTCGCCAACTTCGATGCGATGACGGTTCTTTCCCCAGAAGAAATCACAACTGGTCAGCGGTAGCTCATCCAGGATGAGGTCCCAGGACGTCCTGCCAACGAAGCCGGTGCTCCGGAGGATATTCTGCTCGATCCAGGCAGAGACCGAACCGCACAGGACGAGAACGAGCCCGGCATGTCGCCTGAACAGCCGGTCCCATGCCGTCTTCAAATGGCCTGCGAAATCCGGGTCAAAACCGCCAAGCCAGGAAATCTCATCGAGAAGGATGACGGTCCGCTCCTCGCCGAGCGTACTGGCGAGCAGCTGGAGAGCCTGCGGCCATCCGTTCAGCGCCACACGCGGCAGCATCGTTTGCCGCGCCAGTTGCTCGCTGAAGGTGGCGAGCTGATCCGTGTTCTTCAAGCCAGGCCGTGGTGGCAAGCCTTCGAATTCAAGAAACCTGTCCGCCTCCTTGCCGAACTCACGGATCAGCGTGCTCTTGCCGATACGCCGTCGGCCCCGACAGGTGACCAGCGAGGGGCTGCGCTTGCGCAACAGGCACCGCAGATCACGAAGTTGCTGTTCTCTCCCCACGAACAACTCGCACACTCCTTGGCTGGTACGACGACCCAAAACGGCGGGGAGCACAATTGGGCACGAGAATCAGACCAGGCTAATTCCGTGCCGATCTGTCACGCTTCCCAATGGGCACGAAATTAACACAACGGCGATATCGTGTCGAGTATTTGACGGACATTTCGGGCACGAAATCGGCAGGCCGAAGAGACATATCCGAGACATTCATGTATGTGATTATTTTGCAAGCACATATCAGCATGGCCGTTCACCGCGGGCGGAACTGAATTCCAGCTCGACCACGTTTCCTGCTCTGCCGGCCAAGAGAGCTGCCCAGATCCAGGAGTCGGCTGGAAGGTCCGTCGTCCGTTACCGGTACAAGCTCTTCACCCCTCCCCACGTCCGCGACTCAGCCCCCACCGGATACTCCCAACAAAGCACATCCGCCCGCATGAGAATATTCCCGGGGAAATCCTGCTCGGCCGTAAGATCCGACCAGCCCAATCCCCAGTCGTTGTAAGAAGTACACTCGATGGGCCGATCATCGGTCACGATACCCGGCGTCGCCTCG
>JBDRBC010000218.1:0-35241 GCA_043823125.1 bacterium | reverse complement strand
GAGGGTGATCAGGAGAGCGAGTTTCGGATTTCGCATCGTGGTTACCTCCGTTATGCCGTAAGGCGATTCATCGTTCGTTTCTATCCAGGCCGGCTCTTACTCACACGAACACACTCCGAGCAGACTCGATGCCACGAATCGAAGAATCGGTTAACTCGTCAGGATACAAACTGTTACGAGGTGGATGCAGACTGCACGCGCTTCATTTTGTAGTGGTTTGTGTACCTGAGCGTGCACGTCACAACGGGTGGGTACAGTCTCGACCAGTCAATCGCCGCCAGATGAGAGGGCACGAAGGGCAAAAAACCCGGGCGTCAGAGCCTGGGTTCTCCAGCAATAATTCGTGACTCGCTACTGTCCTCCCAGCTCCTTCTTGACCCGCAACTTCAAGGCGATCAATTCCTGGTGTTTCAGGCCGAGCAGGTTGTTCAGCTTGTGCATCAGTGCGTCCTCGTGCGCCTCGAGGAGACCGTCACTATACACCACCCGCCACAACTGCTCTAGGATGGCGAGTTTCTGCGACCGGTCGAACTTCTGTCCGATGAGCCGAGTGAACTGGTACAGATCGGTGCTCTCCTGCCGCTCCTGACCGGCCAGACCGATAAGCATGTCGGCGGCGGCGGCGGAGATCTGGAAGCGCTGGCGGATCAGCTCGTGGATCATCTGTTCCTCGTCGGCGCTGAAATCGTCATCGGCATGAGCCGCCTCCAATAGCAACGCACAGGTGGCCACCCGTAACCGCAACTCGGCCTCGCGTGTCGTCGCCTTCTGCTGGCCCGGTTCCACCGCGATCTGCTTGTCGAAGAACTTCTTGATGGCGCCTATCATCTCCTGCCTCCCTCTCGGCAAATCAAATGGTCACTCGCCGCCAGGTCGCCCCCGGCCAGGTGAGCACCTCGTATGGAATCGTCCCGGCCCATTCCGCAAGCTGTTCAGCCCGGATCTCGTCCTCGCCCTGCCGTCCCAGCAAGACCACCTCGTCACCAACGCGGGCGGTCTCGATGTGGGTCACGTCCGCCATGCACAGGTTCATGCAGATCCGCCCCCGGATCGGCGCTCGCTTCCCCCCGATGAGCACCTCGGCGCGATTGGAGAGCAATCGCGGGTAGCCGTCGGCATAACCCAGCGGCAAAACGGCGATGCGGCTGTCGAACTTGGCCTTCCAGGTGCGACCGTACCCTACCGTCTGTCCTTCCGGCCACGGCTTGATCTGCGCCACGCGGGTTTTCCAGGTCACCGCCGGCCGCAGCGTCAGCTGGTTCTGCCCGTGGGCCCGGGCCGAGACGAGAGTCTCCCGGGACGGCCAGAAACCGTACGCGGCGATGCCGACCCGGGCCAGATCGCGATGGGCCCCGGACCAGAGGATCGTGGCGGCGCTGCACGACATGTGCAGGCAGAGTTCGGGGAATCCCCCCTCGGCCAAGGCTTGCCGAAACTGCTCGAACCGCGCCTGTTGCTTCTCGGCGAAGGAATGATCGGTGGTGTCCTCGATGTCGGCGAAGTGACTGGACAGCCCCACCAGCTCGACTTCCGGCGCCGTTGTCAGCTCGTTCAAGACCGGAGCGACCTCGTCCAGGGCGATCCCCTGCCGGCAGACACCGGTCTCCACCTTGAGATGCACTCGCGCCCGGCCGCAGCGACGTGCCGCCTCCACCACCGCGCTGACTGCCTCCCGCGACGCCACGGTCACCTCCGCTCCCAGCCGGAGAGCTTCGGCCGCGGCATCGGTCCGTAACGGACCGAGTACGAGGATGTCCGTGTCGATACCGGCGGCGCGCAGGCGGCGCACCTCGTCCAGATAGTGCACACCCAGGACGTCGGCGCCACCGGCCAGGAAAGCGTGGGCGGCCGGGACCAGACCGTGTCCGTAGCCGTCCGCCTTCACCACCGCCATCAGACGGGTCGACTGCGGCACCAGGTCACGAAACAACCGCAGATTGTGTTCCAGAGCGTCCCGAGCCACCTCGATGCGGAGCCAGTCGTCAGGCCGGAAGGCGTCGGTATCCCTGGACGTGGACCTGTTCATGGATTCTTCCCCGTTCAATCAGTCTTGATTCCGAAGATCTCTTTGGCGATATCACGCTCCACGGCCACTTCGGTTTCGGCGATACGGATGACGAATGCCGGTTGTTTCTGGTGCACCTGGATCTCCGCGCCGGGCAGGATGCCCAGGGAATTGAGCCGGTCCAGACGTTGATGCACCCCCGGAGTGATGAACACGATACGTAAGTTGGACCCGGGCGGGAAATCGTCCAACGGCTTGACCAGTGACTTGACCTCGCGCTCGGACCTGCCACAACACCGTCCAGGGGGGATCCGCCGGCCGTGGGGGCAGGTGGGCGGATGACCGAGCAGGGTGCAGACCGCCTCGGTGACCTCCTCGTTGAGGATGTGCTCGAACCGGCAGGCGAAGTTGAAGCTGTCCTCAACTCGCGCCTGTAGCAGGTCGTGAAAGAGTCGCTCGGCCAGGCGGTGCCGGCGCACTACCTGGGCGCCGTGCTGCTCTCCGTCCGGGGTCAGCCTCGCCTCGTCGCCGTCCACCTCCAGCAAGCCGCTCTTTTCCAGTTCGGCCACCAGGGTGTCCACCGAGGCCTTGCACACCGCGGGTTTGTACAGCTTGGGGCAGAATCCCTTGCCCGCTTCCAGTCGGAGCCAGACCGCCTCCAGGAGATCCTCTAGCCCCTCGCGCCGATTCTTCTCCATGTCTTCCTCCAGAGGCGGGACAGCCACCCCGCCGATCGTTGTCGTGGTGGCAAGAATCCGTAGGAACAGTGGGGACAACAGACGATGCCGCAGCCGGAGTGCAGGGGACAGGCGGAACAGTGCCGCTCCCGGGCCGGGTCGAAGCGGTAGCCGCAGAGCGGGCACTGGAGTTCGGTCCGGCGGTTGCTGTCCGGCGCGGATTCCGTCACGGTTCCTGACATGATCTGGCTCGCTCTCACAAGTTCACGTGCAGCAAATTCAAAAGGCCGTTGAGCCCGCCGCCCACCAGCGTGGCGATGATGATCACCACACCCACCATAATCAGGGCGGTGCGTAATCCCCGCTCCTTGATCATGACGAAGAAGTTGGCGATACACGGTACATATAACGTGATGATGACCAGGCTGACCACCGTCTGCGCCCCGGTCATCAGGCCGGAACGCTGGATCTCGAACAGCCCCGCCGCCCCGTAATCGCGACGGACGAAACCCACCAGGAAGGCATCGGTGGTCTCTTGCGGCAGGCCGAGGAACTGTCCCACCAGCGGCGAGGCGAACTCGCGGATCAGGTCCAGCAAGGCCAGCCTGTCCAGGGTGAACAGCACCAGGGTGCCAAGCACGAAGAGCGGCACCGCCTCCCTCAAGTACCACTCGATACGCGCCCCTGTCTTGACCAGGATGTTCTTCAGACCCGGCATCCGCATGGGTGGCAACTCGAGGATGAAATCGCTCCTGGCGCCGGGCAGGATCCGGGCGGCGATGGCGCCGGTGGCCAGCAGCACCCCGAGCACCACGACCCCCCAGATGACGACACCCCAGATGGAGATGGCCCCCATCATACCCAGCATCACCCCGAGTTGCGCCGAACACGGTACTCCCAACGCCAGCAACAGGGTGACCAAAATCCGTTCCTTGCGGGTTTCCATTATTCGCGCGGTCAAGGTGGCCATGGTGTCGCAACCGAGTCCCAGGATCATGGGCAAGACGGCCTTGCCGTGCAGGCCGATGCGGCGGAAGTGGTTGTTGACCATGACCGCCAGCCGCGGCATGTAGCCGGAATCCTCCAGAATACCGAAGGCGATGAAGAAGGTGGCGACCACCGGTAGGATGATGGCGAAACTGTAGGTCAAGGCCATGGTGATCACGCCGTATTCACCCACCAGCAAGTCCCGGAGCGGCGCCCACGGAATGAAGCGGTCAACCGCCGCCAAGGCGGCGGGATTGACGATCCCCTCGAATATCCGCCCTTCCAGCAGGTTCACCAGAAAGCCGGCCCCGAACACGCCCACGAATTCATAGACGAGAAACAGCGCCAGTCCGGCTCCAGCCAATCCCCAGACCGGATGCAGCGCCTGCCGCCCCAGCCAGGATGAGATGCCCCCGGGCGAGTGGGACGGGCGCTGGATGATCCGTTCGATCAACGCCTCACTCTTGTTGGCCCGGCACTTGAAGATGATGGCCCGGATGGGCATCTGCCGCTCGCGCTGGGCCGCGAAAGCGAGCTCGGCGAGCATCTCGTGACCGTCCGGATCGAGGGAATCCCGGATGGGGATCGGCAACAGCTCCGGACTGACGAGCGCGCTCAGGGTCACGAAACGCTGCACCGACCGCTGTGCTGCTTCACTGAGAATGAAACCGAGGCGGCGGAGGGACGATTCGATTTCCGGCGTGAACTCGCAGTCGAAGACTCCCGGTGTGGCCTGAGGAATGACCTCCAGCAATTCGTTCACACCCTGACCCGAGGTGGCCACGGTGACTACCACCGGCACGCCGAGGGCCGCGGCGAGTGCCGGGATATCGAACCGCAGGCCGAGACTGAGGGCCTCGTCCATCATGTTCAAGGCGATACAGAAACGGACCTCGAGTTCACACAGCTCCTGGACCAGGTTCAAGCCGCGCTGGAGGTTCTTGGCATCGAGCACCAGGATCACCCGGGCGTCCGGGTTCTCCAGCAAGATATCGCGAGTAACGATCTCGTCCTCGGATTGCGGCTGCAGGGAGTAGACGCCGGGAGTATCGATGACCTCGAAGCGGTCCGGCCCCTGCTGGTACCGCCCTCGGGTGACGTCCACGGTGGTGCCGGGGTAGTTGGAGACGATGACGTACTTGCCGGTCAAATGACCGAACAGAGCGCTCTTGCCCACGTTGGGATTGCCCACCAGCAGCAGGACGTCGGGAGGAGTATCTGGACTCGCGGTCTTCATCCGTGACGACTCGTTTCTACTGGCCGGTGTGTCGGCCAGCGACGTTGGCGGCGGGGTTGGCCTGCCGGCGAGAATCGCAGGCCTCCTGATCACGACACACGCCATACAGTTCGAGCCGGTGACGGAAGATCTGGAAATCGTGCTCGTCGGCCAGCTTTTCCTGCAACCGCTCGAGATGCGGGCTGAAGAACTCGAAGATGTGTCCACACTCCGTGCAGATCATGTGATCGTGATGCTCCACCTCGGATCGTCCCTCGTATCGGGCCAGCCCGTCACCGAACCGCCGCACTGCCGCCAGACCGCTCTCCACCAGCAGGTGCAGGGTTCGATACACGGTGGCGTACCCGATGCGCGGGTACTCCTGCTTCACTTCCTGCAGCAGCTCCTCCACCGAGACGTGTCTCCGTAACCCGAAGAAGATCCGGACGATGGACTGGCGTTGACGGGTGGTTTTCAGGCCGCGTTCCTGGATGAAACAAGAGAAGGCGGCTTCCTTCTCCTGGACGAGTGTTTCACTGTTCTCGGCTGCTTTACCCTTGGCGGCCATGGGAACCTCCCGGAATCGCGCCCCTGCTGTTCAGGTCCGCGGAGAGAGTGGTGATCCGCGGGGAGAGAACAGCGCTGGCTCGGCTCAAGTCCACCGAACAATTCTGAAAACGATAATCAATATTGATATCAAAAACCACCGGAGATTGGTTGCCCGGTGGGTTCAGGTCAGGAGAATCGGCTCAGGGAAAGCGGACCTGATACGCCTGTCGCTCGCCCGCCACCACATACCAGAGGAAGGTGCCGTCACAGCCCAGGACCACATCGCGCCCCGGATAACAGAAGGTGGTCACTTCCACCGTGGCGTTCCAGTGACAGTAGGCGCCGCGCAGGCGGTACAGTCGCCCCGTCCCGCTGTCGCTGACCCAGGTGTACTGTCCATCATGCGCCACGCCATAAGGTGAGAAGCCGGGAGTCAACACGGACCGGGTCACACTGCCATCGTCCACGTCGAACCGATCGAGCCGCCCGCTGTCTCGATCCGCCGCCCAGACGGAATCGCCGTCCCAGGCCGTGCCGCAAGGCAGGTGTCCAGGGGTCGAGTAGACTTCCGCCACAAAGCAGGTGTCCCCCTCGATCTTGTAGATGAGCGACTGGCCGTCACGATCGTCTCCACAGCTCCAGAGATACTTGCCGTCGTAGGTCAACCCCCGGGACAGGGTCCCGGTGAAGTCCTCGGCGCGGGTGACATTGCCCAGGCGATCCTGGTAGGTCAGGGTCACCTCGCGGCGACCGCTGGCGGAGAGGCTGTCCGGCATTTCGGTCAGAACCACGATCCGTTCGGTGTTCAGCCACGCCAGTCCGCGGGTAACCCCCTCCGGCAGCGGCATGGAATCGATGACCGCCAGGGCCAGCAGATTCTCGGCGGGTTGGGCCACGGCCACGCCGTTACCGGCCAGCAGCCCGGACAGGACCATAACCAGACCCAACACCTTGATCACGAAGGTACGTAACGAGGGCAGAGATCGCTGCACGATGCACCCTTTCCTGACCGAGTCAATCAGCCGCCGGCGGCAGCGGCGCCTCGGCGCCGGTCGGCGACGATACGGGCCGCACTGGCCACCAGCTCCAAGATCTCCTGCACGTCGAGCGGTTTCGTGGCCACGCCATCGATCACTTGCGGATCCGCCGTGATCTTCACCGCCTCGCTCCCCCAGCCGGAAATCAGAATGATGGCGACGACGGGATCGCGTTCACGCAAGACGCCTGCCAGCTCCATTCCCGACAGTCCCGGCATGACGTGGTCCACCACGACGATGTCGAACCGGTTCGTCACGAACCGCGACAGCACTTCCCGCCCATCCGATTCCTGAGTGACCTGATGTCCGGCGGGAGTGAGCACATCGGTCATGAGTTCTCGTACTTGCGGTTCGTTGTCCACCACCAGGATCCGCTGCGGTACAGTCGTACCGGCCGGCATCGCATCCGGTTGCGGTCTGGTCTCGAGGGGAGCATTATCCGTACTGGCCGCCGGCAAGACCAGGGTGAGGCTGGATCCCACTGCCGGTTCGCTGACCACCTCGATCTCGCCGCCGAGTTGCTGCACCAGGCGGTGGCAGGTGGCCAGGCCCAGGCCGTGTCCCGCCGGTTTGTTGGTGGTGAATCCGGGGGTGAACAGCTTGGCCACTGTCTCGGCGGTCATGCCACAGCCGTTATCGCGGACCTCGAGCCGGATTTGTTCCCGGTCACCACTCCCGGTGAAATGGAGTTCGCCGCCGTCGGGCATTGCTTCCAGACCGTTGATGATCAGATTGGTGACCACCTCGCGAATCAGGCTCGGCGACCCGCCGACGTAGAGATCCGCGGGAACGGTTTGCTCGATGCGGTACCGGGCGCCGTCAGAACGAGTCGTATCGTCCCAGCGCCGTCGCGTCAGCTCCAGAGAATCCGCCACCACACTGGCCAGGGCAACCGGTCCCGCACTCCCGGCCGGCGAGCTCGAGGAGGCGGAGAGTAGGCGCCGTAGGATCTGCGCTGCATCGTGGGCAGCCGTTTCCAGCAACACCAGGTGCCGGCGGATCGCGGGATCATCACTGTCGGTCAACAAGAGCTGGGCGCGCCCGAGGATCACCCCGAGTAGCTCGTTGACATCGTGGGCCACACCCATGGCCACGGTTTGGTACTCGGTGGCGGGAACGGGAGATTCGTTCCGGTCCGGTTCGTTCACGATCCAGGCCTCACAGGGTCAATTCGTTGCTAAACAACAAGATGTACCGGTGGAAGCCCAGGCAGCTTAGCATCTGACGGTCGGCAGTGTCCAGCCTGGAATGGAGACGGATGGCGATCAGGTCCCGCCCACAGGGAGCACCGGGTTCATTACCCAGGCTTCAGCCGCACCAGGTGATAGCGGGAGGATCAACTCGACCACCGGTTCGCCGTTGTCCGGATCGGCAGTGATCCGGACCCGCGCCCCGAGGATACCCAGGATCTCTCGCGAAACGGTGAACTCGAGCAGCCAGGTCAACTCCTCCTCCGGCAATTCTCCCTGGCTGACCAGGCCGGTTCGAGACACGGCGCGGGAACCCCAGCCCACCGCCTTACCGGATCCGCAACGATAGGACAGCACCAGTTCGGCGGCCGCCACATCCGGGGCGGACATGTCGTTCAGAACCGCCGCTCGGTCGATACTCACCTCGATCTGGACCTTGGTGGTGGGTGTGTTGTAGCAGAACGTACGCAACACCTGCTGGCAGGCGGTGCCCAGGAGATGTTCGTCACTGACGATGGACAACTCGCCCACCGTTTCCCGGTACTGGAGCTCGACCTGCCCCGCCAGGGTTTCCTCCGCCAGCACCCGGTCCAGGAGATCCGCCACACTGCCGGGTTGCCAATCCGGTGTGGACTGCTGAACCCGCGACGACAGGTAATCCTCGCTCCAGGCCACCGTCCGACTGAGTCGCTGCAGGTTGCGCAAGGCGATCCGCACCAGGGGGAGTAACCGGTCGTCGGTCTGTCCATGCAGTTCACGCGCCAGGATTTGCATGGCTGATTGCGCCGCCGTCAGAGGAGTGCGGATTTCATGGTTCAGGAACTGGGCGTAGTTGTGGAATCCGCACAGTTCACTGGCGCCGCTCGGCAACTGGGTCAGCCGCTGCAGACACGATTCAAGAGTGGTGGCCAGGGCTGCTTCATCCATGTCCACCGCTTCCAGCGACTGCCAGCACACCTTGCGACAACGACAGTCCCCGGCCTTGCCCGACAAGAGAATCAACGGCACCCCCTCACGGACCAGCGACGCGGCCGCGCGACAGCTGGCGGTGCCCTCCTCGGCGCAGCACGCCACGATGACGGCATCGAAATCCCGCCAGTTGGTGACCTCATCGTGCGCCGGATCCGCCAGCGCCCGGCAGGTGGTATCTTCCAAGCTGGTAAGGCCGTCCTGAATCGACGACAGAACCGGAGAACTTCCGATCAGGAGTAAATGCGGCATGAGACAAAAACCCAATCTGCTGTCTGAACTCGATGTTGCCACTGTCACAGGGCGCGTGGCAACGGTCAGGCAAAGGGTATGCCGCAAACGAATCAGAAGACCTTCTGGGGTAGGAACCTCAAATGGGGGAACTCACGCGGAACCATGAGGACGCTTCGAGGAATCATGAGAAACAACTGGTCAGCTGGCCCCACGCTACAGCACCTGGCACTACCATCACGACTCGCTGCAATTCGCAACAGATCCCGAGGCGCCCAATGCAAATGGAATGCCCCTGTTTTCCAGTGAGTTACGGACCTTCTGGCGGAGAACCAGCGACCCGGTAGGCGACACTGATCTGGCTCGTACAGGGCCGATCCACACTTCCCCCCAGATCTTTCTGGAAGGCGAGGCCCAGGCTGTCGTTCTCCCCCTGCGGGATCCAGATCTGCAGTCCAACCCGCGCGCGACGACGACCGTCGAGACGTTCCTCGCGGACAATCAGCGCCGCCGAGCCTGCCCCCGCCTGTCGCCAGCAGAGCGCAGCCATGACCTGCTGACCACCGGGAAAGGCGGAGGGATCGAGATATTCCTGCGCCGAATCGAGATGAAAGATCTCACCACCTTCCAGCTCCAGCGACCAGGGCGGGGACAACGTGATCTGTTTCAGCAAGCTCAGACGCAATGGGATGCTGGCGGCCGAGAAGGGATACAGCTCGTCACGGCCGATGGGGAATCCCAGGGCCAGGCCGAACTGTGATCTGCCCAGCAGCGGCAGTTCGAGGCCGGTGACCAGGCCGACCTCGGGTCGATCCCAGCCGGTGATCTGGTCCTCGCCGGGCCAATCCACCTCCGTCTCCTCACCTGCCAGCTCCGGCCACCGCTGCAGGGCGGAGACTTCGGCACTGGAGAAGACGAGGTAGTGCAGTCGCACGAAAAAGCGCGTATCCGGTCCCGGCGCCCAGTAGCCGGTTATCCCGAGGCGGTTGGTCACCCAGTCCACCTGTTCTTCGTCGTAGCGATCCCAGCCGACCAGCATGGTCCGACCACTCGTGCTGTCGGCAGGAGTGAGCCAGGGGAACTGATCCAGCGGTGGGATCTGGGCCATACCACGGGGCGGGTAGATCAATCCGCCGAGCAGCAGAACCAGCACGAGCGGAACTCCGCCGAGAATACATAACGAATGACGCGGTGGGAAAAAAATCACGGCTCGCGTGCGGCCTGTTCAATGAGACGCACGATACCGGTCCGTTCGAAGAAGACCTTGACCACTGAACGCTTCCCGGGCAGGAATTCCTTGGCGACCACGATGCCGCAGTCGTCCCAGGCGAGATGATGGATCACGTCGCCGACCTCGAAACTATCCCAGGGCCGATACGGTAACGCCAGGGAGACATCCGCGGCTACCAGCTGGGCCTGATAGGCGGTGAGGTCTTCCGTCTCGGCAGACTCATGGGATTTGGCGATGGACTTGGAGATCGGATCAAGGGGCGAATCGGGAACCGAATCACCGCTCACGGCACTGGACTCGAGATCGTCGGTGAAGACGACAGCCTGGGTATCCACGGTCTGGTTGCCCACCACCGGCACCATACTCCATGGTTCGCCTGTGCGTTCGCCTGAGGGTTCGCCGGCGGATTCGCCACTGGGGCTGCTGCCGGGGGACTGCGGCGTCTCCAAAACGTCGGACTGTTCGGTGACCTCCCCCAGCTGTTGCTGCTCCATCTCCGCCTGTTGATGCGGGGATGGTTCCGGATCCTGAACAGGCTGGTCCTCGGTGTCGAGCAGTTCCGTGTCGGCTCCGAAACCGTTCGGTGCGGCGTCATTGTCAACCGCTGTTCCGGATGGTTGCGGCGTCTCGGTATCGGCAGGACCCTCGTCGATCTTGGGCAGAAACCCCTCACAGTGTGGACACTGAAGCCAGGTGACACCGTCTTCTTCACCGTCACCGGTGTTGACGACCTCCATCGCCAGCTCTTCACGACACACTGAGCAGTACTGGGTTATTCTCACGGTTGCCTCTGGGTACATAACCGGCCTGCCCTCAAACCAAACAACGTTAGCCCATGATTCGACAGCATTCCTCAGCATCTTCCTTGCTGAGGTACTTCATACCGCAGGTCAAGCATTTGTGCGGGCCGTCGATTCTTCCCTCGGATTCTGCCTTCTCCAGGAGTCGGTCATATTTCACGAAACTCTCGTCGCGAACCAAGATCTCATTTTCGTTGACGCCTGCCATACGTTCCTCCTTGGCTATGGTGCAGCGTCCATCTCGTCCGTGCCACACGCCCAAAACCACGGGCTCGTTTTCAACGAGATGATTGATGAATGCGGCATACTATACCAGAACGTACCCCGGCGTCAAGGCGGTGCGTGCAAGCAAGTTGGTGTCCGGCTCGAAACCGCCGAGCAGGCCGAATCGAGGCGGAATAAAGCGTCGAATTCGTGGGGGAGGAATCAGTCGGAAGCCTCGGCGGCCAAGGGGAATTCGTGATCCAGCTCGGTCGATAGGGATTCCGCCGGCCGCTGGAACAGATCACTCAGCCGGGTCAGGCCCTGCGCCTTGGCCAACGTGAGCACCTCGCGCAAGATGCCGGCCGTGGCCTGGGCATCCTCGACGGCACGGTGGGGATTCCGGTGGGGAATCTTGAAGTGGCGCGCCAGCTCGACCAGGCTACAACTCGCTAGTTTCGGCCACAAGGAACGGGAGAGCTGCAGTGTGCACAGCCCGGTAACCCGCGGCATCACCTTGCCGTAGCGGGCGAACTCCCAGCGGATGAACGGCAGGTCGAAGCGGATATCGTGCGCCACAAAAACGGAATCTTGCATTAACCCTTGCAGCCGGTCGGCCAGCTCTGAGAACAGCGGCGCATCCACCAGATCGTCGGTCTGGATTCCGGTCAACTTGGCCACCCAGGGCGGCACCGGTCGCAAACTTTTGACCAGAGATGAGAAAAACTCGACGACCCGATTCTCCCGGACGATCACCACCCCGATCTCGATGATCTCGTCCACGCCGATGATGCTGCCGGTGGTTTCGAGATCCACCACGGCGAAAGTCGCCTCGTCCAGCGGCACCGACACGTGGGGAGCGCTGTTTGCGCACCAGTAATGATCGTGGGATTCAATGAAACGGGGATCGTCGGCGAGCAGCATCCGCACCACCACCTGGGTTTCCGGGTGCTCGTGCCGTCTCGGGCCGAAGAGGAAGCGCGCAATACGATGTGATGGCTGCGGGCAGTTGGCTTCCAGCAGAAAATCGTATGCGTTGGCTCGAAGTTGTCCTAGATCCAGTGAAAGCATAACGGATTATACCACAAAAAAATATACCGAGTCAACGACCGTCCCCCAGCCAGAAAGTCCATTTTGGAGAAAATAGTTCTAACTCGTTTAATCCGGTAACTTATCAGCCAGGATCGCGTCCGCGCCACTGCCGTACCCGATGAGCTCCATGGTCTCCACTTCGATCACCGGTGCGGGAGGCGTGAACCGGGCGCTGGGAGGATCTAATCGTGATTGGGAAGAGGTCCGTTCCGAGATGAAGACCACGCCGAAAAACGGCACTTCACTGTTCACCTCGGCGGTCACCTCCCAGCGTACGATCTGCTCCATGGCGCCGTGGGGAAGCGAGATGCGCTGGGTATCCGCGTCGGCGAGTTCGAAGATATCGCAGGCCAGCTTCTGCCGGCCAAGCATCCGGTTGGTAGATCCGGTCATTTCCACACTCTCGGGCTGGAACTCGCTCTCCAGGGAAGACGCCACCAGCGGATCGTCACGCCACTGCTCGGGTGACAGCTCCCGGGCCATGCCATCCTCCCACTGCACCACCCGCTCGGTCAGTTCGAGCAAGGCGCCCTCCCGGCGCAGGATTCCGTCCGCGAGCTGGAGCAACAGCCCTTCGCCGGGAATCGGTACCAGCCCACTGGTCTGCTCGGACAACGGGATCAACTCGATCAACCAGGACCGGCCGTCTGCGGTCTCTGTGGACCCGATACACTGAACCCGGACCGTGCTCTCGGATCGCCGCCCCCCCTTCAGGGAAGTGCTGTGATAATCGGCCCAATCTCCGGCCATGAGGTGGAGCGGAATCATCGGCTGGCGCCAGAGGGTGAACAGATCTAGGGCTTGACTCGGTACGACCCAACAGAAGATCAGCACCAAGACGGCAGGTGTGATCCACAACCTGCCGACCTTTGACCTTTTCGCAAGCGAACGGATCCGCTCAGTGTTTGATCTGTTCCCAGTAACTCGCATAAGAGAAGTTGGGACTGTTTTTCTCGTCGTGACAGGTGACGCACGCCTCGCGCGCCATCTTCAACATGGAACCGTCGCGATTGTGTTCGGTGCCGTAGCCGTGACACGCTTCACACTGGACGTTGGTCAGCTTGTTGAGGGGCGGAATATCGTCGTAGCCGTTCTGGTACTCGTACCCCACCACGTGGCAGACGAGACAGTCGGGATTGAAGCCCTGCCCTTTCTTGCGCAAGGCGCTCAGTGCAGTCTGGTGCTTGTGACTCTTGACAATCTCCCAGGTATCGGCGTGACATTTTTGGCAGACCCGTTCGGTGAGGAATTGCTCCTTGTCCGATCCCTTGACCGGTTGGTGATCCCCCCGCAGGGAGAGCCGGAATTCCTGCAGATTCTCCTTGAAATTCTTGATCCGTTCCAGCATGACCGGGTCGTCACCGATTTCCTGGTCCAGGCTGGTGACGTCCACCGTGAAGGTCTGCACGATCCCGTCGCCATCCACGTTCAGATTGGCCCGACCGATGTACCGCCCCTCGTAGACCGCACAGAGAAACACCGTCTCGCCGATCACCCGCTCGCTGTTGAAGGAGCGGTAGGAGTGGCCGACCACGGCGACATCGACTCCGCTGACCTCCTTGAGCAGGTCTTCGGCCAGCCGGTCACCCATGTGGGCCAGCAGGATGATCGTATCGACCTCTTCCCGCATCTTGGGAATGAGGTTGCGTAGGGTCACGACGGGATCCTCGACCTCGAAGTGGGGATCCTGGGCCGCCATGGTCTGGATCTTCTGCAACGGATCGAGCACCGAGCAGATCCCGAACCTGGTGCCGCCGCGCTCCACGACGACGTACGGCCGCAGCAGCAGTTCACCGGAATCCGGGTCCTTGACGTTGGAGCAGATGAAAGGAAGGTTATGCTTCTCGATCATCTCGAAAAGGAATTCCGTCCCGTAATTGAGATCCATTTCCCCCAGACCGATGGCGTCGTAGCCAAAACTCTCGGTGACGTCACAGACGAAACGAGTCTGTTCCTGATCCATCACCTCGCGACGACCGAACAGGTCGCCAGCATCCACGAGAATCGTCGCGACTTCTTCGTTCCAGACACCGTCCAAGTAGGTCGCCCTCCGGGCGAGCCCGCCACGCTGCTTGCTCTTTCACCCACACGGCTCGATCTTCCCGTGGACGTCGCTGTGATAAATCAGTGCGACCTCGGACCAGGGTTCCGACTGCGTATCGGACTGTCCCCTGCCGGTGCCCAGACAGGTGACGACGAGTAACAGGGCCAGGCCCCAGCCCGACCCAACCACCCAGCGACCACGATTCTGGCTTCTACCGTTGGCCATTTCGCTCCAACCTTTCCCGACTGTTCTTGAATGCCGTACCCTGCAGCAACGCGACACCGTGATTTCGAGGCCGCGAGCATAACAGATAAAGACGGACAAAGTTCCGTACGGCAATTATACCCAGTAGCGAGGAGCCGGGCAAGCCCGGCTCCTCATATAAACGTTCTGAGTGGTGACCGTTCAGCAGTCGTAGCTGCTACTCGCTACTTCCGCTTGACACGCTCCTTCAGACTCTTGCCGGCGACAAACGCAGGATAGTTGCCGCCCGGGATGGTGATCGTCGCACCTGTCTGGGGATTCCTGCCCTGACGTTTCTTCCGCTTCCTCTGTTCGAATGTACCGAAGCCAGTGATCTGGACCCTGGTACCCTTGGCAACCTCGTTGGCGATGATTCCCTCGCGAGGTGCCGTGGAGAACAGGGCGTTCACGGCGTTGCGGGCGTCCTTCATGGTCAGGCCGGTTTTCTTGGCTAGTATTTGGGTCAACTCCGTTTTGTTCATGATTTTCACCTCCTTCTAGATCACTTATCACCCGAAACCACGAAGTCTGTCAACAAAAAAGAAAGAGATATTCCAGTCCTGGCGCGGGAAAACGGATCAGAAGATACCACCGCTGAACTGCCCCATGGAACCCATGAGATCTTCCTTGCCCCGGGTCAGCTTCACGGCGGGTATAGATTTGAGATAAATCCGGAGTCCGAACTCCTCGTTACCGGCGCCATAGATCGTGCGCGAGAACTCCAATCGCCAGCAGTGCAGATCACGATTCAGGTTCCAGCTCTGGTTGGAAATGACACCGGTATTGAAGTCGTACGAGCCACGATAGCCGAACTCCCATGCCTTCGATAAGTTGGTGGAAATGGAGATGTTACCACGAGCACTGGTGGTTTCCCGGATGTTATTGCTGTTGTATGAAAGGGAGAGGTTCATGTTCCAGGGAACGTAGCGACCGCCTTCGGTGGGATCACGTCCTTGGTCGCTCCCCCCTGGGGTCTCTGCCCATAGCCGGCGAATTCCTCGTCCGCGAACGGGTCCTCCTCCTGTTCATCCTCGGGAATCGGCCCGTCACGATTGGCGGCGAGCGAATCGGGGGACAGCCCGAGCTTCTCAAGGGCCTGATTCCGCGGCGCCTCCAGTAATTCCTCGGCGGCGCCGGTATCGAACCGCCCCTGCAGATTGAGGCCGTACGTGAAGCGGGTAGTGAGAATGCGCCACTCGTACGGGTCGATGGAATTGCTCACCTTGAAGTTCAGATTCCGGTTCCGCCCCGGCTTGATGCTGATGGTGCTGCCGACATCGGACCAGCGGCTGTCCACGTCGGCATCGGGACGGTATGAGGTTGACAGGTTCCAATCGAGCAAACCATCGAGCTTGGCCTCTTGCCAGGTGGAATCGCTGGCGCTGCCCTGCAGGTACTTCAGGTCGAAACGGTTACCCATGGAGAAGCTGAGGGACTGGCTGCGCTGCTGCATCTCGGCGATGGCGGGCCGCCAGGCGTGGCCGGCGGAAAAAGTGACCGTGTGCCGGAGCGCCTGCAGACTGCCGAGCCCCAGCGGAAAGATCCCGTACAGGGTGGTGCGCAGGTTGGAGTTGAAGGAGAGAGACGAGTTCGGGGACCACCTGCGCCCGTCCACCTCGATAACCCCGCCGGTCAGCGAGTCCCCCACCGTCTCGTACCGGATGCCGGTGGTATCGGCGCTTGACCAGCTGTGACTGGCGCTGATCCCGGTGCTCACGTCGAAGATGGCCACCCGTGGCGGGCGGATATCCACTTTCACGTTCTCGGCGCCGGAATAGGTTTGGATGGCGGTCAGCTCCCTCTGTGTCTTGCCGGCGGTGAACGAGGTCCCGAGACTGTAGTAGGTGTCCCGCAGCAGATCGCCGATAAAAGACCCGTCCTGACCGGGCCGGAGCGAGGGCAGGATGGAGCGGCGGTTGAAACTCAGATTCAGCTTGGGCAGGGTCTGGGTCCAGAGTCGCTCGTCCGTGGTCGAATCGTCGTCCGCAGCATTGGTATACTCGTCGCGGACCAGATTCAAGTTCGCGTTCATGAACGACCAGCGCCGGCTGATGGAGGCGGTGGAGTGGAGCTGTCCGCTGACGACGTCCCGGCCGATGTCGTCGCTCAGGTTGTTGGTGGAAAGGGTCTGGCTGGCCATCTCCACGTTGGCGGTGACGTTGTACTCGTCGAACAGCGCGTCCTGCCGGTGATTCCACTGCAGCTGCCATTCCCGCGCCCCACGCTGTTCCCCCAGGCTGATCTTGCGGGTATAAGAGACTCCGCCGTCGAATCCGTACCGCTTCACATACCGGTTGCGCAGCTGGTAGGTGAATTCGCGGTTCTCGTTGTAATCCCCCTCGACCCTGAAATCGGTGTAATCGTTGGTGGCCCAGTAGTAGCCGAAGTCCCGGATGTAGCGACCGCTACGGGACGACCAGCCGAAATTGAAACTCGGAAAGAGGATCCCGGACCGGCGGCCGGACTTGAGCGACTTGAAATAGAACGGCAGGGCAAAAACGGGTACGTGGCCGATTTTCAGGACGATCGGCTTCGCCACGAACTTGTCCCCCAGCTTGATCTTCATCTTGTCGGCCCAGAAGTGGTAGTGCGGCTCCGCAAGATCACAGGCGGTCATACGGCCCGAGAGGATCTTCATGCTGCCGTCGTCGAATCGTTTGATCTCCTTGCCGGAATAATAATTACCCTCGAAGTCGGTGGTACCGTGCAACACGGCACCCGAACGATAGTCGAAGTTGTACCCCATGCGATCGCCGGTGATGGTCTGACCCTCATCCACCAGCAGCGGATCGCCGGCAGCATACAGCTCTCGATCACGGGTATCGAAGTCCACCTCGTTGGCGGTGAGGTTCAGGTTACCGTAGATGAGCTCGGCGTTGCGCTTGATCTCGATGTTCCTTTCCCGCATATGAAACATCACCTCGCCGCCGCTGTACTCCACCCGCTCGGCATGGCCACGGAAATCGAGCTGGCCGTCGGCGAGGTCCGGGATCGAGTCGAGGCTGTCGGGCGAGACACGGGACTGTGTGTCCGACGCCACAATGACCAGACTGTCGTCCCGCGCCAGAGCCAGACTATCGTCGACGGCAATCCGCAAACCATCGACAGCCGCCGCCGCCACGCTGTCGTCCGGGGCGAACGCCAAGCTGTCACTCGCCACCAACGCCAAGCTGTCCTCGACGAGCACCGATAAACTATCCGCGGAATCCGGTTCACTGCGCCCCAGCATCTCGGAAATTCGGGCGAAGGTGTAGGTCCCGGTCATGTTCCCCTTGACGTTGACCCGGTTGACCTTCTCGTCACGGAAATGGATGATGATGGTGTCGCCCCGGACATCGTTGTATGCCACCTCGTCCACCACGTCGGTGGGAACATACTGGCTGTGGGCGTTGCCGAGCACGGTACTGCGCTGCAGCTTCTCGTCCTTGAAATCGATGGTGATGGTATCGCCGTCGAGAATATCCAGCGGCGGCAAACCGGCGTAGCGGGAGGCCAGACTGTCCGGCGTACTGTCTTCCATGACAGCCCGGCCGCGCAGGATGATCCGGTAGAGTTGCTCGTCCCGGTAGAGGAACTCGATCTCGCGACCGGTCATGACACTCTGCTTGCCCACTCGGACCCGTGGCCGCCCCCGCAGCAGCAACCGTTCCTGTCCGTAGACGAAGGCGGTATCCGCAGTGGCCTTGGTACGCCCCTGGTCGATGAAGACGCTGTCCACCATGACGATGCGCTGATCGGCGCGGTAGAAGTGCATAACCTCGGCCTCGCCGGCGAAGGTCTCGCGGCCATGACCGCGACTGGTCATGACCGGATCCACATCGACCCGAGCGTAACTGCCGTCACCGGCGAAAAAGGCGTGCTCACCGGTGACAAGGGTTTGCGAAGCAGGATCGATGATTTTCACCTGGCCGTAGGCGTTACCCTGCTCGCTCAGGCGCTCCCGCACGATGGTGTCGGCCCAGACGGTGTATTCGGGAGAGATGAAACGAGCGTTGCCGATGAGATAGAGCCAGTCACCGGCCTGGCGACTCTCGCCGCGATCAGCACTGCCGATGGCGTCTTCTTCTTCCACCCGGACATCGCCGAAAAAATCAGCGGCACCTTCGTTGCGCCGGTAAATGGCGCGCCGGCAAGTAAGGAGGGTGCCGTGCTGACGCATGCGGACGTTGCTTATGAACTCGTACATCTGGCGCCGCCGGTAGTGCAGGGCCGTGTCGCTTCGCGCGGTCAGGGTGTCGCGATCGATGTACACATTGCCGTACAGGTAGGTGATGGGTTCCCCGTCGATGACCCGATCGACGAAACGATCCGCCGTGATGCGTGAGACCGCGCGCCCCGCGGACCGTCGCGGTGACGGTTCGGGCAGATCCTCACCAGACAGTTCCGTTTCGGGCTGGGCCGTCAACAAACCGGGCAACAGCAGTGCGCCCACATAGAGCAGGCAGCACAGCGCGCGACCACGGCCTTGCCGAACCCGGGGAGTCAAGCCGGACCCATCCTCTCTCTGGCCATGGCGGCCGCTCCCTGGGAAGCGGCGAACGGCCCCAGCGCTGCCGGTACGATGGGAAGATCACGACTCGCTTCGGCCAGGACGTATTCCCGCACCACCTCTCGACACGGGGCCAGGATCAGCTCACCTGCCTGGGCGACCCCGCCGCCGATGATCACCCGCTCGGGATCGAGCACGTTCACCAGGTTGGCCACGGCGTGGCCCAGCCAGCGACCGGCGGCCTGGAACAACGACCGGGCCGAATCGTCACCACGCTGCGCCAGTCCGTAAAGGGCCGCCGTGTCCAGGCCGTCGGGATCATGCTGGACCAGCTGGCGGAAGGCGGCAGTGGCGTCCGTTTCTGCGGCGAGTTCACGCGCCCGGCGCAGCAACGCCCAGCTCCCGGCGTACGCCTCCAGGCAACCACGATTCCCACAGGTGCATTCGGGACCGTTACGATCCAACACCGTATGTCCGATCTCCCCCGCGCCGTGACGGCTGCCGATAACGAGCTGCCCGTTCACGATCACCCCACCCCCGACACCGGTGCCGAGGGCGATCATGACCAGGTCGTGGCAACCACGACCGGCGCCGAGGCGCCATTCACCGAACAGCGCCGCGTTGACATCGTTAGCGAAGACTGCCGGCACGTCCGGGAAGGCTTGCCCCACGCTGTCCGCCAGAAAAGACCCTTGCCAGCCGGGCAGGTTGGGTGAACGACCCAGATGCCCGCTGTCGGGTGTCACGATACCGGCGCAGGCCAGCCCCACCGCCTCGATCCGGGTGGTGGCGTCGCAACCCAGCGACGCCGTGATCTCGGTGGCCAGGCGCTGGAAAGTGGCCTCGGGATTATCGGGATCGGTGGCCACCCGACCTTGCCCCAGATCGTCGCCGTCGGTGGTGGTGACGACATACTTGACCTGGGTTCCGCCGCAATCGGCGCCGATCACCAGATGGGCTGTCATGCTTGCCTCCCCGGGTGGGGGTTTACGTATCCGTATGGCGCCAAGCGATGGGCAGCGGCTTCGCAGCCACGGGTTTCCTCGATGTCGTTGTACCCGAGCCGGTACAATGTTTCGGCCACCAGAAATCCCGATCCGGTCACCAGCACCGTATCCTCGGGGGTCAGCTTCCGGGCAAGATACGTGATGGCCGCACTGGAATCCGCCTGGACCGGTGGCGATCCAGCTGGCGGGAGTTGCCACGCCCCTAGCAACGCCGTCAACTCGTCTCGGTTCCGCGAACGGGGCAGACGCACCGGCGCGGCCACCATCTCGTCGCAGGCGCGGAGCCTGTCGCCCACCGCAGGGCCGAGATCCTTGTGCTGCATGGAGCTGAACAGGACGAAACGTCGACCCGGCACCGGCCGCGCCAGGAACCCGTCGAGACAGGCGAGCAGCGCTTCCTCGTTATGGGCCGTATCGAAGATCCAGTCCGGGTCCTGGAGAACCTGCTGGAAACGCCCCGGCAAGAAGACCCCGGCCAATGCCGCCGCCGGATCGGCCGGCAACCGGACCGAGCCTGCTGCCGCCAGTTCCTCCAGACACAACCAGGCCAGCGCGAAATTCCGGCGCAGAACAGGCGCGGGAAGGTCGGGCAGGTCACGGATCTCCCGCCGTCGCGTCCGCAGCGTCCAGTGGTCTCCCCCGGGTTGCCATTCCGCCAGTTCGTCCAGGAAAAAGCACGGCGCGCCGGCCGCCACCGCGGTGGTGAACACCTGGGAGCGCAGCGCCTCGTTCACACCGCAGAAGAGCGGCACGCCGCTTTTGAGCAAACCAAGTTTCTCGTCGGCGATCTCGGCCAGGCTGTCACCCAGGATACGACAGTGATCCCTGGCCACCGTCGTCAACAAGATCGCCTCGGCCGGCAGCGCGTTCGTGGCGTCCAGACGACCCCCCAGGCCCACCTCACAGCAGAGATAATCCACTTCCGCTGCCCGACAGAGGTCCAGAGCGAGGGCCGTCAAGGTCTCGAACCAGCTTGCGCCGTGCCGTTCCACGGCCGGTCGCAACTTGTGAACCTCGGCGGCGAAGTGGGCGGGATCACACGGCTGGTCGTCGATGGTGAGTCGCTCGTACACCCGCAGCAGATGCGGGCTGGTGAAGCAGGCGACCCGATACCCGGCGGCCCGGAGCAGGCCGGCCAGGATCCGGGTACTGCTCCCCTTCCCGTTGGTGCCGGCCACCACCAGCGAGGTGACCTGACGCTCGGGGTGATCGAGTTCGTCCAGCAAGGCATCGATCCGCGCCAAACCGGGACGGATCCCGAAACGGTTCAGACTGAACAGCCAGCGGGTGATGTCGTCTTCGGCCGTGAAGGGTGGTGACAGATCGGGACCGATACCGGGCTCACCCTGGTAGACTCCCGCTGGTTCATCGGAGGAAGATCGTGCGGTCATGCCGGCCCTCAGCCCCGGTACGGTTGGGGGACCGAAACGTCGCGTCCGTCCACGAACCAGTGGAGGACCATGGCCAGGGTAGCCTTCAATTCCTTCCGCTCGATGATCAGGTCCAGCATTCCGTGATCGAGCAGGAACTCGGACGATTGGAAACCCTCGGGCAAGTCGCTGTTGATGGTCTCCTTGATGACCCGCGGACCGGCAAATCCGATGAGCGCCCCCGGCTCGGCGATGATGACGTCACCGAGGGAGGCGAAACTGGCCGTCACTCCGCCGGTGGTCGGATTGGTGAGGATGGAGATGAACGGCACATTCTCGGCCCGCAGCCGGCCGAGCATGGCGCTGGTCTTGGCCATCTGCATCAGGGAGAGCAACGACTCCTGCATGCGAGCGCCGCCGGACCGCGAGAGGATGACGGCCACCTCACGATTGGCGAGGGAATCCTGCAGGGCACGGGCGATCTTCTCGCCCACCACCGACCCCATGCTGCCACCCATGAAGGAGAAATCGAGCATCGACATCCCCACCGGCACCCGCTCGATGGAGCCCCGGCCGGTGACCACGGCGTCTTCCCGTCCGGTCTTGCTCATGCTGGCCTTGATCCGGTCCTTGTACCGCTTGGAATCCTTGAACTCCAGAATATCCACGGAGGTGATGCCGCGGTGGGTCTCCTGCCAGCTCCCCTCGTCGAACAGCAACTGGAGATACTGGTCGGTGGTGAACGGGAGATGATGCCCACAGGAGCCGCATACCCAGTGATTGCGCTCGAGTTCGCGGTGATACAGGACATCCGCGCAAGAAGGACACTTGCTCCACAGATTGTCCGGAATCTCTTTTTTCTGGGCCAGGGCCTTGATACCCTTGGCGGCTTGTTTCAACCAGGACACGATATCTCCTTCTTGTCCACAGCGGTGACGTACCGGATCGGGACAACGGTATCGCCAAAGGGAGTCGGTAGACAACCGAAAAGGTGCCGGCGCTGTATTATTCGGATCCGAGAGCCACGGTCATGATCAGGGCGTCTTCCTGCGTATCGGCATAATAGCGGGGCCGGCGGCCGACGGTGGTGAAACCGTGCCGGCGATAGAAAACGATGGCCCCAGCGTTGCTTTCACGCACCTCGAGGGTGGCTTCACAGAGTCCGAGAGCGCCGGCTCGCGCCAGCGCCGTCCGCAACAGTAACGTGCCGACCCCATGCCGGCCAAAATCGGGATCGACGGCGAGGTTAAGGATATGGAGCTGATCCATGACCCGCCACGCCATGAGGTAGCCCACAACCTGCTCCGCCTGGACGGCCACGAACGGCACCCGGAACCGGTCCGTCTGCAATTCGGTGAGCAGCGCCATCCGCGACCAGGGATCGGCAAAGACCTGATTCTCGATCTCCTCGATCCGCCGCAGATCCGCCGGCAGCCCCGGCCGCACCTGAACATTCGCCTGTGCGCTCATGAAACGGGCTCCACCCCGTCACCGGGCCGTTTACTGATCCCGGGCTGGGGACGGTCCGGTGTCAGATCCAGACCGCGTTTGATCTCGGCGTCCGAGACGCGGAGATAAAGCGGGGTGAGTTCGAACGGGTGGACCTCGGGTAACGCCACGGCCGGATCCGACATGGCCAGCGCCAACGCCCGGGCCGTGGCCGGATGGGCCGATATCCAGTTCCGCTGTAATGGCAAGCCCCGGGCGTGAAACTCCGGGCGTAGCTGTTCGCCCTGCCCCACCAGCAACTTGACACCATCGCCCCCCCACACCGGTGCATCCAGGTCGTCGACGAGAGTTCGGATCCGCTCCCACCAGCGGTCCGGCGGCGCAGCGGCGGGATCCGCCAGTACAGTCACCCAGTTTCCCTGGCGCTGGTAGACGCCGGCGAAGACCTCCCGGCGCCGGGCGTCAAGCACCGGTATGGCGAGGTGGCAGTCGGGCCGCTGCTCCAGCAAGGCGGCCGCCATGGCGGCGAGGGTCGGTACGGCGATCAATTTCACCTGCAGGGCATAGGCCAGGCTCTTGGCCGTGGCGATGCCGATGCGGACCCCGGTGAAGCTGCCCGGGCCGCTGGTCACACCGATGGCGTCGAGGTCTTGTAATTTCCGGCCCGATTGGGTGAAGAGCTTCTCCATCACCGGCAACAACGAATCGGCGTAACTGCCGCTCACGTTCACGGGCAGGTAGCCGAGCAGGTCGTTGTCCTGGGCCAGGGCGAAGCGGCCCCAGGGGGTGGCGGTATCGAAAGCGAGGTTCAGCACGTTGTATCTCCCGCCGGCAGGAAGTCAGCCCAGACAGACGGCAATTCCGGCACACCACGCAGGTACCAGTGACGAAACGACGGCTCGGCTCCGGGAAGCGCCAGCAGCTCGAGACGTGATCCCAGCAGCGGCAACAACGGTTGGGGCCACTCGGCCAGCAAGACCGCCCCACCGTCCGCCACCTCGTCCAGCACCGCCTCCACGCCGATATCCATCAGGTCGGCCCCCGGCTCGAGACGGTAGAAGTCGAGATGATGCACAGCCAGTCGCCCCTCGTAACGGTTGGCCAGGGTGAAAGTGGGCGAGGTCACCACCTCCGCCACCTCCAGTCCGCGACAGAGGCCCTGGACGAAACAGGTCTTGCCTGCGCCCAGCGGTCCCCAGAGCAAGAGTGTCTCGCCGCCGGTGAGTCGAGACGCCGCCGCCTCGCCCAACGCAAAGGTGGCCGCCGGGGAATCCGTACCGTGGTGGCGCGAAAAGTCCGCTGCTTCGGGAATCGGTTGTGTGGCCATCACTCTCTCGCTCCGACGGAGGCGATCCAGCCTGGTGCTCCATCAAACCACATATTCAGGATCAGCGGGCTGGCAAGCGGCCATCTGCCGCCGTGCACTCACTTGAATTAGCCATGGCTAGTCCTGTGTTAGCGCGCCTTCCATCTGACCCCTCGCAAGCCCGCTGATCCTGAATATGTGGTTTGACAGAGCACTAGCGCGGCCGCAACACACAGAACGGGCAGATGAGCTCCTCGAAACTGATGCCGCCGTGCTGGAAGCTCTCCCGGTACAACCGTTCGTACTCGTGATAGTTCGTCGGGTAGATAAGGTAGTAGTTCTCGGTGGTGATGGCGTAATTCTCGATGGTGGAGTTGACCGGGAGCTGGAACTGCTCCGGATCCTTGAGTAGCAGTACCTGCTTGTTCTCCACCGCCAGGTTGTCGCCGAATTTGTACCGCACATTGGTGCTGGTGTCGCGGTTGCCCTTGATCAGCGACGCCCGGCGACAGAACATGGAGCCGTGGTCGGTGGTCAGGATCACGGTACTACCGCTCCGGGCAACCTTCTTCAGCACCTCGAACAGGCTGGAGTGCTCGAACCAGCTCCGCATCAGCGAACGGAAGGCGGCCTCGTCCGGCGCCAGCTCCTTGAGAATCTGCGACTGGGAACGGCCGTGGGCCATGATGTCCAGGAAGTTGTAGACCGCCGCCACCAACCGGACGTCTCCCAGCGATCCCGCCTGCTTGCGCAGGTGGTCTGTTTCCCGCGCGTCCGACATCTTGAAGTACTTGTAACTGTCCGCTGCCGGACTGCCCAGCCGTTTGAGCAGTTCGCCGAGCAGTTCCGCCTCGAAGGCGTTTCGTGACCCCTCGCGGGAACTGGATCCTTGCCAGTACTGCGGGAACTGGCGGGCGATCTCCAGGGGATACATCCCCGCGAACAGGGCGTTCCGCGCGTACGGCGTGGCCGACGGCAGCATGGACCAGTAGTGACGCCGCTCGATTTGATAGAATTCCTCCAGCAACGGTTCGATCATCCGCCACTGATCCAGACGCATGCAGTCGATGATGATCCAGTAGACCTGTGACGATGTTTCGAGCTCCGGCGCCACCCATTTCGCAAAGACGTCGGGGCTGAGCAGCGGAGCGCCCTCGACGCCGTTTATCCACTCTTGGTAATGCTGCCGCACGAACCGGGCCAGCGCCTGGTTGGACATGGCCATCTGTTCGGAGTGGGTCTCCAGCAAGCCGTGATCGCTGTATTTGAACAGGTCCATGCCCCAGGTGGTCATGTCGGCGTAGATGTCCACCCAGTCGTCCGGACTGTCGGCCGAGGCGATCCGTTCGCTCACGCCGGCGAAGTAGGCCAGGTAGTCACGCTTCACCTGTTCACCCGCCAGCTGCCGCCCCTCCAGTTGTCGCTTGAGCGCACTGAGCACCTGCAGTGGCGAGACCGGTTTGACGAGATAGTCGTCGATCCGTTTCCCGATGGCGCGGGTCATCAGATCTTCGGCCTCGCTCTTGGTGATCATGATGACCGGCACATGCACCCGGATCCGCTTGATCTCCTCCAGGGTTTCGAGGCCGCCCATACCCGGCATCATCTCATCCAGCAAGACCGCGTCGTAGGGCGTGCGTCGCAGCATTTCCAGCGCGTCGAGCCCGTTGGTGGCGCCTGCGACCTCGTATCCCTTTTCCGCCAGGTAGACAACGTGGGAACGCAGCTCGTCGATGTGATCGTCCACCCACAGAATATTGAACGGCACGTCAGTTCTCCTCTCCAGGCAGGATGATCTCGAACGTGGTGCCCCGAGTGCCGGAAGCCACCACCTCGATCCGCCCGTCGTGATACTGGGTAATTATCCGTTTGACCAGCGCCAGCCCCATGCCCCACCCCCGAGACTTGGTGGTGAACCCGGGCTCGAAGATATGGTTCCTCACCCTGGCATCGATCCCCCCACCGGTATCGCTGACGCGGATCCGGACCGACTCTTTCGGCCCATCCGCCAGCTCCACCGTGATGGATCCCTCGCCATCTTTTAACGCATCGATGCCGTTCTTGATAAGATTCTCCAGGACCCACTCCATGAGATCCTGGTTGAATTGACACCGGTTCGTGATCTCCCCCGTGCTCGAGAGCTCCACCTGCCCCCCGAGGTGCGGCAGTCGCCGCTTGAAGTAGACGATGGAACTCTCCACCACTTCCTGCAGGTTGTCACTACTGCGACGCGGACGCGAGCCGATCTGGCTGAAGCGGGCGGAGATCTTGCTGAGTCGATCCACGTCCTTGCCCAGTTCATCCAGCAGATCGTCACCGCCCGGGGAACGATCCCGCAGGATTTCCAGCCACCCCATGATGGAGGTGATGGGGGTGCCGAGCTGATGGGCGGTCTCCTTGGCCATGCCGGCGAACAGTCGCTGCTGCTCACCCCCTTTTTTCATCTGCAACGCCCAGACGATGAACAGGAAGAAAATGGTCAGCAGCGCCAGCTCCAGATACGGCATCCAGCGAATACGCTGGCTCAGGGCCGAGGGGCCGTAGTGCAGGGTGCCCATCCGCTGCTGGGTCTCGGGATTGATGATGGCGAACGGCTCGTTGGCGGCATCGAATTCCCGCAACAGGGCCAGGAGGCGGATCAGGGCCGAATCACGGGGCGCCCTCAAGTCGTCCTGCAGCAACGTCTGATAATTGTCCGGCAACGGAATGCCGAGCATGGTGGCGTTCCACATGATGGGCCGGCCGGCGTTGTCCGTCACGATGAACGGGATCTCGCTCTCCCGCATGATCTGCATGATCTGGGTGAGCTGGGCGTCGTCCTGGGCGCCCCAGAACCGACTGGCGAGGCTGGAAAAGATCCGGGTGGTCTCGCGACTCTGGTCGTCCACCTTCCGCGCCATCTGCAGGGTGAACAGGGTAACCGCCAGCACGATGCCCACACCACCCACCAGCACGTAGATGTTGAACAGCTGCCGCCTCTGCAGTCCCATGAACCGTCGCGGCCAGCGTAACATGGAACGGATCTCCTTCTCGGTGTCGTCGGGGCGGGACCGTCTCGGTCCGCTCTCCACCAGACGTGAACTAACCGATGTATTCCTGACCATCCAGGTACGAGCGAAGCACTGCGGGTATCCGGACCCGGCCGGTACCGGTCTGGTAGTTCTCCAGGATGGCGACCAGAACCCGCGGCAACGCCAGGCCCGATCCGTTCAAGGTGTGTACGAACCCCCTGTCGCCCCCACCCTTGAACCGGATCTGGGACCGCCGGGCTTGAAAATCCACGAAGTTGCTACACGAGGACACCTCGAGCCATTTCTCGACCCCGGCCGCCCAGACCTCCAGATCGTAACACTTGGCGGCCGCGAAGCTGAGATCACCCGAGGCGAGGGTCAAAACACGATACGGCAATTCCAGTCGGCGCAGAATCTCCTCGGCGTCGTCGGTCAACTGTTCCAGCGCCTCCCACGACCGATCGGGGTGCGTGAACTTCACCATCTCCACCTTGTGAAACTGATGGACTCGCAGCAGCCCGCGGGTATCCTTGCCGGCCGACCCCGCCTCGCGCCGGAAACAGGGCGAGAACGCCACGTAGTTGCACGGCAGATCCTCGGCGCGGAACGTCTCCTGGCGGTGGATATTGGTCACCGACACCTCGGCCGTCGGGATGAGGAACAGGTCGTCCGTCTGGCAGTGGTACATGTCGTCCTCGAGCTTGGGCAGTTGCCCGGTACCGGTCATGGCGGCGCGATTCACCAGATACGGAATGTTGACCTCGGTGTACCCCTGCTCCCGATGCACGTCGATCATGAAGTTGATGAGCGCCCGCTCCAGACGCGCCCCGTCGCCGGTGAGCAGCGTGAACCCCGAGCCACTCATGCGAGCGGCCCGCTCGAGCTGCAGAATACCGAGTTTCTCACCGAGGTCCCAGTGCGGCTCGATGGGAAAGTCCGGTTGCAACGGCTCCCCCCAGCTCCGTACCAGCTCGTTGTTCTCCTCACCCCCGAGGGGCACCGACTCGTGCGGGATATTGGGAATCTGCAGGTAGAGCTTGTCGACGATCTCCTCCAGATCGGCGACCCGCGCGCGCAGTTCCTTGAGCCGATTGGAGATGTCCTTCATCCGGGCGATGGCGTCCGTGGCGTCCTCGCCGGTTTTCTTGCGCGCGGAGATGTCCTTGTTGGCCTTGTTGGCAGCGGCCTGGAGCTGCTCCATCTCTTGCAGAGCCGCCCGGCGCTGAGTATCCTGGTCGTAGTAGGCATCGATATCGACGCTCTCCAGCTTGGCCGCCACGGCCTGGGTGACCAGCTCCCGGTTTTCACGAATGAATTTCCGGTCCAGCAAAGCAAATCCTCCTGACGTCCATCCCGCTGCGGGACGGAAACCTGGCTCGTTCATGAATACATCGGGCCAGGGAGAATGAAATTGCAATCACGGCGTTTGACTGCTAGAAGGGTATAAACAAAAGGCCATGTGCGGGCAAGGCAAATCGAGTGCGCATGGAATCGGCGACGCCATCCAGTCCACGGACCAGGTTATATGCACAGAAACAGCTTGATCGAGCAATTGCGGCAGCTTCCCGCCCGACAGCGTGTCATCACCGCCCTGGACGTATCCAGCGGCAACGCCGCCACGGAACTGGGTGCCCGGCTCGGATCCGACTCGGCCCTGGTCAAGGTCGGCCTGGAGCTGTTCTCGGCCGCTGGCCCGGCCGTGGTCCGCCAGCTTCAGGCCCTCGGCTGCGAAATCTTCCTGGACCTCAAGTACCACGACATTCCCAATACCATCGCCGGGGCCGCCCGGTTGGCTGCGGGGATGGGTGTGGCCATGACCACGGTACATGCCAGCGCCGGACGCCGTGGCATGACCGCCGCTGCCGAAGCGCTGGCCAGTACCGAAATTCCCACGAACCGTCGCCGACCGGCATTGCTGGGCGTCACCGTCCTGACCAGTCTGACCGCCCAGGAACTGGACGAAGTGGCGCCGTCCCCACTCGATCTGCCCGACCGGATCGTGCGGTTGGCTCGGCTCGCCTGGGATTCCGGCTGCGACGGTATCGTCTGTGCGCCCACCGATCTGGGTCGGGTACGCGCCGAACTGGGACCGGAACCGCTGGTGGTCACGCCGGGGATCCGGCCCGCCCCACCGGCGGGAGAATCGCCGGCCACCACCCCGGGCGGAGACGACCAGCGCCGCGTGGCCACCCCGGCTTTCGCCCGACGGGAGGGCGCGGATTTCCTCGTCATCGGCCGCCCCATCACCCGGGCCGCCGATCCCGCTGCTGCGCTCGCGGAGATCGGCAGCCAGCTCGACAGCTAGTTATCCGGGGGCTACATCGTGATCGCCCCCTGAAACCGTCACCCGGCAAGGAGACATTCGTCCATGAAAGAGGAAGAGCTGCTCCACTTGATGACTGAGCTGGAAGCATTGCTGCGAGGACACTTTCTGCTCAGTAGCGGTCTGCACAGCGACACCTACTTCCAGTGCGCCAAGATCCTGCAATTTCCCGAGCTGGCACGGGAGCTGGGCCACCAGATCGCCCAGCGGTTCGAAACACCCGACTTCGATCTGGTGGTCTCCCCCGCCATGGGAGGGATCTTGATCGGTCACGAGGTTGCTCGAGCCATCGGTCGACGTTTCATATTTACCGAACGCGTGGATAAGAAAATGACCCTGCACCGCGGATTCGCCCTCAACAAGGGCGAAAAGGTGCTGCTCGTGGAGGATGTGATCACTCGCGGCACCTCGGTGCGCGAGGTCATGGAGGTCATCGAGGCCAGTGGCGGCGTAGTGGCCGGACTCGCATGCGTCGTGGATCGCACCGGCGGTACCGCTAACTTGCCACTGCCCATCAACTCCTTGACCCAGGTGACCGTGGCCACCTATGAACCGGATTCCTGCCCCCTCTGCGGTGAGGGCAACGAGGCCATCAAACCGGGCAGCCGCGGGAATTAGGGCGAGATGCGCCGGAGCAGCACCACCATCCTGGCCAGCGTGATCGTGTTCATGGCGGCCTGGTGGGCGTTCCGCCCGGCCCTGGAACAGCCCCCCACCAGCGATCTGTTCGGTCACCTCTGCGTCACCCGTCATCTGGCTCAGGGCGACGGTTTCGTCAACGACATCGTCTATCCGGCCTCCCTGGCCTTTCCGTTCGCCGCCGACGTCCCGCAGCCGTTGATCCATCGACCACCCGGGTATGCGATGCTCCTGCTGGGGCCCTACCTGGTGAGTGGTGGCGAACCCAGGTCCGTCCTGACCGCGGTTCGCTGGTTCCACCTGTCGCTCCTGGTCGGCTGTGTCGTCGTCGGGCTGCTGATCTTACAACGCCAACGTCAAACCTCGGCCCTGCCGGCCTGGCTGCTGTTGCTGTTCTTCTCCCCGGGACTGTACATGTCGGTGGCGTGGTGCCGGGTGGAAATTCCGGTCGCCCTGATCCTGATGTTGCTGTGGGCCCGCTGGCGATCCGGATTCGGTTTTCGTGGCGATGTGCCGACCGGTCCGACCGGACGGAGTGCGGTGTTCGATATCGTTCCGATTGGTGTTCTGGATGGCGTCCTGGCGGCCATGCTCTGCCTGCTGCGTGGTGAACTCTGCTGGATACCGCTGATCTGGTGGATCGCTGGCCGGCGACACCGGGCGCGGCGCGCCACGTGTATCGCGGCTGGTGTCGGATTGCTGATGCTCTTGCCCTGGGGTGTCCGGAACCTTCAGCTCACCGGGAACCCGGTTTTCTCTCTGCAAGCCCACACCGAGCATCTGAAGCAGACCGAGGCCTGGCCGGAGTACTCCATCTATCGCTCCCTGGCGCCCGAATCCTTCGGCGCCACCCTGATCCGGCAGCCGGAACTCCTGCTGTCCAAGTTCCGCTCGGGGATCCGGTTCTATGCCACCAACCTCGGCGCCTGGCTCCCCTGGTCGCTCTGGATCGTCTGTGGTGGTCTGGTGGGTCGGTTGTGGTGGGAGGCACGTCGTGACGGCGGTCAGCAACGACGGGAGAACAAAACCTGGTGGCGCACGCCCGGGATCTGGCGCGCCCCGCTGGTCCTGTCGCTACTGACTGCCGGCCTGCTAACCATCCAGTACGCGGTGTTCTCCCATACCGTCCGGCATCTGGTGGTGCTGCTGCCCATCGTTTTACTGGAGATCTGTCTGGCCACCGCGCGCTGGCTGGAGTCGGTGCCGTGGGTGCAGGCAAGGGGTAGGCAGAGCCAGCTGGCGGTAGCTGCCGTACTGGTGATCCTGGTGCTGGCCACTCAGCTCGCGACGCCGGCACGGTTGCCCGGATGGGTCAGCACCTTGACCGCCGCGGAACAGGCTCGTCCCGGTCTGATCCGGGCCGTGGCCGCCGCTGATTCCTTGCCGCCAGGCCCCATCTTCACCGACAGTGCGGCCTTGCTCTGGTATTCCGGACGGGCGGGGGTCTGGTCACCGTTGAATGCGGCGGTGATCCAGGAGATTCGTGACCGGGTGCCGGCCATGGCTACCGCGCCCGTGGTGGAAGCGCTCTCTCCGGTGGATTGACCGCACTCCGGACAGGTTATCCGGACAGACCCGTCTCAGAAGTCGAGTGCCGGCAACTGGCAGCTCCCCAGTACACGTACCCATTCCTCTTGCGGATACACCGTGCCCGACGCTTCAGCACCTTCGGAGGTCCAGTACGGCCAGTACTTCTCCGATATCCACTCGACACGGAGTTCCCAGCGACTGGCGGCGGTTGGCTGCCGCAGACAGAGCGCCCGGGTGATTCGCTCCGCGTTGCCGGGCGTGTACCCTCTCGCCCCCCAGCGGTGGTGACTCAGATGCCACTCGGCCTCACAGCCCAGCCAGGCGGGTCGCCAGCACACCCAGCCGCTGTAGGATCGACCGGTTCCACCCAGCGGATGCCCCACCAGCCAGTTGCGGTGGGTGTAGCCGCCGGTGAAGGTATCGTGCTCGTACCACAGCACATTGGGGTGCTCCAGCTCGGCGAATTCGAAGACCACATCCCAGCCCGGACTCACCAGCTCCCATCCCGCCACCGACGCGGGTGCCGAGATCTGTGGTAGCACGCCGAAGCGGCTGTCAGGCAGGAAATCCTCCCCGGCGTACTCCCAGTAGAGTCGGCCGGCAGCGGCCGGCAAGATCGGCCACGGCGCGTTCCTGTAGCGAGCCTCGAACTGGAACGAGATGAACCGGTCGGTGAGCGGCCCGCGATCGGTCTCGCTCTCCGTCGCTCCCAACAAGGGGAAATTCACCTGGAGCAGGTCGGGCCACAAGGTTCCGTCGCGGGGTAACGCCAGCGCCGAAGAAGTGACCGTGGTTCGCAACCAGCGGGTATGGGGAAAGGTGAGCAACCACTGGAACAGCCACGGCCGGTCCTGGCGCTGATGGGTGAACGAGATGTCCCGGTAGACGATATCCCGTGACGAAAGGAGCCCGACCCGCAACAGCATATGACTGGGCGCTACATGGCGAGCCAGGCCGTACCAGGCGAAAGGTCTGGTGCGCCGGGCCGTCACCGCCGGGATCACTGCGCCACTGGACGCAAGGAGGAGGCCGCCACTCTCCCCCGGCCCGATCTGTGACGCCGACTGGCCCACGGTCACTGCCCAGTTGCCGAGTTGCACCCCGACCACAGCTTGCGGCCAATCCACTTCCCAGCTCTCGGCCCGATCGCGCGCCCGCTGGGTCATGAACCGACCGGACGCCTCGGGCCAATTCGAGAAATCGAATCCCGACGGCGGGCTGGTATCACCAGTGAACAGACTGCCGAATAGTCGCGGGGTCACTGCCAGCCACCAGCGACCGTGCCCCAAGCAGAGCGCCGATTCGATCCCGACGCTGCCACCCGGTGGCGCTGCCAGGCCGGCTTCCCCCTGCCAGACATCACCAAAATCGGCCAGGTGGCAGAGCCCCCGCAGGGTCAGGGATCCCGTGCCATTAGTGAGATGGTTGTCAAGTGTCGGGAGCCAGGTGGCGAGTTCGGCTCGAGTGAGCGCACGGTACGGTGGTGGGAACTCGCCAGCTTCGAGCTGCAGACGACGAATGGTGGGCCACGGTACGGTCCGGGAATCCACGTCCATTAAAACGCCCGCCGTGGGAACTGCAGCGGTCGATGCGGCGTCCTCCCCAGCCACGCCAGCGGCAGAGACCGGTACCCCGAACAGGAGCCAGACAGTCACGAGCACCAGACCGAACGATCTGGAGAACAGCGAGGGATCGAACGGGAAATAAAAACCGCCGCCGGAATCGCTCCCGGCGGCGGCCACATCATACGGAGATACTAGGCTCAGGCCACGGCGGCATACACCAGGCCGCCAACCAGGCAGAGTGGCAGGGCCACCAGGATCAAGGCCAACGGCAAGGCGGCCGTCAGCATCACCCCCAGAATCACCAGCAACGGGATGCCGACGATGATCGCCAGCAAAAACTTCACCAGGAAAAACACGAGTTTTACGGGCAACAGGATCAGATGAAAGACGAATTTCAGCAGGAGTAAACCGCAACTCAGCACGATCAGCAGGACCATCAGACCAATAATTGATTCCACCAGGAACATCGTCTCTCCTCCTGTTGGAGGTCGTTAACTTGATGAGGCACAACTCATTCACTACGAACAGCCAGTGTCGGAGTTGCAGGATTATTTGTCACCTTGGAACCCCGATCACGCATGTTCACAAACTTGTCACAAAACCAGTAAAAAAGATTCAAAAAAGTATCACAATATGATATAATATGAGGAAGCTGCTTCACTGGTGACACCTCGAGAGTGTAGAAGCTGGCTCAACTTCTTCCCATGGGCTCGGGCGGACCGTGAAGCGGCTTTACTAGTTCCCTAGAATATCACCCCTGTTTTTTCCGGTCAACCCATAGCGCGGCTCTGCAAAGCGTTGATATATCCGTGTGAAAAGACCGAACGGCCGCCACCGAAATATCCGGTGTTGCGGCCGCTCGATTTATTCAGCTCCGATCCCGATCTTGAGTCGTCGGGTCACTCGACTTGTAATGTTTCCGCTACTTCTGGAACAAGACGTCATCCACCTCGGGATTCACCACGTAGGCATTCAGCACCCCGGTGGCGAACAGTTCGCCGTCGTGCTTGATGGTGAACTCCTTGGCCTGCTGGAATCCGTCGAAAGTCCCGAAAGCCTGGAAGACCACCTGCTGGGTCACCGGCGCGCCGGTCATAGGCGCCTGCGAGGGACTCTGCGAGATGTACGGCAGACTCGTAGCCTGATCGATGAACAGCAGGACGTAATCGTCGCCGGCCCCGGTGATGTAGACCTGGTGACACATGTGCCCGTCCATCTCCACCGGCTCCAGGGCCTGACACTGCAGACGGTCGAGGTGGCTTAGCATGGTGAGCATCTCGGTATCCAGGTCGGCGATCTCACCGGCCACATCATCCGCGGTCATGTCCTGCGAGCCCATGGCGCTGGATGTCCAGCCCAGGTCACCGTTGATGACCTGGGTCATTTCGCCGAACGGCAGCTTGGTGGTGGAGTGGATGCGGTCGGGCAGCGCCACGGTCTTGGTTATGGTGATATCCATGGCCATACCCTGGATCTCGGCCGAGATGACCATTTCCTCGTGCCAGCCGGTGATGGTGGCCAGCTTCTGGGCGCCGCCCATGGCTTCCGCCACCGCCGTCATGACACTCTGCCCCTGCGCCAGCGCTTCCGGCGTGGCGGCGGGGATGTCCATGGTCAGGGTGGGCTCGGGGATGGTGATGTCGATCTCGTTGACCGCTCCGAATTTGCTCAGGTCGCCGTCCCATTCGGCCCGGTTGCCCACGACCACGATGGTGAGGTCATCGGGATTCCAGAGCGTCTGGCACGCCTCGAGCAGCTTCTCGGGGGTGAGGGTGCGCACCTGCTCCTGATACTGCTGCAGGAAATCCGCCGGGTAGCCGTTCATTTCGTAGAAGGCCAGCCGATCCAGGATCTCCCGCTTGGTGTCGAAATTGAACACCTCGGAGTTGAGGATCCCATCCTTGGCCAGATTGATTTCCGCTTCGGTCACCGGCGCCTCGGTCATCTTGCGGATCTCGCCGACGATGGCATCGACCGCGGCTTCGGTGTTCTCCGACGCCGTGCCGCAGAAGGTGCGGAAGTAACCGGGGAAGCGAAAGCCGGTGCCGGAGAAGCTATAGACCGAGTAGGCGTAGCCGAG
>JBDRBC010000217.1:0-2711 GCA_043823125.1 bacterium | reverse complement strand
CCGCCCGCAGGTCGTCCCAGTCGGGGTAGTAGACCGGTTTCTTCGCCTCGCGGAGTTCCTTCTCCCGCTCCTGTCGTTGCTCCTCGAGGCTCTGCAGACCCTCGCCGAGGTAATAGGTGAACACGGCGCCGTAGGGCGGATTCGGGGCGTTGTAGAAAGCATCCCCCTGGCTGCCCTTGTCCCGTCCACCGATGGGACTGCTCGGCATGTACATCCAGGTCTGCTTCACCGGGAACAGGATGGCCTCCTGTTCGAGGTCCGCCTCCGTCAGGCCACCCTCGAGACCCCGGAGCGGCGTGTAGTCGTCCAGCACGTAGAAGCCGCGGCCGAAGGTGGCCACCACCAGGTCGTTCTCCCGCCGCTGGATCTCCAGGTCGCGACAGGCCACCGTCGGGATGCCGGCCTTGAGCTGGAGCCACTTCTCGCCGCCATCGAGGGTGAAGAACACGCCGAACTCGGTGCCGACGAACAGCAGGTCCGGCAACACGTGATCCTGGACGACGGCGTGCGCGTGACCGCGCGCGGGCAGGTCGCCGGCGATGCTGCGCCACGATTTGCCGCGGTCGGTGCTCTTCAGTACGTACGGTGCGAAGTCGCCCTGCTTGTGGTTGTCGAAAGCGGCGTACACGGTGCCGGCGTCATGCAACGAGGCGGTCAGGTAACTGACGTACGCCATATCCGGTACGCCCTTGAAGGTCTCGTACCCGGTCCAGCTCTCGCCGCCATCCTCGCTGACCTGGATCAGACCGTCGTCGGTGCCGGCGTACAGCAGCCCCGCCTGCAACGGCGACTCGGCCAGGGAAACGATGTTGCCGAAGAAGGAGGTGGAGCGGTTCTTGGCCACCGTATCGATGCCCCAGACCTGGCCCATGACCTCCAGCCGGTTGCGGTCCAGGCGTCGGGTGAGATCGCCGCTGATGGGCGTCCAGGAGTTGCCCTGGTCGTCGCTGCGGAAGATCTTCTGGCAGGCGTAGTACAGCCGGGTGTTTGCATGCGGGCTGATGAGCAGCGGCGAGCTCCAGTTCCATTTGAGCGGCTCGTCGCCCGGCTCCGGCTGGGGCTGGATATAGATCTGCTCGCCGCTCTGGCGATCGTAGCGGGCCAGGCCGCCGTACTGGTACTGGCTGTAGACGATGTCCGGATTCTCGGGATCCACCTGCGGCTCGAAACCGTCGCCGCCCAGGGTGATGTACCAGTCGCTGTTGACGATGCCGCTGAGGCTGGTGGTGCGCGAAGGCCCGCCGATGGTGTTGTTGTCCTGGGTGCCGCCGTAAATGTTGTAGAACGGGAAATCGTTGTCGGTGCAGAGTTTGTAGAACTGGGTGACCGGCAGATTCGCCTTGAACTCCCACTGCTCGCCACGATTCCAGCTCTCGTAAATGCCGCCGTCGCCGCCGATCAACATGTGGTCGGTGTCGTCCGGATCGATCCACATGGCGTGGTCGTCCACGTGCCGGTACCCGAGTCCGAGCCGTTCGAAACTGTTGCCGCCGTCCTCGGTGATACGGGTGAAGGTGTCCAGGCTGTACACCCGGTTCGGGTCCACCGGATCGGCCACGATCTCCTGGTAGTACTGGGGGCTGCTGCTGAGGTAGTCGTTCATCTTCGACCAGTTGCCGCCGGCGTCCGTGGAGCGGAAGAAGCCGCCCTTGTCGCCCACCGCCTCGACGATGGCGTACAGCACGTCCGGCTTCATGGGGGCGATGGCCAGACCGATACGGCCCAGATCGCCGTCGGGCAGGCCGTTGGTCAACTTGTTCCAGGTGGTGCCGCCGTCGGTGGTCTTGTAGATGGCCGATTCCGGCCCGCCGTCGATGAGGGTCCAGGTGTGCCGCCGGCGCTGGTAAGCGGAGGCGTACAGCACATCGGGATCACGCGGATCCATCACGATGTCCGACACGCCGGTGTTCTCGCTGATCTCCAGGGAGAGTTCCCAGTTGGCGCCGCCGTCCAGGGTCCTGTACAGGCCGCGGTCGCCGCCCGCTCGCCAGAGCGGGCCCTGGGCCGCCACCCAGACGATGTCCGAGTCGCGCGGGTCCACGAGAATTTTACCGATGTGTTCCGATTCCTCGAGGCCCACCTTTTCGAAACTCTGGCCGCCGTCGCTGGACCTGTACAGCCCGTCACCGTAAGCGACGCTGCGCTGGCTGTTGTTCTCGCCAGTGCCGACCCAGACGTTGAGTGGATTCTGCTGATCCACGGTGACGCAGCCGATGGAGTACGAGCCCTCGCCATCAAAGATCGGCTCCCAGGTGCTGCCGGCGTTTTCGGTCTTCCAGACGCCACCCGAGCAGACCGCCACGTAGTAGACATGTTTCCTGGTGGGGTGAACTGCGAAGTCGCCGATCCGGCCGGAGGTCAAGGCCGGGCCGATACCGCGAAACTCGAGCCCCGAGAAGGTCCCTGATTTCAGCTTTCCTTCGTCCTCGTCCTCGGCGGCGTACGTCGTGTCGGCGAGGAACAGCGTTACGGCACTGCCCAGGGCAAGCAGCGTCACGGTCAGGAACATCGGCAACATCTTTCGCATCTCGTGTCCCTTCGGCGAAGTTCAGGGTGAGGGTGGTTGGTGGTTCGATTGGCGGTTGTTCCGCGACAAGATCGGTCGCAACCACAGATACAGACCGCTGCCGCACAGGAAGACCAGGCCCAGGGCGGCCAACGGCATGATCCAGAGGTGGAACCAGTGGGCCAGGAACGATCCGTCATGGATG
>JBDRBC010000216.1:0-2597 GCA_043823125.1 bacterium | reverse complement strand
AAGATCACCGTGAACCGGGTCCATTCGCCGGGCTCGCTTTCAGCCCGTATCGAGCCGCCTAGCTTCTGGACGATCCCGTACGTTATCGAGAGGCCCAGTCCCGTGCCGCCGTCCTTCTTGGTTGTGTAGAACGGCTCGAATATCCTCGACAGGTCTTCTTTCTCAATTCCGAAGCCGTCATCCATGATGATCACGGCTACCTTGCCGTCACCCCAAAGCTTGAGGGTGGTGTTGATCGCTCCGCCGTCGCTGACTGCTGCAACGGCGTTGTTGATGATGTTGAGGAAGACCTGCTGTAGCTGTCCCCGATCACTTTGGATGGTCGGAAGGTCGTCGGCGGCCAGTGTCGTCATCTTAATGTTCCTGTAGCTGGCCTCCTTCTCCAGAAATCCGAGCACTTCGGTGACCAGAGACTCCAGATCAATCGGTTCAGTCTGTACGTCCATGTGCCTGGCGAAGCCCAGCAGCCGGTGGGTCACTTTGCTGGCCCGGGTCACTGAGGCCACGATCGAGTCGGCCAGGCCGCGGAATTTTTCTCTTTGGGGCATGGTGTCGTCCAGCGAGATGATGTCCTGCAGCAGTCCGGCCTTCTCGTTGATGATGGCGAGGGGATTGTTGATCTCGTGTGCGACTCCGGCGGCGAGGCGGCCGATGGTGGCCATGCGGTTCGTGTACTCCACCCCGTGTAGGACCTGAGCGCGTCTGTGATCCGCCTCGCGAATCCTGCGGACCATGTACGTGGAGCCCAGCCAGACCACGGCCAGGATCAGGACTATGCTGATCGCCATGAACACGAGCAGTTCGGTTCTCAGCGTATTCCAGTTCTCGAGGGCCGTACGCGAACGCTTGATCAGAACGAAGATGAACGGCGAACTCGCGATGGGGGCCCACCCCATGATCAGCGGCTCGCCGGACGGATCGGTCACCTCCTGCACCTCGGCGCCAGTGGTTCGCAAGGGAACGTCGAGCGGGATCTTGTTCAACCGCTCACCGAACATCCTGGACGAGCTCTGCAACAGCCCTTCCCGGTCGATCAGGAATGCATCGCTCGAGTCGTGCAGCCCCTCGACGAGAATCCTCTTCTCCAGTTCTTCGCTGTCGATGGTTGCGCGGAGGACGTGCCAGTCTCCATCTGGATTTTCGTGCTTCACGGCGATGACGAAGTGGGGAAATTCCCGGTGCCCCAGGAACACCTTGCTGACGTGGACGCCGCGCTGTCTGACCTCGTGGAACCACTCCTGCTGCCGATAGTCCTTTCCGAGAAGCTCGTAGGGACCAACATAGGAGCGCTGTTTTCCCTCGTTATCGATCAGTCCAAGGTCCACGAATCCGCCGAATGACCGCTTGAGGTTGACGAAGGTGCGCCTCAGCGTCGCATCATCGGTCAGCTCTTCGAACGACTTGTCTCCGACGATCATGCTCAGCGCCGACCGACGTTCCTGGAGGAAGAACTCCAGGGACTGTTTGGCGTTGGACACGAGGCGGGAGATCGGGCCGATCAACTCGGCCTTGAATGCTCTCTCGTACTGATAATAGCCCAGCAGGGTCATGATGATCAGCGGGGTGAGTGAAACCACGACCGCCGAGAGGACCGCGTATCTTCTCAGGACCTCGTAGCGGCGTCGCTGGCCGCCCGAGCCCAGATCGAAGTCGTCGGCGCCCTTCACGAAGAGGTTGCGGAGCAGACCCATCGAATCCCCTGTGGCAGCGCGACAGTCGATCTTGAGGAAGACCGGCCGTCTCGCTCATTCGTGATCGTTTCCTTCGCTTTCCTTGTCTGCCCGTGCTGTGCTGATCTTCCGGTACGCGTCCTTCATCGTTTCCGAGAGAACTTTGATATCAACCGGTTTGTGCAGATAGGCGAAGGCCCCCAGCTCAATCGCGAGCTCTTCCTCCTTCGATGAGCCGTGTCCAGTGAGGATGATCACCTCGGTGTTGGGATGACCCTTTTTCGCCTGGCGCAAGACGTCGATCCCATGGATCCCGGGCATCTGCAGATCGAGGACAACGACCTCGGGTTCGTCGTTTTCGATGATCGTAAGCGCCTCCTTGCCGTTGTAAGCGATCGCCGTGGGCAGGTTGCGGCTTTGCAAGCGTTCGGACAGCGTCTGGACGAATTCGGTCTCGTCGTCCACGAGCAGTATCTTCGAAGGCATCTCCGCATCCAGCTTGAAGTAGATGTTGGGCTCGCGGAACTTCGGGCCGACCCGCGTCGTGGCGCTCTTGACTCCCTCGACCTTGAGTGCCAGATCCTCCAGTTCTCGTTGCAGACGGTCGAGGCGCAGCACGTTACGGTTGATCACGACCGTGATGTCGCCGGCCTCGCAGGTCACGACAACGTCGTGTCCTTTCTGTGCCATGACGATGCCGACCTGGCTCTCCAGCGCGAAGTCTTCCATCGCCCGGTCGGCATCTGGTGTTCGCTGTACGACCGGCTTTGCTGCGTTGTTGCAGATCACGCTCACTGCCTCATCGATCGATGTCGCATGCATTGGGATGATAATGTCGTACAGGCTCTTGTCCCACGGACCGAGCTCGAACAGCTGCTGGGTCCACTCTGCTGCTGCGGTGTCTTCACGGGCAATCGCCTTGCCAGC
>JBDRBC010000215.1:0-7183 GCA_043823125.1 bacterium | reverse complement strand
GGTTGGATCGAGGTCTACCGGCAAGCGGTCGTGATCCAGGACAGCGATCCCAGCAACATTCGGATCCTCGGCCAGCACTCCATGATCCGGGATTGCGAGTTCGTCCTGCAAGATGTGGCGGTGATCAACGACCTGGCGGTGAACGATCCGGAGTGCGGGACGATGGTGGGCGCAGCGGCCACCTGGGGAGCCGTGAAGTCGGTGTACGGCGGCGGCAGGTGAGCGAGGGGATGTTGCCCCATCCCCCGGCTTACCAGCAGGGCCAGCCCGATTGACCGGCGCCGGGGCGTCGGGAGCAACCGGTCCTAGAAATCGAAGGTCATCGCGAGCGTGAAAACGTGCAGATATCCCGTGCCGCCCACGTCATAACTGTTGTCCGGCTCGAATTCGCCGCTGGACTCCTCTTCGAAGTTGAGAATGGCGTAGCGGTAATCGGCCGCCAGGGAGAAACGGCGCGAGAGATGGGCCACCAACCCGCCCCCGAACGTGCCCACCACGGCAAAGGTGCTGAACTCTTCCACGGTACTGCTCTGCACGGCCAGCAAGAAGGCGCCGAAACCGACGGACACATGCGGCTCCAGAGGGCCGAAACGGGTCACCGTGGTGAGAAAATCGATGGTGGCTAGCATGCGGTGTACATCCGTGTCCGGATCGCTGGTGGCGACTCGGCTATACGCGATGCGTCCTTCGGTGGTGAAGTGTGGTCCCGAACCGTAACCGAACACCATCAGGCGGCCGCGTTCAGGATTCTTCAACTCGAGACCTTCGGCCGTAAACGACGACCGGAGATCCAGATTGTGATCGAGGTCGTAATTGCCGCTGCCCAGGCCGAGGTAGAAACCTTGCCGATACAGCCGCCTGGACGATGGGTCGCCCAGTGATTCCGGCCCGGAAATCAGTTGCGATATGGAGCCGTTCGCGGCCAGCGCCGTCGCCCCGGACAGGAACAGGAGCAATCCCGTCACGGTGCTCGCCAGAAGTCGGGCTCGCCGACGGTCGGTGCCGGAACCGAGCGGCGAGCGCCTCAGTTGGTTGTCTGTATTCCGCCAGCGAAACATGATGTCCTCTTCGCCACGTCCCACCATTTCGGGGGGCGGTGGTTACGGGTAATCGTCAACTCAGTCCGAACGCAAACCGAGTGCCTTGATCCGTTTGTGCAAGTGCGTCCGCTCGAGTCCGAGTTCGGCGGCGGCGCGAGTGACATTGCCGTCGTGTCGTGTCAGGGCGGCCTGGATCAGATCGCGCTCCAGTGCCTCGCGCGCTTCTCGTAACGGCAGATGACCGTACGGATTCTCGGCGTCAGCCGCCGCTGGACTGACCCGGTGCAGGTCTTCGCCCCGGAGTTCCAGTGGCAGGTTGGTGGAGTTTATGTCGGCGCCGCGGTGCAGGATCACCAGCCGTTCGGCCATGTTTTTCAGTTCCCGGATGTTGCCGGGCCACGGGTACGCCTCTAGCAACATTTTGGCCGCGGGCAGCAGCTGGGGGCGGGGGAGCTCGTGATGTTCGGCGTATCTCTGCAGGAAAAACTCGGCCAGCAAGGCCACATCGCCACGGCGTTCCCGCAGCGGCGGCACCTGGATCGGGATGACGTTGAGCCGGAACAGCAGGTCCTCGCGAAAGCGGCCCTCGGCGACGGCCTGCTGCAAGTTCCGGTGGGTCGCCGCCAGCACCCGCACGTCCACCCGGCTGGTCTCGGAACTACCCACCGCCTCGTACTCGCCTTCCTGCAGCACCCGCAGGACCTTGGCCTGGGCGCGCAGGCTCATGTCGCCGATCTCATCCAGGAAGATGGTCCCGCCGTCGGCCGCCGCGAACCGGCCCCGTCGGCTGGCCACCGAACCGGTGTACGCGCCCTTCACCGCGCCGAACAGTTCCGCCTCGATGAGGTCGTCGGGGATGGCGGCGCAGTTCACCCGCACGAACGGTTTGGCGGCGCGCTGACTTTGGCGGTGCAGGCTGGCGGCCACCAGCTCCTTGCCGGTGCCGCTCTCGCCGAGGATCAGTACTCGGGTGTTGGTGCTGGCCACCTGTTCCACGGTCTCGCGCAGGGCGATGATGGCCGGGCTCTCACCGACGATCTCGGTGGCGGCCGCTTCGTCGCGTAGTCTCGCCACCTCCTGCTTGAGCCGGCCGGCCTCGGTGGCGTTGCGCGCCAGCAGCAGGATGCGGTCACGCGGGAACGGTTTCTCGACGAAATCGAAGGCGCCCAGGCGAGTGGCTTCAACAGCCCGTTCGATGGTGGCGTGGCCGCTGATCATCACCACCGGTAGCTGGGGATACCTGCCGCGCACCTGGCGCAGCACCTCCAGTCCGTCGATGCCGGGCAGGTTGATGTCCAGGAACAGCGCCTGTGACAACTGGGCTTGCAGCTTCAGGAGCGCCTCCTCGCCCGAACCGGCGCCTGCCACCGTGAACCCGGCGCCGCCGAGAATGATCTCGAGACTGCGGAGGATGTTCTGTTCGTCGTCCACGACGAGGATCCGGTCACCCATGGTTATTCTCCTGTTTCCCACCCTCGCTGCTGTGTAATCCGATGTTGACGTCTGGCTGATGGATCGGGAGGTTCAAACGCAAGCACGCGCCGCCCCACTGGCCGGCATCGGCCACGATGTTGCCGCCGTGGGACAGGACGATGCCCTTCACCAGCGCCAGGCCGAGGCCGAGACCGCCGGCAGTACCGGAACGGTACGGTTCGAAGATGGCTTCCCGGTCGGCGGCGGGAATGCCGGGGCCGTTGTCTTCCACCGTCAGCTCCACCCGCGATCCGTCGCCGCCACACCGGCGCGTGGCAAGTCGGAGTCGTGGGGATTCCAGCTGACGGGTGGCCGCCCGTGCATTCTGGGCCAGATTCATCAGCACCTGTCGGAGCTGATCGACGTCGGCCTCGATGGTCTCGAGATCGGGGGCCAGCGCCAACTCCACCTGCATGTCCTTCTGCAACGACGCCAGGTCGGCCAGCAGCCCGTTCAGATCCACCGGCCCGAAACGCGGTTCCACCGGACGCGAGAATTCACGGAACCGGGTCACGAGCTGGCGTAGACTATCCACCTCTTGCACCACGATGCGGGAACACTCGTCCAGCAGCGCCTCGTATTCAGCGTCGTCGCCGCGATACCGCTGGCGCATCTCTTCCACAGTGAGCTGAATGGGGGTCAGCGGATTCTTCACCTCGTGGGCCAGCGCCCGCGCCATCTCGCGCCAGCCGGCCATCTTTTCCAGGTCCACCAGCCGGCGATTCTGGGCGTCCAGGGTGCGGACCATGTCGTTGAAGCGGGTGGTGAGTCGACCGATCTCGTCACGGCCGCCCTCGGGGAGCTGCACGTCCCAGTCGCCCGCCGCCACGGCTCTGGTGGCGCCGAGCAGCCGGGTGATCGGCGCGGTGATGCCGCCGCTCAACCGCCACGCCACCAGCAGTCCGAGCACCAGGCCGATACCGTAGATGACCAGGAACGGTAGCCAGAAGCCGTTTTCCAGGCCGTGGCGTTGCACCTGCAAGCCCCGGATCATCTGCAGGGTGCTCGCCAGGATCAACGCATCGTCTCGCCAGTCGGTGACCGGGCGCCGGGCCAGGAGTCGGCAGTTGTCGGGAAGCGGTTCCGTCGCCTCGATGAAGTCGGGCGGACTACCGTGGCGTACGGCGCTGTCCGGCGTTGCGGGCGTCAGCTGTCCGGCCTGCAGCAACAACAACTCGCCGTCCGCCAGAATCAGCTCCACCCGATCGGGTTCCTGCAAGATGAGACCTTGCCAGGCCTGGGCACGTTGCTGCAACGACTCCTGGTCGTCTTCCGGCTCGACGAAGTCGGCGGCCCAGAGCGCCAGTTCGTGCCCGAGAACCCGCCGCTGATCAGCGAGCTGCTCTCTCGCCCGCCGTACACCGGCCTCCAGGGCGCCGTCCACCTGGGGATTGAGCCCCAGACTCAAGCTCTGCTCGATGAGCTGACGGGTGATCCAGACCGCTGGCAGGGCCGGCAGCATGGTCAAGAGGACGATCAACAGCGTCAGACGCATCCACAACTTCATGGCCGCTCCTCCAGATCGCCGATCCGGAACCAGGGGCTCACGAAGCGTACGTTGTCGTTGTCGGGTCCGTCACCGCCCAGGATGCGGCCGAACACGGCGCCGAGGTCCAGGGCCAGCTCCTCGCGATTGCGGCTGCTGTTGCTGCTGACGTAACGCGAGAGCCTTTTGCGCACCTCCGGCGCCAGCGGTTGCACGGCGATCTGCACCTGGAGACGGTAGCCGAGATCCGGCGCAAGCCGTGGCTCCGGACAGAGATCGATGCCGATCAGGTGCGACCAGGCGGAATCGGCGGCAGCCAGGGAGGGGAAGACGTGACGGCCCGAGGGACAGTCCAGTAGATACCGATTCTCCCACAGGTCGAGTTGCAGGGTCAGCTCCAGAAAGAATTCCACCACCACCTGCTCAGCTTCATCCAGCAGTTGCAAGTGGTAGACGCAGGTGCCGGGCAGGCCGCTGTCCACGGTGCTGGCGGTGCGCCGGTCGAGAATTTCCCGGGCGCGGAGTTCCAGACGAACCTGTCCAGCTTGCCGGTAAATGTGGATGACCTCCACGATCCCACCCGCCTGGGCAGACACAGCCACCAGCAGCCAGACGACGGCTAGCCAGCAGCAGGAGCGGATGGGCAGGTGAACCGACATGGCCTAGAACGACCTCCCGAGGGACAAGTACAGCACCACGGCGTCGTCGGTGACGTTTCTGGTCAGGGGGTAGGACACCTCGGCGTTGAGGATCTGGATCCAGGGGATACGCAGCAGCAGACCGTACCCGGCGCTGGCCGCCACGCCGAAACGGGAACCGTCGTCTTGCCAGAGATCGCCCACATCCACGAAAAAGGTTCCCGTGACCTTGGGCTGGCGCGGATTGTCTCCCACCAGCGCCTGACGCCATTCGCAATTGAACTGCCAGAACGCCCGCGCGCCCAGCGGGCCGCTCAGGCTGGCCACCTCGAAGCCGCGCAGGCTGCCGATGCCGCCCACCACCGGTCGCAGGTGATATGGCGTGCCGCCGCCGGTGTACTCGCCGCGGGCCCGCAAGGCGAGGGCGTGGATTCTGGCCACCGGGATGGCGATCTGACCTTCCAGCTCCGCGCCCCAGAACGCCTTGCCATCGATGATCTCGCTCCCTTTGAGGCGCAGGCCCGCCCACTGCCCTTGCTGCCAGGGGCGTGACGGATCGAGGCGGTCCCAGGTCAGGTCGAGGCGCAGGTCGAGGTGGTGTTTCTTGTCGTCCGGCTCCGGCACCAGCCGACCGGCCGTTTCGATCACGTTGCCCTCGTCGCCCTCGAGGTCGCCTTCCGGTTCATGGTGCGACATGCCCAACCAGAGCGAGACGGTCAGGTCGTCCCGCGACCATTTGCGCAAGCCCACCATGGTTTTCGTGCGCATGATCGTCTGGAACATGAGTCGGTCGCCCTCGGTGACGTGCCAGGATTCCCATCCGTTCTCGAGGTTGATCAGCAGATCGAGATTGTTGCCGAGCAGACGGGGGTACTCGGCTTCCAGGAAGATGCCGTGGTTGCGCTCGAATTCACGCAGGCCGATTCGCACATGGCCCCCGCGCAGCAGCGGGTTGGTGTACCGGGCGCCGATGAGGTTCAGATACCACCCCTGCATCGGCTCGCGGCCGAGTCCGGTCTCCAGATGGAATCGCTGCTCGTATTCGGCGTCCACGTGCAGGATCACCGCGCCCGGCCGGTCGCCGCGCTCGGTGTAGATATCGACGTTTTTCAGGATGGTCGACGCTTCGAGGGCTTCCCGGGTGTGGACCAGGACGGCGGGATCGATATTCGCGCCCACTTCCAGCGGGATCAGGCGCAGTACGCTCTTTTCGATTTCACCCCCCGCCGCGACCCGGATTTCCTGGAGGGTCAACTCGTACGGCTCCACGGGCAGCGGCGGCGCCGGGGCGGCACAAGCCGCGTCGGTGCCCACTGTCGCCAGCAGGCATACGGCGAGTAACACGAAAAAGCGCATGACAACCTTCATGGTGTCGCATGGTACACGAGTGCCGGATTTTTGCAATCGAGAGCCGTGGTTGGTCGCTCGCACCGGACCCGGGTGCGTGGCGCACTTTCCGGGCCGGGGCCGACGCGGCTGTCGAGAACAGTGTCTCACGGGAACGTGAAGGCCACCGGCACGGTGACGTACGCCGCGCCAGGAACGAAATTGTACTGGTACCACTCCAGTCGGTAATCCCGCACGACCACGAAGACCCGGACCTGCTTGGCGTCCGGACCGGGCGGCGGATCGAACCTGACGATCTCCTCGAGTTCACCAATATCCGGCTTATCGTCCCCCGTTTCGTTGAGATAGAAGTTCCGGTCGCTGTTGCTGGAGTAGAGTCGAGCGAAGTACCAGTTGTAGTCGTGGTCCTCGGTCTGGAGATTGCCGAGGGGTGACAGGTAGGGCACCGGGTCGTGGTCCACCTGGAGATAGTAGGTCAGATTCCGGTCCACGGCGATCGGGGTCGTGTCCTGGCGGGCCGGATCGCGGTGATAAACATAGGTGGTGTCCACGACATAGCGACCGATGTCGTCCGGATCCTCCAGATCGCTGTGATGGACCGCCAGCACGGCCACCCAATTCACCGTCGGATTCTGGTTGACGTTGTCGCTGCCGAGCCGGCTGCTGTAGCGCACGGTGAGGTTCTTGGTCACGGTCAGGTCGATGCCGCTGCGCAGGGAGGCGCGCAGCCGGATCTGGCAGGCGAAGCGGTCGCTCACGCTCTGTACCCAGGCCAGGCTCTCCGGATCGAGAGCGGCGGGATCCACCCTGGCCAGGAAACCATCGATCTCCGCCCGGGTCAGATAATCGGCGTGGGCCGGCTGGAACAGTTGCCGCACGGCGTCAGGCAGCGGCTCGGTGAATCGATCTTCCAGCGCGCTGGTCACCAGCAAGGTGTTCTGCGGCACCACGAACTCGAAGGTCAACGTGCCGAGTCCCTCGTTGTCGTACACCATGTCGTCGATGGTCGCGAGCTGGTCGAGGTCGATGATCCGACGCTCGACGGCCTGCTCGCCGTACAGGTCCTCGTTGTAGTCGAGCACGAGCATCCAGCTGACTTCGCCCGCGCTCGGTTGCGGCTCGTAACAGTGCAACGTCACGGTGACCGTCTCGCCCGGCGCCGCGTCCGGCGGTTCGCAGACGATGGCGAAGGGGCGGGT
>JBDRBC010000214.1:0-3059 GCA_043823125.1 bacterium | reverse complement strand
CCAGGCTCGCCCTGATCCCTATCGAGGGAGGGGAGCCGGAATTCCCTGACGTGCCGGCCGCCTGCAGGTTCCTCTGCTGGAATCCGACAAGCACGGGCCTGACCTGCATGAGCAGAGAAGCGGGCCGGTTGGTCGTGTGGGACGTTCCTCTCGCGCCCGCTACCCCCCGTCGGCTGATGGACTTCGCGGCCGAACAGGCAAACATCACCGATGCGGCCTGGAACCCGTCCGGCGACACCCTCGCCTTCTGCCTGCAGTTCACGACCTACGACGCCTTGTTGTTGCAACGATCCGTTGCCCGGAATTGAGGCTGCGGATCGTTTCAAGCACCGAGCCGACATTCCCCCCGCCGACCACCTGGCATCGATTCACCTGTCGGGTGATCCAGTCCCGGGCGCCCGAGAGCGACGGGAGGTGGTGGCCGAGCGGCTCGGCGTGGCGCCGGCGGTTGACGGCCGGGTTGACGCGGTGGCGGCCGTCGGGGACAATCCACCGGGAAGACCGCGGGTCAGGGAATCGTTTGCAGGTTCGAGGTCGGGTGCGGGCACTGACGCTGAAGCCGGAGAAAGCGGCTGCGGGCGCTGCACGAGAGTTCACTGCACAAGAAGTCACAGGATGAGGCCGACAACGATGAATCCCGCCGGGCAGGATAACCACCATACCGCCGCGGGGGTCGAGTGTACCCGGGTGCACTGCGCCGACGGGCGGGAGACTGCGACCGGCACGCGGCCGCACGGGGAGTGTACCCGGGTACACTCAGCCGACGAACTGAGCCAGGTAATCGGCACCTCCACCGACGTGATCGGCACCCCCATCCACCGCACCGACGGCCACGAACAGGTCTGCGGCGCCACCCAGTTCGTGGACGACATCCGTCCCGACGGTTTCTGGTTCGGTGGCACCGTGCGGTCGCCCTTGCCGCGCGGCCGCATCCAGGCCCTCCACCGCAACCCCACCTTCGACTGGTCGCGGGTGGTATTCGTCACCGCCAAGGATCTGCCCGGCCCCAACCTGGTGGCCATGATCCAGACCGACTATCCCATCCTGGCCGACCAGCAGGTGCAGTTCGTCACCGAGCCGGTGGCACTCATCGCCGCTCCCGATCGCCGGATCCTGGCCGAGGCCCTGGCCGCCGTGACCGTGGAGATCGAACCCGAGCCGCCGGTCTACGGCATCGAGGCGGCGCTGACGGCCGAGCCGATTCTCGCCGGCCGGGACAACGTGCTGGCCGACTTCACCGTGGGGGCGGACAGCGATGTCGAGGCCGGCTTCGCCGAGGCCGATCTTTTCGTCGAAGGAACCTACCGCTCCGGCCACCAGGAGCAGTGCTACCTGGAGCCGCAGGGTGTCATCGCCTTTCCCCTGGCGGGTGGCGGCATCGAGCTGATCGGATCGCTGCAGTGCCCGTACTACGTGCACCGCGCCCTGGCCACCGGTCTGGGGCTGGCGCCCGAGCAGGTGGTGGTGAAACAGGCCGCCACCGGCGGCGCCTTCGGGGGCAAGGAAGACTACCCGTCGGTGCTCGCCCTGCACGCCGCCGTGCTGGCGCTGGCGAGTGGCCAGCCGGTGAAGATGGTCTACGACCGGCACGAAGATCTGGCCACCACTCCCAAGCGGCATCCGTCGCGAGTGCGCCACCGCACCGGCGTCAAGAAGGACGGCACGCTGGTCGCCACCGAGATCGACGTGGTGCTCGACGCGGGGGCGTACGCGTCCCTCAGCCAGGTGGTGCTGTCCCGTTCCATCCTGCACGCGGGCGGTGCTTACCGCTGGCCGTTCGCCCGGGTCCGCGGCCGCGCCGTGGCCACCAACCTGCCGCCCAGCGGCGCCTTCCGCGGCTTCGGCGTGCCCCAGAGCACCTTCGCCGTCGAAAGGCATCTGGACCGTATCGCGCGGGAGCTGGGTCTGGATCCCCTCGAACTGCGCCGCCGCAACCTGGTGGTGGACGGCGACACGCTGCCGTGCGGGCAGATCCTGAAACAACCGGTGGGCGCCTCGCTGGTCCTGGAACGGGTGGTGAAGTTGAGCGGCTACGAGGAGAAACATGCCCGTTACGCCGCCGACCGACAGGCCGCCGACCACCTCGACGAACCCCCCGATCTCTCCCGCCAAGCGGCCACCCGGCGCGGCATCGGCCTGGCGCTTTTTTATCACGGCAGCGGCTTCACCGGCGCCGGCGAGGACAAGATCAACGGCACCGCCCGGGTGCGTTTCCAGAACGGTCGGCTGGAACTGCTCGTGAGCAACGTGGAGATGGGACAGGGCGCGGGTACGGTGCTGCCGATGATCGCGGCCCAGTCCCTCGGCCTGCCGCTGGAGATGGTGGTCCACCTGCCGCCCGACACCTCCATCGTGCCCGACAGCGGGCCGACTGTGGCCTCACGCACCACCATGATCGTGGGCGGGCTGGTGGCCGAGGCGTGTCAGGATCTGGCCCGCAAGCTCGTCGAGTTCCTGGCGCGGGAACACGGCGTGAACGCGGCGGACATCAAGCTGGAAGACGGTGAGTTCATGGCTGACTACGACCCGACGCCACGGCCGCTGGGTAGCTTCACCGTCAGCGCCGAGAACTACCTGCAACAGATCGGCCCCCTCGAAGGCGAGGGGAACTACACGCCGCCACCCGACCGGCAGTGGGACGAGGCCACCCACACCGGCGACGCCTACCAGGCCTACTCCTGGGGCGCGGTGGCCGTGGAAGTCGAGGTGGACCGGGCGACCTGGGAGATCCGGCCGCTGCACGCCACCATCGTGGTGGAGATCGGTCGCGCCATCCATCCGGTGCTGGCCGCGGGCCAGGTGGAGGGCGGCGTGCTGCAGGGACTCGGCTACGGGTACCTCGAGGAGATCAAGCAGAGCAACGGCCGGTTCCGCAACGACCTGCTCACCACCTACCTCATCCCCACCACGCTGGACGCCCCCGCCTGCGAGGTGGAGCTGGCTGACCTCTCGTCTGAGCTGCCCGCTGATCAGACAGCCGCGAGCAGCGCCTTCGGCGCCAAGGGGCTCGGCGAGTTGCCGGCCAACGGCATCGCCCCGGCCCTGGCCGCCGCCATCGA
>JBDRBC010000213.1:0-10183 GCA_043823125.1 bacterium | reverse complement strand
TGCTCCCCGCGCCATCGAATGTGACTCCGGCCCAGTCGCCGACACCGGGAACGGACGGACCGTCTCCATTGCTGTCTCCGGCGATGTTATCGTCCAGCAACGAGGTGAATCGAATCCAGCCATCGACCGCGTCGGCACCCTGTGCATCGAGTGTTCCGTAGATGGTGATCCCGGCGTCGGATTCGAACTTGATCACCACGCCCGGTTCGATGGTCAGGGTGACGGCCGTATCGACCAGGATCGGAAAAGTGACGACGTAAACGTCGGCGAACGAGCGGCTCCAGACGGTGTCTTCATCGATGTCGTTATCGATTTCGACGATCTGCGCCGATACACTCGCCGGCAACAGCAGGAGGAGCCAGAGACAGTTGAATTGGCGGATCCGATCCATGATATCCATCCCGTGAATGAAGTGGCGGTCGTTTACCGTAATCCACGATCCATCGTGTACCCGAAAGGTAGAACTGGCTGGGTTCGGCATTTCCGAGAGGTGTCGAACTGGTTGTGAATCAAGGGATTATGAAATGCTTCGTTCCCCGGATATTGTTATCGGTCGGAGAATATACCGCTTGAAGAAAAAAGCCCGGCTCTTGTGCCGAAACGCCCATCCGATGTACATTCCTCCCCTGACTCGACAATCCAGCAGAAGGAATCCACCGTGAGGTTGACCGGCCGGCAGGTCTTCGACGGCGACACCGCCATGCAGGTCATGATCCACCACGCCAAGACCGAACCGAGTCCGCCATCCAGCCGATCCGAGCTGGAGATCCCCGCCGGTTACGATGCGGTGATCCTGCGCTGCCTCGCCAAGAATCCGGACGACCGTTTCCAGGACGCCGACGAGCTGGCCGCGGCCCTGGCCGGCTGCCGGACAAAACGCGACTGGAGTGGTGAACGCGCGCGGAACGGGTGGGACCTGCGGGCGGTGGCGGGGGCGACCGAAGAAGTCTGATCCCACTCGCCGCCGATTTCAGTTGAATTGAGGTTACTGGGTAGCTCCTGCACCCGATCCGCCACGCGGCGCGGCCACGAGCCCCCTGACCACCCGCACGATCTCCGTCAGCAGATCCGGATTCTCGTCGGTCACCGACCAGCACTGCACGAAGGCGCCCTTTTCATCGAACACCAGCAGGTTGCAGGTCTTCTCGGTGCAGGCGAAGGCCCGGGCGAAATCGCCGTCCCAGTCCAGCAGGATCGGCCAGCCGTACTGTTCCCGGAAGACCCCCTTGAGCTTGCCCTTGATGAAGAAGGGGACGCCCTTGGTGTGCGCCACGCCGAGGGTGCGCAACCGGTAGCTCTGGATTTCGGGGGCGAGGGAGTCCTCGAGGGCGGTTCGCCAGGGGACGAGATAATCCTTGGCGTCCCGATCGCCCCAGGTGACCACGAGGACAGATCGTCGATATCGAGCGTCTGTGTGCAGCCTTTCGAATTGATCCTTCAGCTTGAAAGGAATCAAGGCATCGGCGGACGATCCCGCGGTGGCGTGACCGATGGCGATAGCCACGAGCAGGGCGCAGAGGATCAGCGAGTGATGCATTGTGCGATTCATGGTGAAACGTTGCCGTCCTTTCGCGAAACCACCGGTCGGTACGGGGACCGGACGGGAACGATGGGATATCTCATGGTACTGAGAGAGCATACAGAGAGCAAAAAATGAGCCAGGTCTTATCACCTTCGGAATCCAGGCGGCGGAAGAAAAATCTCAATTCTGCAGTAACCGCTGGATACCTGCCTGCAGCTCCGGATGATCCGGAAACCTCGCGACGATCCGACGGGCGTGGGCCACCGCGTCGGCCGTGCGGCCGGCTGCCTCGAGCGCGGTGAGGTAGGTGAGGTGGAAGCCGGGCGAACTGCCCTGGAGTTCCACGGCCCGGGTTGCGTGACGGACCGCTTCCGTCTGGTTCACCGGGGAATCTGGTGCCGCTGCCAGGAGCGACGCCAGACTGGCGTGGGCCACGGCGTAGTTTTCCTGCGCTGCGATGCAGCGGCGCAAGACGATGATGCCGGACTCCGGATCGCCGCCGCCCGCCATGAAACGCGCCTGGAGCACCAGGATGTCGGGGCGAGTGGCGGGGAGCCCGCTGGTGGCGAGCAACTTCTCCGCCCGACTCCAGTTCTCCTCCGCCAGAGTCACCCGGACGTCGAGGATGATCAGCTCTTCGCGGTCGGCCAGCGCTCGCGCCCGATCCACGTACGGTCGGCCGCTGGCGCCCTGCCCCCTCGCCAGATGCATCTTGACGTACCAGACCAGCAGCGCGGCGTGATCCGTCTCACTCCAGTCCGGCCAGACACTCACCTCGTCCAGTAGACCGAGGACCCGGTTGTACCGGCCCTGACCCGCCAGCAGGGAAATCGCCTCCTGCAGGAGCGGCAGGTTGCCCGGCGCGAAGCGGACCGCCTGCAGATACTGGGCGATCGCCTCGTCGAACCGATCGGTCTGGCGTAGCAACCGCGCCAGACTCCAGCGCGGTTCCAGGCGTCTTGGTTGCTGCTCGGTGAGGCGAGTGAACTGCGCGATGGCCTCCTCGGTGCGGCCCAGCTCGCGGAGACTGCCCGCCAGAAAACTGCGCGCCCAGCTGTTGGCCGGGTTCTCGGCCAGCAGTGGTTCGAGCAGGGCGATGGCCGCCTCGTAATCTTCTTGCAGGATGTGTTGCTGGGCCCTGGTCACCGAGTCGTAGGCTGCCTGTCTTTCCGTGGGATCCGGCAGTTCCTCAAGCAGCGGGAGCCAGCCGCCCGGTCGCTGGGCCGTGGTGGAGGGTGCCCCGTCCACGTACCCGAGGGCGTTCAGGCGACGTTGTTCCTCGACGGTCAGCTCGCGGGTGGAAGCGCTCCCGGTTGACATGGCCTGTTCCAGGGAATCGAGGCCGACGATCTGCTCATCGATGTCTGTCAGGAGCGCGGGGACCCAGCCGGGTAATTCCGCACCGGACAGCAGCTCCTGCATCTCATCGGGATCGCTGGCCAGGTCGAATGCCCGGGAACGGGCCGAGCGGATCACCTTGCTGGCGCCGCGGCGCAGGGCGAAGGACGGGCTCCAGCCACACGATTCGTAGCCGGCCAGGGTTTCGGCCAGTAGATCCCGACATGGCGGCTCGGCGGCCGGGTCGAGGGCGATGCCGTCACAAACGAGCGGGCTGGGATCGAGACCGGCCAGGGCCAGGACAGTAGGAGCCACGTCCACCAGGCCCACCGGTTCTGACACCACGCGGCCCGCGGGGACTGGACCGGGCTGGTGCACGATCAACGGCACCCGCAACGTGGTCTCGTAGAGGAAGAAAGCGTGGGTCAGTTCGCCGTGTTCTCCGAGCCCCTCGCCATGATCGGAGGTCACCAGGGTGAGCCGGGGATGGGACCTTATCTCGTCGAGACCGGTGAGCAGCTCGGCGATGGCCGCATCGACGGCCGCCACCTCGCCGTCATACGGCCGATCGGCCAGACTGTCGGACCAAGGCGCCGGCGGTTCGTAGGGGTGATGCGGCTCGAAGAGATGGATCCAGAGAAAGACCGGTTGCTGACGGGACTGACCTTCCAGCCATTCCAGCGCGGCGTGGACCACCTCACTGCCGGGCCGCTCCGAATACTCGAAGACACCCGAGCCCTGACCAGATCCCGAACCCGGGCATTCGTCGTCATACACCGAAAAACCACGTGCGAGTCCGAACCGGGCATCCACCGGAAATGCGGCCACGAAGGCGGCGGTGAGGTAACCGTGAGCGGCGAGTTGCTCGGCGAGGGTGGGCGCCTCGTCTCCGAGCCGGTAGGTACCGTTGTTGCGCACCCCCAGACGGGCAGGCAGCTGTCCGGTCAGGATGGTGGCGTGCGACGGCAGGGTGATGGGGACGGCGGCGCTGCACTGCTCGTAGCGGGTCCCCTCGGCTGCGAGTCGATCGAGGGTCGGGGTTTCGGCGGCCGCGTAGCCGTAACAGCCGACCCGGTCCGCGCGCAGGGTGTCGATGGTGATCAATAAGATATCGGGCACGGTTTCCTTGCCACAGCCTGGCAGCAGCAGCAACGCCGCCAGCAAAACGACCAGCAACACCGGCATCCCGGGAATGAGCCGCACCGGCAGCCGACGGAGTTCGCCGGCAGCGGTCGGCGGGGCGGTCTTACCGGCGTAGGATGTCACGTCTGACATGTGCAGTGTCATCCGATCATGACCTGATGGTTTTTACACGGCAGTGAACTCGACGGTAGGGTACATCATTTCCGGTCGGGTATCCACAATCACGGCGGCGAGGCCGGTCTGGCAGGGAGCGAGTACCTGGTGGGTGGTAGCGGTCAGATCTGATCGAGGTCAGCCCGGCTCAATCATCCACCACCTCACCCGGCTGCAGGATCCGGGGCGTGATCAGGACGATCACCTCGCTCTTCTGAACCGATGTCCTGGTGACTCCGAACAGGTAGCCCAGCACCGGGATGTCCATCAGCAAGGGAATGCCCTTGCGCGAGAGCTCGTCACGCTCGCGAATGAGCCCACCGATCAACAGCGTTTGCCCGTCCTTGATGAGCACGTCGGTGCTCACCTCGGTGGTGGTCTTCGAAGGCAGACCCTCCTGGACCACGCCGTCCGAGAGTTCGGGGTGGATCTTCATCAGGATGAAGCCGTCCTGGGTGATGAACGGCGTGATGCGTAGCTGGGTGCCCGTGTCGAGGAACTGTACCGACTGGATCACGGTGTTTTCCACCGTCGTGACCACCGAGAAGCCGAGTTGGCCGCCGATGATGATCTCCGCCTCGGAGCCATCGATCGCCAGCAGGCGCGGTGAAGCCACGGTTTCCAGCTTATCGACGGTTTTCAGGGCCTGCAGGGCGGCGGTGAAATCGCCCTGGCCCCAGGTCACGAAGAGTCCCTCGCTGCTCACCCCGGCCGGGGACGCGAATCCCGCCACGGTGACGTCGCCGTTGCTGCCGTCGAAGAGAGATGCCCAGTCGATACCGATGTTCGCGTCCCGGGACATCCGGGCCTCCATGATCTTGGCCTCGATGATGACCTGACGGGGGGAGACGTCCAGGGAGGAGATGACGCTGCTGACGTTCTGCAGTACCTCGGGCATGTCCTCGACCACGAGGGAGCGCAACGGCGGGTAACTCGAGGCTCTCCCGTTCTCGGAAAGCAGCTGGGTGATGACCGGCAGGACGTCGTCCGGTTTGGCGTAGTCGAGCCGGAAGGTCTGGACGTTGTGCAGGAATGCCTGATTGCTCTCTTCCCCTGGCGACTGCTGGATGTAGTAGATGTTGCCGCGCTTGACCACCTGGAATCCCGTCATGGCCACGACCGCCTGGAGCGCCTCCTCGAACGGCACCGCGTTCAGTTCGATGGAGACCGTCCCCTCGACCTCGCCCGAGGTGACGATGTTGATGCCTCGCGTGCGCGAGAACAGCGACAGGAGATCCAGGATATCTTCGTTCTGGGCGGAGAGGGTCACCGGCGCTTGTGCGGAAGGGGACGCCGCCACGGCGGTTGCCGAGTCAACCCCGAGCAGTGCAGGGCTCATCAGAAACGTCAGGCAGATACTCACGAGGACCAATCGCCGCGAAGGGCGTCCGCCCGCTTGCCGGAGACGTGAGAACGAGCTTCTCATCTGTTCCCTCCCACCTTGAGAGTATACGAGGTGTCCCCTCTGACGAGGCGGACCGAGCTGGACGTGATTTCAACCACCACGAAGCCGCTGACGACATCTCCCGACGTGACGAGCTGACCACCGAGAACGGCCTGCCGAACATCTCCGTCGATGAGGATCGTGGTGCACCGAGGTGGCCGTGGTGGCTGTGGTTTCGCTGCCGCTGTCTGCTGCTGACGACGAGGGGTGGGCTCTGGGGCTGTGGCCGAGAACAGATCCCGGTTAAGCATGAAATCGAAACCGCCTGCCACGCCGGCGCTGGCCATATCCGTACTCCCCGGGACCACCGGTTCCGGTACGGCCTCGGTCGGAACCGATCCCATCTGGGCCACGAGGGAGATGTACGCCGCTTCGGCTTCGGCCACCGGATCCGCGGCGCCAGACTCCGCTCCCTTCCGGGGCAGGATCACCATGATGAGTAGTCCGGCGGCGACCACCATCGCGAGCAGCGCCGGCCAACTGCCCAGCGTTTTCAGCGAGAAACCGTTTCCGGCCGGTCTGGACACGGTCAGCTCACCTCTTCCCTGGCGTAGTAGAGAGTGAGGCGCACGGTCGCGTCGCACTGCTGCTGCGAATCGTTCCAGACGATCCCCAGCTTCTCGATCCGGCAGAGACGGCTGCCGAGTTCGAGCTGGAACAGGAAGTTGTAGATCGACATGAACGAGCCGCTCAAGTTGACCTCCAGCGGCAATTCCCGGTAGAGGCGCTGGGGGACCGGGGGGAACGGTTGGAACCTCTCCACCCGTACCTGCGTGGTGGTTGCCAGATCACCCAGCTGTTCCAGAAAGGCATCCAGATCGATGTCCTTGGGGAGCAAGGCTTCGCTCTGCGAGATCTGACGGGAGACTACCTGGACCTCCCACTGCAACCGCTCGACGCTGCCCTCGGCATCGGAGAGGATCTGGATTGCCTCCGTGAAGGCGCCGAGATTCTTGCGAGCGGCGAGCAGGGGCTGGATCGTCTGATGGTAGGCCAGGCCCACGAACCCAACGATCAGAACCAGGACTGCCATCCGTCCCAGTTTGTCGATCTTTTGGGGATCGTTCATCGGTTCGCTCCCGCTTCACGGCCCAGGTGTCGCATGTCTCAGTTCGTCTCCGCTGCTGATCGCAGGGTGCAGACGAGTTTGAACTCGACCTCTCTGTTCTTTCCGGTCCTCGCCGGCTCGTCGATGGAAACCAGAATGACTTCACCGAACTGTTCCGCGGTCTGGAGCTGCCGGATGGTCAATCCCACTTGTTGATGCCCGGGCGCGCGCCCCAGCAGTTTCAAACCAGGACGACATTTTCCGTCGGCCCCCTGCTCCGGATCGTCATAACCACAGAGCATCAGTTCGAGAGATGTCAGGTAACTGTCGGGTGAGAGGGCGTCACCCAGGTTGGCCAGGAACCAGACGGCTGGATGGTCGCTCCTGATGAGTCCGATGGCCGCATTCTGGCATTGCAGCCGTTCTCGTTCCATGAGCAGACTCTCGGCGTGCTGCAGGCTCCCTTGTAACGTGGAGTATTTACCCGACAACCGTTGCAGGTCGGTTTTCCCGGTAGTGACCAGGTGCAGCAGACCGACATAGAGAATTGCGCCCACCAGACAGACCAGTCCCAGATACGTGCCCCATTGGCGTAGTTTGCGCCGAGCAGCTCTTCCGGTGTGCCAGACGGCTGGAACGAGGTCGATCTTTGTCACGTCGTTTGCCTTTCCGGCCAAAGCGCACAGCAAGCCGCCGTTGTGTAGGATGCTGTGTCGTTCTGGTCGACGACGGCAGGAAGGGTCAGTCCCTCCTCGGGGCCCCGGGCCGGAATGCCGAGGCTGGTTTTGAGAACCTCCTGCAGCGGGGAGAATTCGGCCATGGGTCCGACGACGGTGGCGGCGACGATTTCAGCTGGTCGGTAATAGGAATCACAATACCCGAGGCAGCCGGCTGCTTGCCTGGCGAGTTCCTGAAAATCCGGCTCCAGTATCCGCCGCAGCGTGTCCGCCGTCGATATCACCGGCGAGTCCGTCTGCGATTCGAAATCCGATTCGCCTTCCGAGCCTGCCGGCGAGAGCCACGGAGGGTCCAGCAACAGCCGGCACTGTCCATCACTCAGCGCGAGCTCCTGGCGCATGCGTTCCACGAGACGGCCGATCCCCCAGGGCACCAGTCGCTCGAGCAGAACGTGACCGTGCTGGACGATGGCGACCGAGGTAGCCTCCTCGGCCGTGGCGAAGAGCAGATGGCGCTCTTGGTCGTCCGCCCGCGCTACCCACGGCGCCAGCACACAGGCCGGGGTGAGCAGTCGGTCCACCTCGAGACGAACTTGCTGCAGCTTGTGGAGTAGCTCGTTCACCACTGTATTCGATACGGCGAACACCAGTACCGTCACGTCATCGTTGCCCGGTCGCCGCACGGCCTCGGGCACCACCGAGTAGTCGATAACGAGGTCCTCGAGCTTTTCCCCGAGATGATCCCGGGCCTGGTTGACCATGAGCTGTTCCAGCGGTTGCGACTCGGTTGGCCTGAGACTGAGCGGGAACACGTTCACGGCATCAGAATTCAGCGCACAGATAGCTGATCCGTGGACGACGCTCTTCGCCCCGGGCGCCGCCGCTCTCGTTGGTGGATCTCCACGGGCGAGAATCGGCGAGGAATCCAGATCGAGAGCGGACAGGAGCCACGTCTCCGACCGGCCCCGTTGCTGTCTGGCGGCGACCCGCGCCGACGCCACACCCGCCTCGATGCCGATCAGGCTACGCTTCCTGAATCCACCGCGTCCGAACAACCCGCCGATGCTGGACCCGATCGTCTGCTGATTCACGACGATCTCACTGCATCAGTTGGAATCATGGGAACCGTCGTCCGACAGCAAGCGACCGGTCTCGGTGTAAAACTTCCAGCCGGCGATTCCACCCGAGGCCGCCACCGAGATGTCGTTCTCCGTGATATCACACACGACGGTGGCCAGATCATTGAACGGGTTCTCCGGCGGCTGCGCCCGCTTGATGTAGGGACCGTACTTGTAGACCGCGGTCTTGGTGTCGCTGGTCACACCGGTGGCCGCGCTGTACTTGGTCAGCTGCTGGACGAAAGCCGTGGCCGCCTCGCCCGCCGTCGCGGCGTCGGCGCCGGTGGTGTTGTTCTTCGCACCGGGATAGGCGCCGTTGTGCTGGTGTAAATACAGCTCGCAGGCGTTGCGCAGTTCGGAGAGATTGGTGTCAAGCGTCGAGAGCTTGGCATCGGTGGTGCTGTCGGTGAACTGGGGGATGGCGATCGCCGCCAGAACTCCCAGGATGAGCACCACGATCAACAGCTCCACCAAGGTGAATCCCTTCCTTGCGTTACCACTGTAGTTCATCTGTCCGCTCCTTCGGTTGGTTGCTGGCGTTCGTGCATTTTGGATCATCGGATCCAGCGGGCGCACGAACCGTACTGTTCAATGAACCGCCCGCGACATCTTGAAGATGGGAACGATGAAAGAGACGGCGATAAAGCCGACCATAATCCCCATCACGACCAACAAGGCCGGCTCGAGCACCACGCTCAGCCGACGAATACTGCTCTCCAGTTCCTGCCGATAGTGCGTTGCCAATCGCTCCATCACCGTATGCAGAGCGCCGGCCTGTTCGCCCGTGGACACCATCAGCTTTACGGTCTCGGGCAAGAACTCCGTCTCCGCGAAGGTCCCGGCGAGTCCCTGACCGGCTTCGACGTTCTTGACCAGCCGCGCGAAGAAGGTCTCGTACTGCACGTTCCTGATCACCTGGCGAGCAATGCCAATGGTGTCCAGCAACGGTACCCGGCTCCCCAGCAGAAGGCCGAAGGTGGAGAAGAGCTGAAACAGATAACCGAGCTTCACCAGAGACCCTGCCAGGGGAAGCTTCAGTTTCAACTGGTCCCACAGGCCGCGCACGATGGGTGTTCGGAACAGGAACCGTAAACCCACGATGGCTGCAATCAGGATCGGAAGAATGATCATCCAGCTTGAGCGGATTAACTCGCCGGTTCCCAGCAGCAGGCGGGTGGAGGTCGGCAGGTCGTCGCCCATGCCTTCGAAGATGGCCTCGAACTTGGGGATGATGAACGTGAACATGAAGACCAGTGTGCCCGCCATGATGGTCATCAGGACGGTGGGATACGCCATGGCCTCCCGTATTTCCGACCGGAGATTGCGCCGCACTTCCAGGATACTGGTAATTCGCGTGAGACTCACCGTGAGCGCGCCACTTGCCTCTCCCGCCTTGACCAGACTGACGAAGAGACTGTCGAAGGCTTCGGGGTGCTGACCCAAACTGTCGGAGAAGTCCGCACCCTCTTCCAGATTGGTGGTGACCTGCTTCAGGACCTTTTTCAGAGCGGGAGATCCGACCTGCTTGCTCAGGGCGGAGAGTGACGGCACCAGGGAGTTGCCCGTCTCCAGCAACAGGGCGAGCTGCTGGGTGAAGAAGATGAGGTCGGTCGGGGTGACCTTCTTGGACTCGAAGAGCTGGATCTGATTGATCCGCGCCAGGAAGTTCCCAGGTCTGGATTCCGAGCTGATGGGCGGTCGGGTGGACTGCTGGCCGGATTCCGCGGCCGGGGGCGCAGC
>JBDRBC010000212.1:0-32751 GCA_043823125.1 bacterium | reverse complement strand
GTTTCAATTCCCATCTCCTCGTCTGCGTGCAGCCACGCGCCTGTTCCGATAGTCCCCGTCGCGCCTAGTGCACCCGGGCCTGGCCGAGCTGATGCGCCAGCTTGTCCAGATTGGTGCGCAAGGTGCCGTCGATGATCCGGTCGCCCAGCTTCACGCTGACGCCCCCGAACACCGCGGGATCGACGTTCTTTTTCATGATGATCTTCGACCCGGTCAAGCGTTCGAGCATCTCGCTCAGCTTCTGCTCCAGGTCGTCGGGCAGGGGCACCGCGGTGGTCACGACGGCGCGTTGCAAACCCTGCTCTTGTTCCACCAGACGGGCGAACACCTTGCCGATGTCCACCAGGTATTCGATGCGGTTCCTGCGGATCAGCAGGAGGAAGAACTGCACCAGGATCTCTTCCACGCGATCCCGGAACAGCGAGATGATCAGTGCATCCTTCTCGTCGTCCGCGACCTGCGGCCCTCCCAGGAAGGACGGCAGATCCGGATGCTGGTCCATCACCCCGCGCACGCCGGCGTAGGACTCGGCCAGATCCGCCAGGGATAGCTTCTCCCGCAGGGCGGCCGCCAGCAGCGCGCCGGCGTAACGGCCAGCTACACGGCTATCACGCATTGGGCATCTCCCCGAGATTGTCGATGTATTCCTCGATGAGCTGACGGTGCTTGGCGTCGTCCAGCCGTTCACCGATCAGCTTCTCGGTGGCGCCGATGGCCATGTTGACCACCGTGTCCCGCAGGGCGAGCTGGGCCTTCTCGGCCTCGATGGCCATGTCCTGCTCGGCCTTGACACGGGTGTTGTCGGCGGTCTTGCGCGCCTCGCCGACGATACCCTCGGCCACCGCTTCGCCGCGCTTGACGGCTTCCTGGACCTTCTCGCGTTCAATGACCTTGATGTCGCCCAGCTTGGACTGGAAATCGCTCTTCAGATCCTCGGCCTCACCGAGGGTCTTCTCGGCGTTTGCGTAATCCGACTGGATCTTCTCCCGCCGCGCGTCGAGCATGTCCAGAACGGGCCCCCAGGCGTAACGCCGGAGGATCAGGACCACGATCACGAAGCCCACAAACGTGGTGACTATCTGTGCAAAATCCAACTGCATGTCGTTACCTTCCGAGGTCGAACCTCACCCGGCTGTCGGTACGGGGGCGGAGGCATGCCACCGCCCCCCGAATCGAATCTCGCCGTCTGCAGGCGGCGATCGATCAGCCGCCCAGATTGCCCATCAGGATCAGCGTAGCGACGAACGAGTAGATCGACAGCGCCTCGATGAACGCGCAACCGATGATCATCGCGACCTGGATCTGGCCGATGGCCTCGGGCTGACGCCCCATGGCGCTCATGGCCGAGCCGACAGCCTTGCCGAGACCCAGACCGGAGCCGACAACGGCGATTCCGAGACCGATGGGTAGAGCTAGTCCGAGCAGTTCCATTTTCGTTCCTCCGTTGGTTGAAGGCGGGCGAACCCGCCGCTAGCCGGACCTGCGGTCCGGATCAATGCCCGTGCGCCTCCCCACCATGTTCTTCGTGTTCGTGAGGCAACATCAGGGCAATGTAAATCGTCGAGAGCAGCGTGAAGACCAGCGCCTGGATGGTGCTCGTCATCATCGCCAGGAACAGGAACGGGACCTGGAAGGGGATCCCGATGAACGTGTTCACGTCCGGACCGAGGGCGGAGTGCAGGATGTAGTTCACCAGCATGATCCCGAGTCCGACCATGGTGGCGATGAGTGTGTCCTCGCCGAAGATGTTTCCGAACAGACGCAAGCTCAGGCTCACCGGCTTGATGAACTCGCCCACCAGGTGGAGGATGAACATCAACGGTATCATGCACTTCTCCGGCGTGCTCTGGGGCGAGCCGGCCATGTGCCAGAGATAGCCGCCGATCCCGTTTTCCTTCAGGGCGATACCCTGTACGTAGAGGAAGGTGCAGACTCCGAGGGCCAGCGTCGTGTTGATGGCCGACGTGGAAGAATGGCCGAACGGGATGATGCCGCCCAGATTGTTGAACAGGATGAACAGGAACAGGGTGCCGAGGTATGGCGCGTACTGCCTGGCGTTCTCGCCGAGCACCGTCCGAAAGAGATTGTAGAGCCCGCCCATGACCAGCTCGACGGCCATCTGCACCCGACCCGGAACCTTGGTACGTCTGTTCGCCACGTTGACCAGGATCACCATGAGCACCAGGGCGCCCACCATGGAAAAGATCGGATTGAGGAACCGTTCCACGAAACGCGAGGCGGGTGTGGGTTCCGGTCCGTCTCCGGCCAGAGCCTGCGCCAGCAGCCCGACCCAGTTGGTCAGGTGCGGCATGCTGCCGTGTCCCCCGCCATGTTCCTCGCCGTGCTCCTCGCCATTGCTATCGCCGTGACCTTCGGCATGCGAGACACCGGCTTGTCCGTGGTCGCCAGATTCGCCGGCGGCGTGGTCGTGACTGTCTGCTTGGTGCTGATCGTCGGCCTGATGTTCGGTCGCCTGATGATCTCCGTGATTTTCGTCATGCTGGGCGCTGGCGACACCGCTGGCAAAAAGCAGGCAGGCCCCGAACAGCATGGCCAAAACGATATGGTTGCTCCGCTTACCCATCGTCTCCTCGTCGGGCTGGCTGGTTTGTTACTTGGGGACGTGCGGCAATTCCCACGACCACCAGGACAACCAGCAACAGGGTCAAACCGAGCGCGTAGCTCATCGCCGGAAAAGGATGCGTTACCAGCCCCCACGCCCCCACGGCGTAGAGGCCCAGCTTCGCCGCCGTCCAGGCCACGCAACGGAAGATATCCCTGGGCTGACCCGGCGGTACCACAACCTCTCGCAGCAACCGCTCGAGCACCCAGAATCCCGTCACGGCCCAGATCGATGTCACGGCAAAACCGAGGGCGAACCACCAGGAAATCAGGAACCCGCAACCCAGGGCGAGAATCAGAGTCATCGCCACTGTCCAAATGCGGGTTTTTTGCAGTATCGCCTCGTTCACTTTTGACTGCCGTGGCGTTGCAGGATGAGCCAAATCTGCCTGACCGCCGCCGCCAGCCCGAAGATGGCTCCGCCGGCGGAAGGCCAGGGTGAGTGGCCCCATTTCTTCTCGGCCAGAGAACCCAGGTAGTACCCCAACAAAGGCCCCACGATCATCATGGTCGGGATAACCGTGTAAATCCCGATGTCGCGGTACTGCTTGCCCTTTCGCGCGTCCCACCGTTTTCGGTTCACGTGAGACCTCGATGGACAGTGGCGGCCGATTGTGCGGCTGTTATCTCATAAACAGCTCCGCGCAATAAGTAGATAAGTGAAGGCGCTGAAGTCAAATGAAAGTTCATCCGGATTCTTCATGAATAGCACCGCCTGGAGTGTAAATAAACTCCGCCAGAACATTGCCGCGTCGGGAGCGGCGTGAAAGGCTACACCCGGCGCGGTATTTCCATCAGACCGCACCGGGTAATCATGTTCGGGCGGACAGAATATTGGTCGCAATCATCCAGTTGAAAAGACACTGGAGAGCGCCTTCAGCCCGGTGACCCGGTGTCTATTTTTTCACCGGGTCGGCCACGTCGGGAGTCTTCACTGGCGAATCGGGCACGCCTGTTTTTCGTGGGTCGCTGCCCATGCTGCAGTTGCCCTCGAAGAAAACGCCCTCATCGATGACCAGGCGCTTGGTCTTTATGTCGCCTTCCACGTGAGAACCGCTCTGCAGTTCGATCTTGTTCTCGGCCGAAATATTACCGAAGAGTTGCCCGCCGATGATGGCGTTCTTGACCTTGACCGTGGCGTGGACCACGCCGGTTTTGCCGATGATGAAGTTCTCCGGCATCTCGATGGTGCCCTTGAACTCACCCTCCACGCGCAGGGTGCCTTTCACCATCACATTCCCGTCGAATCTACTCCCCTGGGCCAGGATCGAGGTCTGGCCACTATCGACATTCTGGTTGTCGGGCTCTTTCCCAAACATCACTACCTCCTTGGCCGCCACTGCCCGGTGGCTTGCCGTTTGTTGTAGTACTCGTCGTCAGGCTGACGCCGCTCCGGTAAGGAGTGTACCTTCTATCCGTTTCAGCCGCGCGGATCCCCGGGGATGACCTGCCGTGGATCCAGCGCCTCGCCGTCCTTCCAGACCTCGAAATGCAGGTGCGGTGCGCTGGCCTGGCCGGTGCCGCCCAGATAGCCCACCACCTTCCCCCGATCCACTCGCTCTCCCAGTTCTACCACAATCCGACTGCAATGGCTGTAGACCGTTACGTAACCGAAACCGTGCTGGAATTCAACAAAGTTTCCCAGATGCTCGTGCCAGCCCACCTGGACCACCCGACCCGGTCCGGCGGCGTGCAGCTCCGATTCCTCGGGCGCCGTGAGATCGATACCGAGGTGCGGCAGGACACCACGCTGCGTATCACCCGCTTCATACTCCTGGGTAACATACCCGCGTACCGGCCAGAGATCGGGAGGTGGTGTCATGACCAGTGCCGCCAGGCGCTCGAGACCGGAGGTCGAGTCGGTCGCGGAAACCGCACCGCCTTCCGTCACAGAATCCATTGCTGTTTCTGGCAGTGATTCCACGCCCAGCAAAGTCAACATACGCTCTTGCAACGCGCGGGTCGCCTCCACTTCTCGGCCCAGCTCCTGGACCGTGGCCACTCGCGCCCGCGCCCGTTCCAGCTCGCTCCGCATGGCCGGGAGTTCGCGCACCTGGCCCGTCAGATAATACAGTCCGGCCAGCAGCGCCACAAAGATTGTCAGTATTAGCCCGATCAGAAACAGCAGGCCGACCATCTGTGCCCGGCTCACACAGTATTCGCGGCTGTGCCGCTCATCATCCGGAACCAGGATTATCCTGGTGTTTTCGGGGATGCTCGGCACGATGGATCACCCCACTTCGTCCAGATCCGGCTGCCGGCTCATCCTCTGTCGTATCGCCGGCCAATCCCAGACCGGGCCGTGGAAACGACATGTAGAATTGCGTGCCGACGCCGATCTCGCTCTCCATCTCGATTCGGCCCCCGTGCTCGTGAATGATCCTAGCCACGATGGAGAGCCCCAGGCCGGTGCCCTTGCCGTATTCCTTGGTGGTGAAGAACGGAAGAAAAACGCGCTCGCGGTAATCGTCGGGAATACCGTCCCCTTGGTCGGAGAATTCCACCAGGACTTCGCCGGGCGCTCCGTCCCCAAGTGTGATGGAGATCTCGCCACCGTTCGGCATGGCGTCCAGAGCATTGGAGAGCAAGTTGAAAAAGACCTGATCCAGCTCGTTCCGGTTACCGATGATCTCGGACCGGTTCTTCTCGTGGATGACAAGATTAATCCCGGCGATCTTGATGTTTTTTTCCAGCAAGTACACGGTCTCGCGGATGGTCTCGCCCAGATCCAGCTGCGTTCGTTCCTTACCCGTCGGTCGCGCAAAATTTAGCAGGCCCTTGATGATGGTTCGACACTGTTCCGTCTGCCTGATGATCCGATGCACGTCTTCTGCCTGATCCTCCCCGCGCACGGAATCCTCGAGCATCTGCGCCGAGAGCAAGATAGAGCCGAGAGGCGTGTTGAGCTGATGGGCGATACCCGCCGCGAGTTGCCCGATTCCCGCCAGCTTTTCGGTCTCGCTCATCTTGGTCTCGAGCTGTTTTTCGGAGGTGATATCACGGGCGATGACCACGTACGTCTGATCGGCCTGCTTGCTGTCGTCCTGCGGTCGAGACACCGGCGAGATGGTCAGAGAAATCTGACCGCCGGCCTGCCTGTGGCGCCGAAAGGGAAACTCGAAGGTGAGACTTCGACGAAGTCGGTACGCGTCAGCCATGGCCGCATCGATCTTGACTCCGTAGCAAAGATGGATGTCGCGAAACTCCTGGCCCAGCACGGCGCGTCTCGGCTCATGAAAAAGTTGCTCCGCGGCCTTGTTCCACTCCAGCACCTTGCCGTCGCCGTCCAGCAGGAAAATCGCCTCTCCGGCGTGGTTGATGATGTTGCGATAGTTCTGTTCCGATCGACGCAGGCGAATCTGGTCGAGGTGGCGCCGCCGCTCACCGAACCAGAAACTCCACCCCATCAAGACCACGAAAGCCAGGAACAGGCGCGACCCGAGTAACGCCAGCAGTTCCGACCGGTCGAAGGAGATCTCCGGCCAGAGGCCGGTACGCCATGAGCCGGATCGCTGAAAGTGGCCCACCAGATCCTCGAGACATAACCCGAACAGCAGGATGGTTGCCGCCACCAGGAGCCCCAGCAACAGGTTCAGCTGCTGTGCTGTCCGGAAACGCACTCGTAATCGCTTGAATAATCGCCTCATGGCTGCCGCCAGGAAACCGGTCCCGCTCTTTACGCCGAGCCGGCCGAATCAGGAGAGATCCGTATCGACTCCCATGATCTCCAGGAGTCGTTCGAGATCCGCATCGGAAAAGAATTTGATGGCGATGGTGCCCTTGCCGCTTTTGCTGTCCCGATCGATCTGAACCGGTGAGCCCAGGGCCTGTTCGGTCATCTCACGGAGGGCGCGAACTTCCGGTGTCTCCTCCCGGGATTTCCGCCGACGCTGCTTCGTGGGAGCGCGATCCTGGCCGGCCTGCTGCACGCGCTTCTCACATTCACGTACGGAAAGACCACGGCTACGACACAACCTGGCCAGCCGTACCCGCTCATCTCCGGGAGGCATTCCCAGCAACACTTTGGCATGCCCCCGGGAAATCTCTCGTGACTCGAGCAGGTCCTGGATGGCCTTCTCCAGGGCCAGTAAGCGAACTGTGTTTGCCACACTGCTCCGATTAATCCCCAGCATCGCTGCGAGTTCGTCCTGGGTGGCGCCGTAAGCCTCGAGCAGATTCTGATAGGCCATTGCTTCCTCGATGGGGCCAAGATCCTCCCGCTGGATATTTTCCAGGAGCGCGATCTTTAACGCCTCCGTCTCGGCGAAGGTACAGATGATGGCCGGGACTTCCTCCAAACCCGCCAGTCTCGCGGCGCGGATTCGTCGCTCCCCCGCCACCAGCATATATCGTGGAGATGATTCTGCCTGCGTCGCGTCTACCCGGGCAGCGATCTGGGCGCCACCGGGCGTGGCATCCATCGGCACGCCCTCGCCAGTGCGACAACGACGAACCAGTACTGGCTGCAGGAGTCCAACCTGTTCAATCGACGCTGCAAGTTCTTGTAACTTGTTGTCATCAAATAGCTTGCGCGGCTGATTGGGGTTTGTCACGAGAGCGTTCAGGGGCACCATCCGGGCCTCGCGGTCACCGAGCCGCCCTACCTCGGCAGCACCTTCGATCAGCGCCGATAATCCCCTGCCAAGAACCCGATTGGTTTTCATCTCCATCATCCTTCCAGAGGCGTCGGATCTTCGACGGGCACGTCCGTGTGGTCTTGATTGGCCTCGATCACTTCATTCGCCAGATCGAGATAACTCTTGGCCCCGACACATCCCACATCATAGAGTAGGATCGGTTGACCAAATGAGGGCGCCTCGCTCAGGCGGACATTTCGCGGGATCATTGTTTCGTAAACCGTCTCGCCGAAGTAGTCGATTGCTTCCTCGGCCACCTGATTTGACAGCTTGAGTCGGCGATCGAACATGGTCAACAGAGCGCCCTCGAGCCGTAGCTGGGGATTGAGGCTTTTTTGCACCAGTTGAACCGTACTCAATAGCTGACTCAGCCCCTCCAGGGCGTAATATTCACACTGAATCGGAATCAAGACAGAATCCGCCGCCGTCAATGCATTCAGGGTCAGCAAGCCCAGGCTCGGCGGGGTGTCGATGAGGATGTAATCGTATCGGTCTCGCGCCTGGGTAAGCGCCCTTGCCAGGAATCCCTCGCGTCCAGCTTGACCGACGAGTTCGATCTCCGCACCTGAAAGTCGCCTGTCTGCGGGCAGGACATCGAGGAACGCAATCAATGTCGTCTGGATGGCGTCCTTGAAGGGTGCACTCCCCAGCAGCACCTCATAACTCGTCGCGTTGCCACATGTGACTCCAACGCCACTGGTGGCGTTACCCTGTGGGTCCAGATCGATGAGTAGGGTCCGATATTCCGCGACGGCCAGGCTGGCACAAAGATTCACCGCCGTTGTGGTCTTGCCGACGCCGCCCTTTTGATTTGAAATCGAAATAATCTTGCCCATGGTATCCTTTGATGACCCTTCCGGGGATGAAAACTTCTCATGCCGAGCAAAAGCAGCATATAGTAAAACGACGGTTCCGGGAATGTCCAGTCCCAAATCATCTATCCGGCATGCCGGTCTCGTTGTCTCGGGCCTCTTTATTCTGGTCTTTGGCCGGAGATTCACACTGTCGTTCTATTCGCAACGCGTCGACATCGCCGAAATATGTATTCATTGTTCCACGTGGAACAATTGTTTTGGTGATGTTATTGACGAAAACAATATTATTGTTCTGGCGATGTCCGGTCAGCTGGTTATGGGCGCGAGCCCTGGAGCAATTGTTCCACGTGGAACATCTGGTCATTCTGTGTCGAAGCCCACTTACAGACCCGCCGGTTAGGTTAGTGTCCGATCTTGGCCCAGATCACATAAACAAGTAACCGCCAGCTCCCCCCGGCCAGCGTCTTGTGATCCGAACGGAACCCGAACTCTCAGTATCTCTTGTGTGTTCGCCCCGGATATCTCGCCCGTAGCGGACCGGCGGCGGCCCGCAGATTCGGGCCCCGGCATGAACCTACAGACAATCAACCCTCTGGCCCCGCGCGCACCCGAGAATTTCCACCACCCCCTCACCACATCTTCTTCGGATAAGCGCAAAGCCCGTATCGTTATAAGCCAGACAGCCGATTGCACCTCGGGGTTCTGTGTACTTGGCCTCCCGGCCTCAACCTCTCCCCAGCGTCCATTGACCACTTCGAGGTCAGTGAGGCCAATCTTTTTTGCGGTGCGCTCCAGGAACCAGGCTCGTTTCTGCCTCGGCTCAACCAGAAAAGTTCGGGGGCTCTTTCTGTTCTGCTGTTTCGGGAGATTACCTGACTGAAATAGTCGCCGGTGCCAGACCATCCCCGGTACACCCGCCCCAGAACCAATATCAATGTATATCAATCGCGAATCCAGTTCGCCTGGTGAACAATCTTGAGACGTTCCCAGGGCATGGGATATCCTGTATGGCCACACTCTTGAAGCCTCACGCAGAACGCATAAAGCACGATGGCTGTCTTCGATAAGCTGCCATATTTGTATATCTGGAGAGTTCCGAGAGATGAGATTGAACTGTGTGTTCCAGCGCAAAACCTCTTCCGCATAGGCACTCATTACCGGGTCGCGCTGGAAATCATCTGTCTCCCGTCCGCCAGCACTATCACCAAATAAATCGTGCATCTTCTTGTTTTGCTTTCTCTTAAGCGGTTTGGCGACTCGTGGATTGTTCGCGCTCCCGATCAGACATCCATGCGGCCGGTATTTGCGCTTAATTTGGTCCTGTTTTGTCGTTCTGTGCCTGCCGGCCGTGAATCATCACCGTCAAGACGGCTATATCACCTGCACGTACACCATCGATCCTGGCTGCTTGCCCGAGTGTTGTTGGCTTCATACGCGAAAGTTTCTCTCTCGCCTCGCTACTCAGGGCGGTCATGTGCTTATAATCGATATCATTGTGGATTTCCAGATTACCAAGATAATGCTGTTTATTAAGAAGTTTTTTCTGCTTTCTTATGTATCCTTCATATTTTATGTCGCAGGTTACCTGCCAGAGAACCGCTTGCCGGTGTCGCTCCGTCAACAGATTTGCTGATATCAGTTCGAGCTGATTCTTGACCCCCTTCAGAACCTCTTCTCCCCCATCCAGTTCCTTGCTCAGGTTTTCCAGATTGAACTCTGGCCGCCGCAAGAGATCCTCAACGGATTGTCCCTGCCCGGATACTTTGTTCTCTGCCTGACACTCCCTCAATAATCCACGTACAAAACCCACAGCGTCCGCCCTGGCCTTCATCTGCTCAATTTCAGCACTCCCCAGCAGGCCCAATGTCTCCGCACGTCCCACCAACCGACTCACAACATTATCACAACGAAGGTGGAGCCTGTGTTCTGCCCGAGATGTGAACATTCTATACGGTTCCACAATATCTTTTGTGGCGAGATCGTCGATGAGAACGCCCATATATGCCTCATGTCTGTCCAGGATGAACTCTTCTTGTTTGTTCAGCCTGTTTACTGCATTGATCCCGGCGATCAATCCCTGCGCTGCGGCCTCTTCATATCCCGAGGTGCCGACGATTTGCCCGGCCAAATACAAACCATCAACCAGTTTTGATTCCAACGTTGGCTTAACCTGATAGGAAGGAATGGAATCGTATTCCACTGCATACCCTCTTCTGGCCAGCTTCGCCTCCTCCAGGCCTGGTATGGTGTGAATCATTTGCTCCTGTACATTGCCCGGTAAGCTGGTTGATAATCCATTCAGATAATATTCTTCACTCTTGCGGCCTTCTGGCTCCAGAAACAATAGATGTTGGGTTTTCTCGGGAAATCGGACCACCTTGTCCTCAATGGATGGGCAGTAACGGGGTCCCGTACCCTTGATGATACCGGAATAGAGTGGGGACTCATTCAAGCTATCCAGTATCAGCTGATGTGTTTGCTCAGTCGTGTGTGTCAGATGACAGCAAACCTGTTTCGGCGAAAAATAGCCCGTTGAGAAGGCAAGGGGTTGAGGCTGGTTATCGCCTGGCTGTTCCTCGAGAACCTCGAAATCAATGCTGTTCTTGAGTAAACGCGGTGGGGTGCCGGTCTTCAGGCGTCGCAGATCAAAGCCCATATTGTTCAAGTTGCGGCTCAATTCGGCCGAGTGAGTCGCACCCTCTCTACCGCCGGCATTCTGCGATCGTCCAACATGCATCAACCCTCGCAGGAATGTCCCGGCGCACACAATGACACTTGGACAGTCAATTCTGCTTCCGTCTCCTGTAAGTACCGCGGAAACTCTCCTTTTCCCCCGTCCTTTCAGCCCAGTCACGATCTCGACAGCATCATCCTCTTTGATGTCGATCCCGCTTTGGGATCGAACGGCTGCTTCCATGTACCTCTGGTACTCTTTTTTGTCCGCCTGCGCTCGCGGCGCCTGGACGGCCGGTCCCTTGCTCCGATTCAATATCCTGAACTGTATTCCGGTGGCGTCGATTGCTTTGGCCATCTCACCGCCGAGTGCATCGATCTCAAGAACGAGGTGCCCCTTCCCCAGGCCGCCAATTGCGGGGTTACAGGGCATTCGTCCAATTTCATCAGCTTGATGCGTGAGGAGCAGCACACGACATCCTCGTCGCGCTCCTGCGAGTGATGCCTCGATCCCGGCATGTCCACCGCCGATGACTACAATGTCGTAATAACTCGATGCCATAATTGACCGGGACCTACTTGGAGGTTTGGTAATCACTTCCCGACACAAAAACGACCGAACACATCATCCAGCAACCGCTCCGAATACACTCTTCCAGAGATCTCATCCAGGTCGGACAGTATCGTTGCCAACATGGTTGCGAGTACCTCGTCGCCTGCCGCCGTCTGCCCCTGGATTTTCTGCAGATCCACAAGATCCTTCCGACACTTTTCTAATTTTCGCCTATGCCGGACATTCAAGAGCGCGCCGGCAGCAAATACTTCCTGGATGGCCGTTTCGTCAACGCATTCGATAATTTTCGCCCAGACCGTGTCCATTCCCTCCCCGGTTATTGCCGAGGTTATCAGTCCAAGAACCTGTTTCTCTTGTTTATGTCGATACTTTTCCTCAACCAGGTCCGCCTTGGTCAATACCGTTATTATCGTGGCGCTATCACGAATTGTCGACTGCACGTCAGTATTGGCATTGTCTCTCTCTGGATAGTCATCCTCTGTTGCCCTTCCCAGCTCACTGAGTAAAAGCACGATGTCTGCATTCTCTAAGGAGGTCCGGGTTTTGCGAATACCTATCTCCTCTATTCGTTCTCCCGATATTCTGAGACCTGCGGTATCGTGTACGATAAAAGTATATCCATCGCGTCGTCTTACTTCTTTGACGATGTCTCGCGTGGTTCCTGCCTGATGATCGACAATCGATCGCTCCTCGCCCAGCAGTCCATTCATCAAGGAACTCTTGCCGACGTTTGGCGGCCCGGCAATGACAACCTGCACCCCGTCTCGAATCCGTTTTCCCGTGGAAGCATACCTTAACAACTGGTCACAACATGCTACCGCGTTGTCGACAACAGCAAAAATACGCTCCTGATCGACCTGGATAACTTCCTCCTCGACGAATTCCAGGCTCCCTTCGATTTCGGCCAGAAGCGCCTTCAGCGGATTCCCGATCTTTTCCAGTTCTTTCTTCAAACCTTTCTGAATCTGCTTGAGCGCGACTCCTGCGGTCCTTTCGTCCTCCGCGTGAATCAGATCCGCAACCGCTTCGGCCTGGTCGAGGCTGAGCTTCCCGTTCAAAAAGGCCCGGCGTGAAAATTCACCCGGACCCGCTACGGTTGCGCCTTCCGCCAGGCAAACCGCCATCACCAGTTTTGGCGGGACAATTCCCCCGTGACAAAAAATCTCGACGGAATCCTCGCCGGTGTAGCTCTTCGGGGCTATCATTGGCAATAATACAACGTCATCGAGATCTTGTCCGGCAATCACACTTCGAGTAAACTCTGATGACATGATTGTATCAATCGGCCAGAAGATCGTACCGTGGTAGGCTCGATGTGACTCACAGCTGTTTTGAAAATCTGGGTTTCGGAAAATATTCCGGGCAATATCTATAGCTCGAGAACCGCTCATTCGCACCACAGCCAGGCCGCTCTTGCCCCTTGGCGTGACGATCGCCACAATGGTGCTTTCCGCCTTCGTTTCGTTGCGCACAGTCAATTCAATTCCTGGTTCACGTGACATTACTTTGTCGGCGCCTTGTTTTATGACCGGCCAAGCATTATCCCTGCTGATTCTGTCAAGGTAAAAGGGAGCTGCGCCCCCGCGCCGCCCCCTTTTGCCCATATACGACTGGCGCCCGAATTGCCCCTTCAGTCTTCGAGGGCCCTCTCCTCGGGTGCGCCGTTATCGCCATCTACCAAGCCCGGGGAGGGTGCCCTGTTGCCCTTATCCTGGTCTTTGGCGATGATCACATGTTTTCCACTGCTGGTGGCAATGGTGAATGTGCGGAGGCCGCTATGCTGGGCGATCTCGAGGTGAATAATGCGCCTCTCTCTGGCGCACAGGGGTTCCATGTGAATCTCGCGACCTGACTCGGTCACTTTCGCGGCGAGTCCTTGCGCCCGTTCGATAAGCGATTCTTCCCGGCGGCGGCGGTAATTATTGATGTCGAGGTTCATGTTGACGCGCGCGCCGGCGGCCTGGCTAGACATTCTTTCCACGATGTGCTCGACCGCATCAACTGTTGTGCCGTGCCTGCCGATGAGCACGCCCGCGCTGTTATTGTCCGTCACGACCTTGACCATGTGATAATCGCCCTCGACAATTTCGCACCGACAAGTAAAACCAGCCTTGCCCAGAAGTTCGGTGGTGATTTTTTCGAGGGTCGCCGGAACGTCCGACTCGGCGACTCCGCGCAAAACCTCCGTTTTCGAGGCGGCCTTTATGGCGTCGGACGAAATCTGTGCGGCATCGACGGTTGCGGCCGGTCTGGGTTCATCACGCCGTTCGGGTTTCTGGGGTGACCGTTGTCTGGTTCGTGGTTGCTCTTCCTGGGATTTCCCTGGCTTTTTCGCCGCTTGGCGACTCTTCGCTTGTGCTGCCGGCGGTTTTGATTCGGGGGTGGGCCTGGCAGGGCGTCGCGTATCTTTTCTGGGCGCGCCCGCTCCAGCGCTCCGACCTCGTTCGCGCGACCTCTCTTTGCGACGAACTTCGACCTTGGCCATCTTGGTGCCAAATAGCCCCAAGAATCCTGGTTTTCCTTCTTCGAGTACTACCACTTCCACTTCATCGCGTCGCGCACCCATTTTTAACAGTGCTTCGGAAACCGCTTCCTCAACGGTTTTCCCCTGGCTTTCAATGGCATCACTCATGTTGATCAAACACCTCCTGTCACGGGTGCCGTCCTCTGAATTCTCCAGGTCTGATAGATGGTCATCGCCGTGTTGATGAACCAGTAGAGGACGAGACCCGATGGCATGTTGTAGAAAATGAAGAGCATCATAACGGGCATCATCGTATTCAACATTGCCATTTGCCCGCCGGTGCTCGGGGTGGGAGTCAGCTTAGTTTGGAAATACATGGCCACGGCCATAAGTATCGGCAGAAGATTGAAGCTGTTCCCCAGGAATGGCAACGTAAACGGTAACTGGAACAAGGCATCCGGTTCTGCCAGGTCCTTCATCCACATGGTGAATGGCGCTTGCCTGAGGGCGATCGTGCGCCGTAAAACTTGGTAAAGAGCGATGAAAACCGGTGACTGAACAAGCAAGGGAAGGCATCCGGCCATGGGATTGACCTTCTCTTCCTTGTAGAGCTTCATCATTTCCTGGCTCTGCTTCTCTCGATCGTCTTTGTGTTTCTCCTGAAGCGCCTTGATTTTGGGCTGAATGGACTGCATACGGCGCATGGACTCGGTACTTTTTCTCGTCAGCGGATAGAACATCAGCTTGGTCAATACCGAGAGTATGACGATGATGAAACCGTAATTGGGAATCCACTTGTACAACCAGGTCATGAAAGAAAGGACGAGCTCTGAAAGGGGCCGGAAAAGCTTCCAGCCAAGATCCAGAGACTTCTCTAGGTCCAGGCCGTACGAGCGCATGATATTGAATTCACACGGCCCCACGAACATCTGGATCCGCGATGCATATGGTTTCCCGATGTCGCCAATCTGCTGCCTCAAGGGTAGCTCGATCCACCAGGTCTGGTGGTTGTATTCCACGTTTCCGTCGAGTCCAATGGCGCCTTCGACAACTTCATCGGGCTGCAGGGGAACAATTCCGATTGCAGTGAAGTACTTGTTTTGCAGGCCAGCGTATTTCACGCTGCCGCGAAAGACACCTTGAACTTTCTCGGGTCCCTTGGCCAGATCGCGTCGTTTCATGAAGGAGATGTCCTCGCCCACCATCGCGAACGAGCGAAAGTCGGGTTCCTCCATGCTTATATTGCGTTCGGTACTGGCGATGCCCTGGCCCCAGCCGAATCGCATACTTCTCGGTTCTCCGGTCACCGCGAAGATATCGTCACGGTTCCCTCCGCTGGTCGTCTGAATGCTCATATCAATGAAAAAGTCATATCTACCGGGATAGATGGTAAACGTCTTTGTGACCTTCAAACCACCGGCGGTTTCCGCCTGAAACACAACACTTCTTGTCTCTTCGCGACCCTGGAGGTCGATAACGGTGGATCCTTGCACCTGAAAGGGCACATTCGCCAGGCTCAGGGCTTCACCCTGAAAGTAGATGATATCACCGCTCGTCCTGATTCCAGAATTGTCCTGCGGCACGAGTTCCACGGGTGTATCGTCTGGCCCGTTGAATTCCAACCCTCGCCAGCTCACGATCTGGGCGCCGCGAGAACTCACGAGCATTTTATATAAGTGTGTTTTGATTTCTACGAATGACGAGGTGGGTTCGGTATCCACGAATTGAAATGCGGCCTCTATCGGCACTTCGCTCGCCGATTCTTCGCTGACCAAGGCGGTTGGCTGATCCACCGTTTCAGCGCCCAACCCCCTGACCGATGTCGAAAAAGAGCCCTCGCCCGACACGGTGTCATCAGACATATGTTCAACAATACCAACACTATCCGCCGGTGCAGATTGATCCGAACCGCCGTACATTCTTTCGCTGAGTTTCATCCAGCCGATGTACACCAAGAAAATGAGTCCAAAGGCCAGAATAGTCCGTCTATCCATGGGGCTGTTCTCCAGTCACGGGGATCTCTGTTCTTCCGGATACAGGCGGTACAGGATCGAGCCCGCCAGGGTGCCATGGGTGGCAACGGACGAGTCTGCGGATGGTGAGTCGTGTTCCCGTGAGGAATCCGTGGAACCGGTATGCTTCAGCGGCATATCTCGAACAGCTGGGCGAGAACCGGCAAGTCGGCGGCAATAGAGGCGAAACAACGCGCCTATAGCTGAGAATGAGATAATATGGCACACGCCACATGCTGATCCAGTCAATTTCCACTCTGTATGTAGATCACTACAGAGCAGACTAGATTGTCCAGTCAGGGAGGGGAGCGCAGAAAGACAGGAAAGAAGAACTGTTTGCTATCTAAGAAGTTGAGCGAATTCCCGACAAACCTCCGCGGAAGTCGCTGTAAGGATCCTGTGTCTCGCCACCGCAACGACCCACAATCCTTGAATTTCTTCTCTGTGTGTCTCTGCTGCTTCTTGGGTCGGGAATAATCTCTCGATTACTCGTGCCGTTGAGCCAGGTTCATGGAACATGTGTTTGGACAAAGCCTCTCTCAGTAATCGCTTGGCCCGGTTTCTTTTTGTTGCTTTGCCCACTTTGCGGCTGGCCACAACCGCCTTCGCGTCCTCCATGGCTGGCAAAAGGTACAAGACAAGGTAACGGCCGACCCGTTTGACCCCTTCCGTGTAGACCAGTTGAAATTCACCACGGCTTCGTAAAGACCGTACCATCTTCCGTCGGTCCCCACGCGTATCTATCAAGCTGAAAGGCGGTTACGCCCTTTGGCGCGTCGACGTCTCAAAATATGCCTACCGGCACGGGTCGACATCCTCTTCCGGAAACCATGCCGCCGGGCTCGTTTCAGGTTGCTTGGCTGAAATGTTCTTTTCACCGAATATCCTCCTTCAAGGGCTTAGCCGCCAAACAGTAATTAAGCGAGGGAAAACTGTCAAGCTTCTTCGTATTTAACTTCAGTCAACTCTTTGTTCTACAGAGCCCGGCAGTACGGATTCGGTTAGTTCTCCATACCCTGATCTCGGTTGCAGAGGTTGCAACAGCAATTCATCCCAGAATCAGTGCTTTGATTTTCAATAAGTTAAAAAAAAGATAGTCCCCTCCAAGAGAAAACCCTTGCTCCCAAAAATAGTGCATGCTAGGTTGCGCTCACACTTGTTGATACGGCGCAGAAAAAGAAAACAGCTTATCCACATGGTCGGTTGTGTTGTGGATAACACATGTATACAGCCTTATCTGATTTACTGTATCCCATTTATTTATAGTCAGTTGTTTCGTTTGTTTGCCGTGCCGGCAATACGGATACGATGCCCTGCGAATTACGAAAGGAGTCTCCTTTTCCACCATGGACTCAATTCGCCCCTACTGGCCTGGAATTCTTGATGTTGTACGACAGAGGGTTCCTCAACAAGCCTTCGACACTTGGTTCATGCCGCTCAAAGCAGCCCAGAGAATCAATGGGATATTGAAGGTATCTTGCCCCAACAGGTTCTTTCGTGATTGGTTCAGCGAACACCACCTCGAAACCCTCAACGAGGCTGTGTCCACTTTTTTCAACCAGCCCGTAGACTGTCAGTTGTCAGTGGATGAAAATTCCGGATCGACAACGGAAGATCTTTTTCTTCCCGATAACCAGAAGAGTACCGAATTGCCAGCCAAATCGGCTGTGGTTACCTCGCCAACCGATGGCAGCGATCTATTCAGCCTGAACTCTGACTATACCTTCGAGAATTTCGTTGTCGGTTCCGGCTCCGATTTTGCCCATGCCACCGCGCTCGCAATCAGCAAGAAGCTCGGTGACAATTTCAATCCTCTCTTCATTTATGGTGGAGTTGGTCTGGGTAAGACCCATCTCATGCATGCCATCGGTAATTCGGTCCGAAAATCCTTCCCTGATAAACGTGTCTGTTACGTAACGGCAGAACAATTCATGAATGACCTCATTTTCTCCATCAAACAGAATCGAACCTATGATTTCAAACGGACCTATCGCAGTGTCGATGTTTTACTTGTCGACGATGTAGCTTTTCTGGCAGGAAAAGAATCAACTCAGGAAGAATTTTTTCATACCTTCAACACACTGTACAACGACAAGAAGCAGATCGTTCTCACTTCCGACCGATCCCCAAAGGAAATAGTCACCCTGGAGGAGAGATTGCGATCACGATTCGAGTGGGGTGTCATAACCGATATTCAACCGCCTGACCTCGAAACTCGAATTGCTATTCTCAATAAAAAGGTGGAAACCAATAATATTTACATTGCCGACGATGTCATTCAGTACATCGCCGAGAATATAACGAACAACATTCGTAGGTTGGAGGGGGCGCTGATCCGCTTGCTGGCATTCGCTAGCTTGACGGGGCGTGACATCACCCTGGAAATGGCCTCGGAGATTCTCTCCTCATATTTCCGGGTGAAAAACAAAGAGCCCATATTGATCGCCGACGTGATTAAAGTGGTTGCTGACTACTTTCACGTTTCTATCGATCAACTGAAGTCCAAACGACGCACCCAGGACCTGGCTCTTGCCCGTCAAGTCGCGATGTACATTGCCCGTACAAAGATTGGCGCCTCACTCAACCAGATAGGGAGAGCCTTCGGTAATCGGGATCATACGACTGTGTTGTACGCATGCAAAAAGATTAAGAAGAAAACAGAGGAAGATCCTCATTTCAGCGGTATCATAAAAGACCTTCTGGATAAATTATAATCAATACCTTTAACGAACCGTTATTTTCTGGTTGTCAAAAGATGGAGGTTGAGACCGGATTGTTCATAACTAGTTCGCATACTTGTAACAATTTTGTGGAAAACATAGTGTTTTCTTGTGTACTACTTTGGCAACTGATTCAAAGGTTGGCTTCCAGGTTGAAAATGTTTAATTTCTCCCTGTTTTTCTTAACATTTCTACGATCAAGTATTTCCTTATTACCGTTGTATTTACCAGAATCATTGGCGCTTCTCCACACTATGAACAGGGTCTACTACATTATCTATTTATTTCTATTCTATGTTCTTGAAAGAAGTTGCCTTGTGTCTTATTATGGCTCCTCGTTCGCCCAAGTCATCACTTTTCCTCGTGGAGGACGCGTCCAGTGAAGATAGAAATTCAGCAGGAAGATCTTCAAAAGATCCTCTCGGTGGTTAGCGGCATTGTCCCGTCCAAGACAACGATGCCAATTTTATCCTGTATTTTGATGGATACAGAGAATAATAGACTGAAACTCTCCGCCACAAATCTCGATATTTCCGTGTCGACGGAAATAGAGCAGGTGGAAATAAAGCAAGAGGGACGGGTTGCGGTTCCTGCAAACAAGTTCGTCACGTTCACCCGAAGTCTTTCTCCGGGTAAAGTGACCATAGAAGAGAAAAAAGGGAAAATAATTGTCATTTCGGGCAAGGCCACCCTAGAGGAACCAAGCATGAATGCCGAGGAATTTCCAGCTTTGCCAACATTTGCCGAAAAGACGGGACTGGAAGTATCAGCCGCGTCCATTGCGGAAATGGTCAAGGAAACCTCGTATTCCGTGTCACGTGATGAAACACGCCCTGCTTTGATGGGAATCCTCTGGGAGGTGCGAGGAGACGGCCTGAGTATGGTCGCCACGGATGCGCACCGCTTGGCCAGGTCACGGCGAAAAATAAAGTGGGATGGACCGGAGGATCGGGACATCATCGTCGATACCCAGGGACTCCATCAGTTCGTCCGGCTGGCCGAGGGACAGGAGTCCGTCAGCCTGCACATCGGAGAAAATCAGCTCAGTTTTCAGATCGGAGCAACCGAGTTGCATACCCGTCTACTGGAAGGACCGTTCCCCGATTACGAAGCGGTCATTCCCAAGAACAATGACAAGTACATCATCGTGGACAGGGACATTTTCAGTCAAGCGATACGCAGGGTTTCCATTTCGGCCGACCGGATCACCAGTCAAATAAGGCTGGGTATCGAGTCTGGCAGGATGGAACTGAGTGCAGTGAGTGCGGACGGCAGCCGCGCCGAGGATGAAATTCCGGTGTCCTTCGAAGGTGAGGCGCTGGAGATCGGGTTCAATTACACATATCTCCAGGACATTTTGAAGAACGTGCTTTCCGACACGATCCAGATGTCAGTCAGGGACTCCCAGAGTGCTACCCTCATCGAACCGGCCAACAATGATTCTGATGATGGGGATCTACTGTGCCTGTTGATGCCGCTACGTTTAACAGCGGATTAGTCAGGCAGTCATGAGAATCGTCGAAGCCAAGATTCTAAATTTCCGGAATCTGGAAGAGACGGCAATCGAGTTTTCGTCCAGAGTCAATCTGTTCCTTGGCGAAAATGGTCAGGGTAAGACGAACCTGCTTGAGGCCCTCAATTTTATCGCCTTCGGACGATCCCATCGCGGAAACCGGAACGAAGAAATGATCCGCTTCACGGCGGATCATCTCCATGTGAGTATGACCGTGGAGGAAGAAGGCGCCGAGACGAAACAATTCGAGTATGCGGTGACCCGCCAGGGCAAACGCCGGTTTCATATCGATGGCCAGGAAGTGAAGAAACGGGCGGAACTGGTGGGGAATTTCACCTCGGTGTTTTTCGATCCCAACAGTATCGGGCTGGTGAGAGGCGGCCCCCGCGAGCGGCGGCAATACATCGATCGGGGCCTTGCCGTCAGCGCTCGAGAACACCTGCCGAATCTACAGTCGTATCTCCGAGCCCTGCGGCAGAAGGCCCGTCTCTTGCAAGAAATAAAAAAAGCGAAAAAGTCGATAATTCACTCCCAGCCATGGCGGGACGAAATCACGGCCTGGAACCAGGAGATGGCGAAAAACGCCCGAGCGATCTATCTGGGCAGAGCCGATTATTCCCTTGGAATCAAGCCATTTGCGAACCAGGTATACCAGGACTTGAGCACGGAAGATAAAGAACTCGATTTCATTTACAAACCGCGGTTCGAAGGGAATCTGCAAGATTATGACGAGGGCGATTTGGAACAGGAAATTTTCACGGAATTTGATTATATTGTGGACAAGGAAATAAGCAGAGGAAGACCGTTAATTGGACCGCATCTCGATGATTTTGCGGTCACGCTGGACGGGGTGGATCTCCGTTCTTTCGGATCACAGGGTGAAACCCGGACGGCGGCCATAGCGCTCATCCTGGCACAGAGCGAGGTACTGTTTCAGAAGAGACATATCCGCCCGGTTCTCTTCTTTGATGACATCTTCAGCGAGTTGGACCGGAAGCGCTCGCGGCAACTTCAGGAAAAGTCGATTCAGCAGCACCAGGTCTTCATCGCCACGGCACGTAATGAGGATATTTCCGGTTGGTCGCCGGCCGGAAGCAAATCCTGGCAGATTACCAGCGGCGAACTCGAGGCCAAGTCATGAACAAGAAAAAGCGCAGGGGACAGCCGATGCATGTGGGCAAGGTGCTGAACGAGGTCCTGAACCAGGCGGGCCTGAGCGACTGTATGACTAATCAGAAAATGCTGGATATCTGGCCCCAGGTGGTGGGCGAAAAGATCGCGCGCTTTTCCAAGGCGATCGATTTCAATGACGGCGTCCTGGTGCTCCAGGCCGAACACCCGGTCTGGCGTCAGGAGCTCACCATGATCGTGCCGGGCATCATCACGAAGTACAACGACATCTTCGGGGAGAATACCGTCAAGGAAGTTCGCTGGAGCCGGCAGTTTACCAATCGTCGGTGGAGCGACAATTCGAGTTGACAAGACTGGATGATGGATGGCGCGACGTGAACGGGCCATTCATCATCTTGTTGTTGAAGAAGAGACGGCCACGCGATCAGGTAAGGTTTATATCGTGTGACTCACGGTTCAGGCAGTCGCGTGACAACAACGAGAACAGGGAGCAGAATGAGTTCGTCGGAAGCTTCGCGTTCATATACAGCCAAGGGTATCCAGGTACTGAAGGGGCTCGAGGCGGTTCGTAAACGACCGGCAATGTACATTGGCGATACCGGTGTGCGGGGATTGCATCATCTGGTCTACGAGGTGGTCGACAACGCCATCGACGAGGCTATGGCTGGCTATTGCAACGAGATCGAGGTCGTGATCGGTCGGGAAAACACCATCGCGGTCCGGGACAACGGACGCGGGGTGCCGGTGGACCTCCACAAGGCGGAAGGCAAGCCGGCCCTAGAAGTGGTCATGACGAGCCTCCACGCGGGTGGCAAGTTCGACAAGGACAGCTACAAGGTCTCCGGCGGTCTGCACGGCGTCGGCGTGAGTTGTGTTAATGCACTCTCCATCTGGCTGAAAGCCGAAGTACACCGGGACGGCAAGGTCTACTTCCAGGAATACAAGCGCGGCGCGCCGGTAAACCCCATGGCGGAAATCGGCCTCTGTGATCCCGAGGAGACCGGAACCATCGTCACCTTCTCGCCGGATCCCCAGATCTTCCCCGAGCGAGTATTTTCCTTCGACACCCTCAAGGGACGGTTTCGGGAACTGGCGTTCCTGAATCGCGGCACCAAAATAACCCTCAAGGACGAACGGCCGGAAATGGAGCGCGAGATATCGTTCCACTACGAGGGCGGCATTATCGAGTACGTGCGCTGGCTGAACGAGAACCGGAATGTGCTCTGTGGCCACCCTGTCTATTTCACCGGCGAGATGGATGGGGTGCAGATCGAGATCGCCATGGATTACAACGACGGTTACGCGGAGAATCTATTCACCTTCGCCAACGGCATCAACACCCATGAGGGCGGCAGTCATCTCTCCGGTTTCCGGGCCGGCCTGACCCGCACCATCAACAGCTACGCCCAGAAGAACAACCTGCTCAAGAAGGAGTTCAAGGCGCTGACCGGTGACGATGTGCGCGAGGGATTGACCGCCATCGTGGCGGTGAAGATTCCCGAACCCCAGTTCGAAGGGCAGACCAAGACGAAGCTGGGCAACACCGAGGTCAAAGGCCAGGTGGAACAGCTCGTGAACAGCGCGCTGTCGGAGTATCTGGAAGAGAACCCCAGGCAGGCCAAGCTGATCATCCAGAAGTGCATCGGCGCTGCCCAGTCGCGTGAGGCGGCCCGGCGCGCGCGCGATCTGACCCGACGAAAGTCGGCCCTGGAGTCCACGAACCTGCCCGGCAAGCTGGCCGACTGTGCCAGCCGCGATCCGAGCGAGTGCGAGATCTATCTGGTGGAGGGCGATTCGGCTGGCGGGTCGGCAAAGCAGGGCCGGGACAGGCAGTTCCAGGCCATCCTGCCGCTGAAGGGCAAGATCCTCAACGTAGAGAAGGCGCGTCTGGACAAGGTGCTGGCCAACGAGGAGATCAAGACCATCATCGCCGCTCTGGGCGCGGGGATCGGCTCGGGCATCTTCGACATCAGCAAGCTTCGGTACCACCGGGTGATCATCATGACGGACGCCGACGTGGACGGCTCGCATATCCGCACCCTGATCTTGACCCTGTTCTTCCGCCACTTCCGCGAGATCATCGAGAACGGGCACGTCTTCATCGCCGAGCCGCCGCTGTACCGGGTCAAGAAGGGCAAGGAAGAGATCTACGCCTACAGCGAAGACGAGAAGGATCGCCTGATTGAGACCATGGGTGCGAAGGGTGTGTACGTTCAGCGCTACAAGGGCCTGGGCGAGATGAATCCGGATCAGCTCTGGGAAACGACCATGGACCCGAACTCCCGGACCATCACCCGAGTCAATTTGTTAGACGCCGCCAACGCGGATTACATCTTCAAGATCTTGATGGGGGACGACGTGGAACCACGCCGTCAATTCATCGAGGAAAACGCTGGTCGGGTCAGCCTGGAGGACCTTGACATCTGAGGCAGTGAATGACTGAGTACAACGAGACGATCATCGATGTCGACATAGAGGAGAAGATGCGGGAGTCGTACCTCGAGTACTCCATGAGCGTCATCATCTCCCGCGCCTTGCCAGACGTTCGCGACGGACTCAAGCCGGTCCATCGTCGGGTTCTGACGGCCATGAACGATCTGAACCTACAACCCGGCAGGCCATACCGCAAGTCCGCCAAGATCACAGGTGACACCACCGGTAACTACCACCCGCACGGCACCATGGCGGTGTACGACACCCTGGTGCGCATGGCGCAGGATTTCAGCCTGCGGTACCCATTGGTGGACGGGCAGGGCAACTTTGGATCGGTGGACGGCGATTCGCCGGCGGCGGAACGGTACACCGAAGCGCGATTGACCAAGTTCGCCACCGAGATAATGCAAGATCTCGACAAGGAGACCGTCGATTTCATCCCGAACTACGACGGGTCCCGTTTCATGCCGTCGGTCATGCCCGCGGTGGTGCCCAACTTGCTGGTGAACGGATCGGACGGCATCGCTGTCGGCATGGCGACCAAGATTCCACCGCACAACCTGACGGAGATCTGTGACGGTCTCAGCGTGCTGCTGGATAACCCCGAGCTGGAGGACCTGCGCCTGCTGGAGCATGTGCAAGGACCGGATTTTCCCACCGGCGGCATCATCCAGGGGCGACAGGGAATCCGTGATTATGTCACCACCGGACGGGGGCGGGTCGTGGTACGGGCTCGGACCGAGATCGAGGTCGAGGCCAACGGCCGCGCCAAGATCATCGTTTTCGAGCTGCCGTATCAGGTCGACAAGGCCACCCTCATCGAAAAGATAGCCCAGCTGGTGCGGGGTGGCGTGATCGAGGGCATCAGCGACCTGCGTGACGAGTCCGACCGCGAAGGCATGCGCATCGTCATCATCCTGAAACGGGACGCCTATCCCCAGGTGGTGCTCAACAAGCTGTTCTCCCACACTTCAATGCAGACGACCTTCGGGGTGATCAACCTGGCGCTGGTGGACAACCGGCCCAAGGTGATGAGCCTGAAGGAGACGATGCAGGAGTTCCTCATCTTCCGCGAGGAAGTGGTGGTGCGCCGCACCAGGTACGACCTGCGCAAGGCCGAAGAACGGGCACACATTCTCGAGGGCTACCGCATCGCCCTGGACAACATCGACGCCATCGTCGAGCTGATCAAGAACAGCGAATCGCCCCAGTCCGCCAAGGTGGAGCTCATGGCGAGCTTCGGACTGACCGAGATCCAGGCCCAGGCCATCCTCGACCTGCGGCTGGCGCGACTCACCGGCCTCGAGCGGCAGAAGATCGAGGACGAGTACCGCGACCTCATCGAAAAGATCGCCGAGCTGAAGGCCATCCTGGACAGCCGGGACCTCGTTCTGCAGATCATCCGCGACGAAATCGAAGAAGTGCGCGCCGCTTACGGTGACGAGCGACGCACCGAGATCGTCGAGGACGAGGGTGAGATCGACCTGGAGGACCTCATCGCCGACGAGGAGATGGTGGTCACCATCAGCAACCAGGGCTACGCCAAGCGGATCCCGCTGGACACGTATAGGCAGCAGGGGCGGGGCGGCAAGGGCATCACGGCCACGGGCACCAAGGACGACGACTTCGTCGACAACCTGTTCACCGCCTCGACGCACCAGTACCTGCTGGTGCTCACCGAGAACGGCACCTGCTACTGGCTCAAGGTGCACCAGATCCCCAAGGGGAGCCGGACCTCGCTTGGGCGGCCCATCGTGAACCTGATCCAGATCCACCCGGGCGACAAGGTGCACGCCGTGGTGCCGGTGCGGGAGTTCAGCGAGGACCAGTACCTGGCCATGGCCACCAACCTGGGGATCATCAAGCGAACGCCGCTCAACGCGTTCAGCCGGCCGCGGAACGTCGGCATCAAGGCCATCAACCTGATCGAGGACGAGCGACTGGTGAGCGTGCGGGTGACGGACGGCGACGGCGACATCGTCTTGGCCTCCACCTCGGGCATGGCTATCCGTTTTCACGAGGAAGATGCTCGCCCCATGGGGCGGACGGCGCGTGGCGTGCGCGGCATCTCCCTGAACGAGGGCGAAGAAGTGGTCGGCATGGTGATCGTGCGCAACGACGAGGACGCATTGCTGGCCATCACTGAACACGGCTATGGCAAGCGCACCCCGCTGTCCGACTATCGCGTGCAGCGACGCGGCGGGCGGGGGCTGATCACCATCAAGTGCAGTGAGCGCAACGGCCCGCTGGTGGGGATCCGCAACGTGAAACCCGACGAGGAGCTGATGGTCATCACCCGCGCGGGCATCATCATCCGGATCGCCCTGGACGCGGTGTCGATCCAGGGACGGAATACCCAGGGGGTGCGGATCATCAACATGAAAGGGAACGATGTCGTGGGGGGTATCACCAAGATCGCTTCCGGCGCCAACGGCGAGGAGGCGGGGGAAGAAGGGGAGGCGGGAGACGAGGAGCTTCCGGCATCACCAAGCTGATCTGATTTCATCGGTCTGGCTCGGGCTTGAACGCGGTAAAAGAGAGGCGAACTTGATGGGGTTGCTCTGATGGCGCCGGCAGCAGGGAACATGAAAATTTCATATCGAGTGCCGTTTTCTGGTGGATTACTCAGCGTCATCACGACAACAATTCGACGATATCATCACCAGTTACAACAATACCACAAAAACACAACCACAAATTACAGGATAAAATAGTCAAGCAACAAAGCCGAAAGGCGATATATTTAGACAGTGGGTCAGCCGCTTAATCCCGAGCAAAATAGACAGATGGGAGAAATGATGCCTGCCGAGAATAACCACACGCTGCACCAGCATTTGCTCGCCGTCAAGAACGGTCAGCGATGCTTTGAAAATGCCTTCGAGAGCGTTGCCAGGATGATCCTGGCTGAAAACATCGAGAAGGTGGTGGTCAACGGTAAGACCGCGTACGACTTCAGGCTGTTCCGCGACGGCGCGAAGCACATCATCGGCATGTATGATGAGATCAACAGCTTTGTCTCGTATGTCAAGGATGCGGCCGAAGGCGGGTCTTCCAAGGAAATGGCCTACGTGCTGGTGGGCGAGCCGGGTAACGGCAAGACATTCTTCGTGGAGTATCTCAGTTATAAATATCGCGAATTTCTGTCCCGGGACGTGAACCGCAAGTACACCTTCCGGTTCGACGGGCTGGAGGCGCTTGGCCATTACGGCCGCATCCAGAGCATCGAATCGCAGACCTACGAAGATCCCATGATCCTGGCCATGAACCTGTTCGAGAGCCGGGACAAGTGCCGGTCTTACCTGGTCAGAAAGGTCGGGTTCTCCGAGGACGAGGTCGAGCAGCATTACGCGAACTATCGGCCCCTCGGCGCCTGTAGCGAGTACATATGGAGCGACATCCGTCAGCACCTCGACGGCGACATAGACAAGATGCTCGACTGCATTAAGATCGTGCGGGTGCCACTCACGGAGAGTCTCGGCACGGTGACGGGCAAGTACCCGGCCAAGGACAAGATCACGTCTTCCGCGGTGGACCTGCTCGGCGAGGAATCGATCCAGCGGTTGTTACATATTACCGACACCAACAATCCGTACCGGTTCGACCTGCGGCGCGGCGCGCTGGCCCGGGTGGCCGGGGGCGGCATCCACTTCAGCGACGAGATCTACAAGAACAAGAAGGACCTGGTGCAGGTGTATCTCGGCGTCATCCAGAACCGCACCATCGAGATCGACGGTTTCAGGTGGCCCATCGACACCTTGATCATTGCCACCAGTAACAACTCGGAGTTCAACCGCTTCCTGGCCGAGAAGGAAGAGGCGCCCATCGTCGACCGGTGCCGCATCTGTTACGTCTCGCACAACACGAACTACCGGCTGCAGGAGCAGCTCACGGATTACGCAGTGGGCAACGAGGCGAAGACCACCTACACCGGCGAGGCACTCCACCAGGATCCCAACCTGAACTACGCAGCGTCCGTAGGGGTCGTGTTGACACGACTGCCGCGTTCCGAGAAGTTGACCCCCATCGAGACCATGAAGCTGGCCGCCGGCGAGATCGCCGGCGAGAAGAGCATCAAGACGCTGGCCGAGGTCATCGACGGCCTGAGCCAGGACCCGGATATTACCAAGCGGTTCGGTCAGCGCGGACTGGGGCAGCGGAATCTTGGACGCGCCATCCAGTTGATACTCGAAAGTTCGGACACCAACGAGGGCCGCTGCATGTTCGCCTACGACGTCTTCCGGGCCCTGGACCGGATCGTACTCGATTATGTTACCGACGCCAGCAATCGCGCCAAGTATCTGGAGGACCTAAAGATCGCCAAGGGGCTGTATCGTGAGCGGGTCATGACCGAGATGTTCAATGCCTACATGGACGAGCCGTTCGCAATCCGCAAGGACGTGATGAACTACGTCAACATGATCATCGGCACCGACGCGGAGAACCTGGGGCCGGACAAGATGTGGAAGTACAAGGATCCCCAGACCGGCGAGCTGAAGGCCCTCAAGGTGGACGAACGGTTCATCAAAAGCATCGAGGCACGCCTGGAGCTGAAAACGGCGGAGCAGCGGGAGGCGTTCCGGACCTCCATTCGCAAGATCTACGGTCAGAAGATCTCGGTAGACCCGAATTACGACTTCATGGACAACCTCGAACTCGTCAAGGCGGTCACGGATGTTCGCCTGAAATCGGATATCGCAGGTGCCGGCAGTCTGATCGGTGCGCTGGCCAACCGCACCAACGAAGAGAACCAGAAGCTGTACGACCGGATGATCGACACCATGCTCAACAAGCTCAAATACTGCCAGACCTGCGCGCAGAAGACCATCGAGTACTTCTGCACCCAGGAAGACGAGAATTGACAGGTCAGCGGACGATTTTCCGGACGGCGGACCGAGTTAGGGCGAACCAATGAGCCAGATCAGAGCACAACTCAAGGCGCTGCTGGATGCCCAGCAGCTCACCCCGGAGCAACGACAGCGGTTTCTGGTCGAGGCGGCCAGCGGCGGCGAGCACGAATACAGCCCGGCGGGGCCGATCTCCGGCAGTGACCCGCCCGGAAACACCCGTCTCGATCCCTGGCGCCGGTCCGATATCTACCGATTCAACGACCTGGTGTCCCTGCAGAACGTCTCGGCCTCCAGCAGCAACAGCAATTTCAGCACCCGGATCCGGTCGCTGGACGAGCTGCTGGAGCGTGACCGGCGACGGGAAGAAGACGGTTTTCCCCGCAAGATCCGCGTGGGCAAGCTGATCAAGCCAGGCAAGGGCGGCCGGGACAAGATCGTGATCGTTCCCACCACCGTGGAAGAGAAGTTCATCCACGACCAGGTCCGGACCAGCCAGGAAGAGGAGAGCGCCGGGGGTTCCGGCGATGGCGAGGAAGGCGAGGTCATCGGCGAGGAACCGGTGCGCGCGCCCCAGGGCGCGGGGGCCGGGCCCGGCGGCGGGGAATCCGGGCCGCACGATTTGGAATCCAGCGCCTACGATCTCGGTAAGATCCTGACGGAGCAGTTCCAGCTGCCCAACCTCAAGGACAAAGGCAAGAAGCGCTCCCTCACCCGGTATACCTACGATCTGACCGACAAGCACCGCGGCTTCGGCCAGGTCCTGGACAAGAAAGCCACGCTGCGTCAGATACTCCAAACGAATATCCACCTCGGCCGGGTGCCGGACATCAACAACATCGATCCCACGCAATTCCTCATCTCGCCCAGCGACATGATCTACCGCATACTGTCTCGGGAGAAGGATTACGAATCCCAGGCCGTCGTCTTCTTCCTGCGCGATTACTCGGGCTCCATGGCGGGCAAGTCCACCGAGCTCGTCGTCACCCAGCACGTCCTGATCTACAGCTGGCTGCTCTATCAGTACGCCGGCCAGGTGGAGTCGCGGTTCATCCTGCACGATACCGAGGCGAGCGAGGTGCCCGACTTCCACACCTATTACAACTCGACGGTGGCGGGCGGCACCCGGGTGGCGTCCGCTTACCGACTCGTGAACGAGATAGTCGAGAAGGAGAGCCTCGTCCAGGATTACAACATCTACATCTTCCACGGCACCGATGGCGACGACTGGGACACCGAGGGCAAGGAGTCCATTCCGGAGCTGAAGAAAATGCTCGCCTACGCCTCCCGGGTCGGCATCTCCATCGCCGAGCACCAGCGCGAGACGCCGGGCACGAGCGAGGTGGCCAAGTATCTGCAGAAGTCCAGACTACTAGAAGAGCGGACGGACCTGCTCCGCATGGACATCATTCCGGAGGACGCCAACGAGACGCGGCTCATTGACGGCATCAAGAAATTGATTTCCGAACAACCAGTCAAGGTGGCGAGCGCCTGACGGCGCCGCGGAGGCGAGTGACAACCGGAAGAGACGGACGGCATGGAGATCGTTGATCAACGCACAAAGGCGATCATGGAAGGGTGCAAGGAACGCGCGCGCGACGCCGGCCTCTCCTTCCAGGACGAGTCCCTCGAATACATCGTCACCAATCGCGACCTGCTGGAACTCATGCCCAAGGGCATGATCCCGACGCTCTACGATTACTGGGTACACGACGTGGAGGTGCTGCGGGAGAAGGGCAAGTACGAGCTGTACCCGCACAATCCGTACGAGACCGTGATCAACACCCGGCCGGCCATCTCGTTCTTCAACGACAACAATCCGGACTGGCTCAACGTGATGATCTTCTATCACGTGCTGGCCCATATCGACTTCTTCCAGAACAATTATTACTTCCGTCATACCTGGGATTACGACTTTACCGGGAGAGCCCTGTCCGATAAACGCATCATCTCGCGCCTGCGGGCCGAGAAGGGACGCTGGGCGGACTACGTGCTCGAGTTCGGTCGGGGCATCGACAATCTGGTCGGCTACCATCAGAAGCTTTCACGCCTGAATCGGGCCCCCGTCCGCAACGGCTCGCGGCGGCTCGATTATTATTTCGACGTGTTCCTGCAAAGCGTCAAGCGGGTGAGGACCAACGACTTCGTCAGCGAAATCGAACGCTACAACGAGTGCAAGCGCCAGCACGGCGACCGCGGTGAACAGCGGTTCTTCGAGGAGGTGGAGCAGCAGCATCCCGAATTCCAGACACTTTTCGAAAAGGAGAAGCCGCGGGAGGAGCCGCAAAAACAGGACCTCTACGAGTACCTACTGGATCACTCGCCGTTCCTCAGCCGGGAAGAGAACAAGTGGATGAAGATGGTGCTGCAGGTGACACGCGGCACCTCCATGTTCTTCCAGCCGCAGATTCGGACCAAGATCATGAACGAGGGTTGGGCCAGTTACTGGCATGAGACCCTCTTCTTGCAGGACGATCGGATCCAGGGGCACGAGGTGGAGTTCGCGCGGGTCAACGCCCGGGTCACGGCCATGCCAAGAGTGGGGCTCAATCCGTACGCCCTCGGCATGAGGCTGTTCTTTTTCATCGAGGAGTTCGCCGGTCAGGGACGGTACTCCCGCGACTACAACCGGCTACGCGACGTCACGGCCCGGGACAAGTTCACCCGGGACGGCACCGACGGACGCGATTTCATCTACCAGATCCGCGAGAACCTGTGCGACTTCACGTTCGTCAACAGCTATGTGGACCAGGATTTCGTCAACCGGTATAAACTGTTCGTGGTGGGCCGTCGCCTGAACCAGGACCGCATGGTCTGGGAATACTACATCAAGAGCCGGAAGGCGGAAGAATACCGGCAGATGTTGCTGGAATCCATGTATCACCCGCCCCACATCAGTGTGGATCCCGAGCGCGGGGACAACGGCGCACTGTACCTGGTGCACCACTTCGAGGAGAAACCGCTGGTCAGGGACTTCATTCACAACACCATGATCGGTATCGAATACCTGTGGGGCAGCAAGGTCCAGCTCGAGACCCACGAGGTGAAGCCACGGGTGTCCTCGGCGGCCAGCAGTGCGGCCGAGAACGAAGCCGAGCCAGAGGTGGAGTGGGAAAAAGTGCTCTACAGCGTGGAGAACCGTAAACTGACCCGCAAAACATTGTAGCGAGAAGTAACTCATGGACAACGTGGAACGAGCGTTACGGTACATCGACCAGAGCCTGGACAAGCTCGACCAGCGCGAACCGGTTCCGTTCCGGGACTACCTGAACCTGATTTCGACCGACCCCGCTCGTTACCTGCGTAACGTGTTCCAGGTATTCCACGACATGGTCAACACCTATGTCGGCCGGGGGGTCGACGAGTATCCCGACGATCCCGAGAGCATCGGCTTCATGCATTACGACTGCAGCGAGCTCTTCGTGGAGAAATCCGACCACCCGTTCTTCGCTGACCGCATCTTTGCCAATCGGTTGATGAATCTGGTGGAGTCGTTCCGGAGCGGCGCCCAGCAGAACAAGATCTACATCTTCGACGGGCCGCCGGGCTGCGGCAAGAGCACCTTCCTGGACAACCTGCTCCGCAAGTTCGAGGAGTACGCCAACAAGGAAGCCGGCCTGCGGTACGAGACCGTCTGGCGGCTGAACCGCCGGCTGCTGGGCGATTTCCGCCAGAGCGCGGCCTCGCCGGTGCTCGACAAGCTGTACCGATTTCTGAGCGACGGCGACGAGGCGGGAGAGAGCGTTCCGGGACAGTACGACAGCGCGCCCGGTTTCGATCCGGAGGTCTACCGCGCCGAGATGGCGGAGGTGCCGGCCAACAACGAGTACATCGAGGTGCCGTGTCCCAGCCACGACAACCCGATCCTGATGATTCCCAAGGCCCACCGCGGTCCGGTCATCGACAGCCTCATCGAGAGTGACGAGTTCAAGTGGAATCTCTCGTCCGGCAAGGAATACGACTGGGTGTTCCGGGACCAGCCGTGCACCATCTGTGCCACCCTCTTCGAAGCGTTGCTGGATCGGCTGAAGAGTCCCCGCGCCGTCTTCCAGATGCTGTATGCCCGCCCCTCCCGGATCAATCGTCGGCTCGGCAGGGGGATCACCGTCTTCAATCCCGGCGACGGGCGGAATCGCCAGGACATTCTGAGCAACGCCATCCTCCAGCGCCGGATCAACGGACTGCTACGGGACAGCAACCAGGTGAAGTACATCTTCTCGCGCTACGCCAACACCAACAACGGCGTCTACGCCTTAATGGACATCAAGTCCCACAACGTCGAGCGGATCATCGAGCTGCACAATATCATCAGC